>JBILED010000122.1:0-8212 GCA_044352305.1 Gemmatimonas sp.
GCCACCTCGCCGTCGTAGCGCCCGTGCACCGAGTCGTAGGCGAAGAGGTGCGCCAGGGTGGCCGTGTCGGTCAGGTCGTTGATCGCCACGAACTCGAGGTCGGCCACCCCCTGCTGGAAGGCGGCCCGCAGCACCTGGCGGCCGATGCGGCCGAAGCCGTTGATGCCCACACGAATGGCCATGCGTGTCACGTCCGGTCGGAGTCGAAGTCAAGGGCGACGGCGTCCCCGGGATCGGGGGCCCGCCCGAAGGTCACCACACTGGCAATGCGCGCGCCACCGGCCACCAGGGCCTCCGCGGCGGCGGCAGCCGTCGCTCCGGTGGTCACCACATCGTCCACCAGCACCACGTGCGCACCGGCGAGCCGGCGCCCCGCCTCGCGGGGCACCGCAAACGCCCCGGAAACATTCGCCACCCTCTGGGACGGAGTCAACCGGACCTGCGAGTCGGTGTGCCGCATCCGACGCAGGGCCCACGACCACACGGGGAGGCCCCACGCGGCCGACAGGGCCGACGCCAGCCGTTCGGCCTGGTTGTACCCGCGCTCCCGCTCCCGGGCAGCCGACAGCGGCATCGGCACCAGGGCCGTGCGCTCCGCCACCACATCCTCCGGCCACTCCAGCCGCGCCATCGCCCGCGCCATCGTGGTGGCCACCGCCGTCCATCCCTCGTACTTGAGCGCGTGCACCAGCACGCCGCCGGTGCCGGGCTCCATCCATCCCGCCGAGCGCACGGCGCGCACCACGGAGGGCCACCGGGCGCACCAGCGACAGGGGGGCAGCGCCGCGCCGACGGGCCACACCACGGGGGCACCACCCCGGGGATGGCCGCACCGTCCGCACTGCGGCCAGCCCAGCGGCACGATTCCCGCCTGGCACCGGGCGCACACCACCTCGCCATTCCGCGGCGCGTGGGTGGTGCGACACACGGCACATGCGGGTGGGAGCAGCAGGTCCCGAACGCCGCCAGCCAGCGCCCACAACGGCGACAGTCGACCGCCCCCACGTCCGGTCATGGGGCCACCGCCGCCGCCCACATGGCCGCCCGGTCCGGGACGATGCCGAACCAGGCCTCGAACGCGTGCGCCCCCTGCTCCACCAGCATGCGCGTGCCGTCCTCGGCCACCCGCCCGGCCTCGCGACAGGCGCGCACCCACGCCGTGCCGCCAGGGGCATAGACCAGGTCCAGCACCGCATGCCCCGGGGCAATCCATTGCGGCGGGACCGGCATCCCCGCCCCCTGCTGTCCGATCGGCGTGGCGTTGATGACCACGCCGGCGCGGCGGACCTCGTCTTCGGAGACGCCCGCAGCCGAGGCACCCTCTCGGGGGGCCGCCAGCACGCGGATCGGGACGCCGACGCGCGCCGCCACCGCTTCAGCGCGGCGTGGGGTGCGGGCGGCCACCACGATCCCGCCATGTGCGCGCTCCGCCAGCGCCAGCAGCAGCGCGGCTGCGGATCCACCGGCGCCCAGCAGGAGCACGGGGGCTCCCTCCATCCGCGCCGGCCAGATCGCCGCCAAGGCCGCCCGCGCGCCATCCACGTCGGTGTTGTGCCCCACCAGCGTGTCGCCGTCGTGCCAGAAGGTGTTCACCGCGCCCACCCGGGCGGCACTGGCCGTCAACCGATCCGCCGCGGCCGCCACGACTTCCTTGTGCGGAATCGTCACGTTGCCGCCTACCCGCTCGCGTGCAAGCGCCGCCAGTGTCTCGGGCACCCGGTCCGGGGGCACGTCCAGCGCCGCATAGCCGACGGACAGCCCCGCAGCCCGCACCGCCGCGGCCTGCATGGCGGGGGACCGCACGTGCGCCACCGGGTGCCCCATCAACACCAGGCGCGACGGGGGCGCCGGGGCCCGCGGCACAGCGGGCGCAGCGGTCACGCTCGCGGGCCGTCCGGCGCGGGCAGGAGGCGATCGAGCGCCGCGCGCACTTCCGCCTCGATCTCCGCGCACGTCACGCGGTAGTGGTCCAGGTCGCCGCCAAACGGGTCGGCAATGGGACGCGCGGTGTGGTCCCCGTACCCCCCCAGCAGCGCCGCGCGCCCCGTTCCCCCCATTGCCTCCACGAGATCCAGGTGCCCGCTCCCCATGGTCAGGATGGTGTGCGCCTCCGCCACCAGCTCCGGGGTCAGCGTACGCGCGCGATGCCCGCTGAGGTCCATTCCCTGCTCCAGGGCGACCAGCAGGGACCCATCCGAGGCGGGGGCATCAGGCCAGGCATGGGTGCCGGCGCTGCCCACGGTGACGTGCGCGGCGCCGCGCGCCGCGAGCTCCCGCCGCGCCACGACCTCGGCCAGCGGGCTGCGACAGGTGTTGCCCGTGCAAACGAAGAGGAGATGCATGAGGGCCGAAGGCACGGGTCAGGTGTCGCCAAGCAGGTCGGGCACGCACCGTCGCAGCTCGCTCGCCGAGAGCACCCCGGGGCGGATCACGCGCGGACGGCGGCCGGTGCAGTCGACCACGGTGGAAGGGGGAGACGGCGCCAGGCGGCCGCCGTCCAGCACGTGCAGCAGTCCGCGGCGGATCGCCTCGGGCCACTGGTCGGCAATCTCGGAGGCGGACACCGCGGGCGGTACCCCGGGGCGGTTGGCGCTGGTGCTCGTGATGGGTTCGCCATGGGCGGCCAGCAGGCGTTGCAGGCCGGGGTGGGGCGTCCACCGCACGGCCACGCCCCCTTCGGGCCCGCGCAACCGGGCCGGCACCCGCCCCTCACCGCCGCGCAGCACCAGGGTGAGCGGGCCGGGCCAGTGGCGCGCCGCGAGGTGCGCGGCGTACGCGGGGAGGTGCAGGTCCAGCCGATGCACCTGCTGCGGGTCACCGATGAGCAGCAGGAACGGCTTGCCGGGTGGACGCCCCTTCAGGCGCACCAACGACTCCACCGAAGGGTGGTCCACGGCGGTGCCAAAGCCGTACACCGTCTCCGTAGGGTAGGCGAGCACCCCGCCGCATTCCAGATGGGCCAGCGCCCCGGCGAGGGCGCCCTCGACCTCCTCGGGCGACCAGAACGGCACCGTGGGAACGTCCGTCACGGGAGGTCAGTCCGGCAGCAGGCTCAGCGCATCGGCGCGAGCGAAGTCACCCGGGTCGGTGATCTTCATGGCGCGCTCGCTGCCGCGCACGACCACCACGGTGCCGCCAATCCGCTCGACCAGCGCGGCATCGTCCGTGGCGCCCACCCCGTCACGGCGCGCCGCCACATGGGCCGCCTCGAGCAGCGTCCGCGGGAAGGCCTGCGGCGTCTGCGCCCGCCAGAGGCGCGCGCGGTCGACGGTGCGCACGATGCGCCCCGCCTCGTCGACTTCCTTGAGCGTGTCCACCACGGGGAGCGCCGCAATGGCGCCGTGCCCGCGTCGCGCCTCATCGATCACCCGGGCGATCGTGTCATCGGTGACCAGCGGCCGCGCAGCATCGTGCACCACGGCCACCGCGACCTCTTCCGGGAGGTCCTCCAGGCCGTTCACCACGCTCTCATGCCGCTCCGCGCCCCCCACGGAGATCAGCAACCGATCCACGTCGCACTGGAACAGCCACGGGGGAGGATCGGCCGCGTAGGCCTTGGGGAGCACGACCACCACGAGCGCCACATCGGGGCGGGCCATGAACGCCTGCACGCTGTGCAGCAGGGCGGGTTTCCCGGCGACCCAGCGGAACTGCTTGAGCTCGGCGCTTCCGGTGCGATGCCCCGAGCCGCCCGCCACGATCACCACCCCCACGTCGCGCGCCACCGCCCCGCCGCCCGCCCCATCGCCACGCGAGGCCACCGCCGGCGGGGGGATGATGCGTCGCGGCGGCCGTGGCCCCGCGTCCTGCCCCGGATCGCTCACGCGGCCTCCCGCCCGACCGTGCGCCGCAACAGGTCGCCCAGCGACGCCACGGGGACCACGGTCAGCCCCTCCGGCGTGCGGCGCGGCACCCCGCGCTCCGCGAGAAACGCCTGCGTCATCCCGAGCTTGGCCGCCTCCGCCAGGCGACGCTCCACCTGGGACACGGGGCGGATCTCCCCGCCCAGCCCCACCTCGCCCAGGAACACCGCGCGCGAGGGCAGCGGGCGGTCGGCCACGCTGGAGGCCAGCGCCGCGATGACCGCCAGGTCCGCCACCGGCTCCTGCACGCGCATCCCGCCGACGACGTTGCAGAAGACATCCAGCTGCGCACAGGAGATGCCGCCACGCTTGTCCAGCACCGCCAGCAGCAGCGCGAGGCGGCGCCCGTCGATGCCGGTGGCGACACGCTGCGGCGTGCCAAACCCGGCGCGGGCCGCGAGCGCCTGCACCTCCACCAACACGGGGCGCGTCCCCTCCATGAGCGCCGTCACGGCACTGCCGCTGGCGACGGCCTCGCGGTCGCCCAGAAACAGCGCCGAGGGATTCTCCACGGGCACCAGCCCGGCGGGGAGCATCCGGAACACGCCGATCTCGTCGACCGAGCCAAAGCGGTTCTTCGTGGCGCGGAGGACCCGGTGCTCCAGCGACCCCTCCCCCTCGAAGTACAGCACGGTGTCGACGATGTGCTCCAGCGTCTTGGGGCCCGCGATGCCGCCCCCCTTGGTGACGTGGCCGATCACGAACACCGCGATCCCCGCGTCCTTGGCCAGCCGCATCAGGCGGGCCGCGCACTCGCGCACCTGCCCCACGTTCCCCGGCGCGCCCTCGAGCTGGTCGGTGTGCACCGTCTGGATGGAGTCCACCACGAGCGCCTGCACGCGCCGTCCCGAGGGGAGCGGTGCGCCCGCGGTGGCCACGATGGCCTCCAGCGACGTCTCGGTGAGCAGCGCCACCTGCGCGGCGTCGGCCGCCTCGGCCAGCCGGTCGGCGCGCAGCCGCACCTGCAGCGCGCTCTCCTCGCCGGAGACGTACAGCGTGCCGTGCCCGGCCGCCGCCAGGCGCGCCGCCACCTGCAGCAGGAGGGTGCTCTTGCCGATGCCGGGCTCGCCGCCCACCAGCACGAGGCTACCGGGGACGATGCCGCCGCCCAGCACGAAGTCGAACTCGCGCAGCCCGGTCCCCCAGCGGGGCGTGGCCGCCGAGACCACGTCACCCAGGGGTACCGTGGGGAAGGCCGGCAGCGCTCCGCGCGCGGCGCGCCGGCCCGCGGCGGGGGGCGCCACCACCTCCTCCACGAGGGTGTTCCACGCCCCGCAGCCGTCACACCGCCCCGCCCACCGCGGCGCTTCCCCCCCGCACTCCTGGCAACGGTGCACCGTGCGCGCGCGCGCCATCACGCCCCCCTCAGAACGGCGTCCCCGCGAAGTCGTCGTCCCCCTTCACCAGCTTGGGCCCGCCGAAGTCGGCGGGGGGCTGGCGCGGGGAGAAGTTGTCGAAGCGCGTGTACTGCTTGTGGAAGAAGAGGCGCGCGGCGCCGATGGGCCCGTTGCGCTGCTTGCCGATGATGATCTCGGCACGCCCCTCGAGCGACGGGTCCTTGAGGCGCCCGGTCTCGTCGCGCTCCGCGTACACCTCCTGCCGGAAGATGAACATGATCACGTCGGCGTCCTGCTCGATCGCGCCGGACTCGCGCAGGTCGGAGAGCTGCGGACGCCCCTTGTCGTCGCCGGTGCGCTGCTCGGGAGCTCGGGAGAGCTGGGAGAGCGCCATGACCGGCACCCCCAGTTCCTTGGCCAGCGCCTTGAGCCCGCGGGAGATCTGCGAGACCTCCTGCTGGCGATTCTCCACCCCGGGCGGGCCGGACATCAGCTGGAGGTAGTCGACGATGATGAGCCCCAGGTCGTGCTCCGCCCGCAGTCGGCGCGCCTTGGCGCGCATCTCCATGAGGCCGATGCCGGGGGTGTCGTCGATGTAAATGGGGGCGTGGCTGAGGATGCCGGCCGCCTGCGCCAGGCGCGGCATGGACTCGTCGAGCGCGCGCCCCCCCTTGCGCAGCGCCTGCGCGTCCACGAGGGCCTCGGAGGCGAGCATGCGCTGGACCAGCGACTCCTTGCTCATCTCCAGCGAGAAGAAGGCCACCGGCACCTTGGCGGTGATGGCGGCGTGCTGGGCGATGTTGAGCGTGAACGCCGTCTTGCCCATGGACGGGCGGGCCGCCACGATGACCAGGTCGGCGGGCTGGAGCCCGGAGGTCATCATGTCCAGCTCGGTGAACCCTGTGGGGACGCCGGTGACCACCTGGTCCCGCTGCGCGAGCAGTTCCAGCTTCTCCATGGCGGGCCAGAGGAGCTCCTTGATGCGCGCGAAGCCCGCCTTCTCGCGCGCCTGCCCCAGCCCGAAGATCCGCTGCTCGGCGCTGTCCAGCAGCTCGCCGGCGGTGACCCGCCCCTCGAAGGCCTCGCCGACGATCTCCGTGGAGACCTCGATGAGGCGCCGCATGAGCGCCTTCTCGCGCACGATGCGCGCATGGTACTCCACGTTGGCGACCGTGGGCACCGCGTCCAGGAGGAAGGCGAGATACTCGCGCCCCCCGGCATGCTCCAGCTCCCCGCGCCGCTCCAGCTCATCCGCGAGCGTGAGCGGATCCACCACGCCGCCCCGCTCGGTGATGCCGAACATGGCGCGAAAGAGGCGCCGGTGCCCCTCCCGGTAGAACATCGTGTCGTCGACGTGCTCGGCGGCGCGCATGACCGCGTCGGCGTCGAGGAGCATGGCGCCCAGCACGGCCTGCTCCGCCTCCTCCGACCAGGGCGGGCGGCGCTCCTTGTACGGGTCGCGGGCCACGGGCGCAGGCGCCCCCATGGGGGCCAGGGCCATCCCCGTCATGCGCCCCCCGGGGCGGCGACATCCCCGCGTCCGTCATGCGCGCGCGCCGCGAGCAGGATCTGCTGGGCCAGCCGCACGTCCGCCCACGTGGGGCGTTTCCACGCCTCATTACGGAGCAGCGCGGCCGGATGGTACGTGGCCACCAGCGGGATCCCCATGACGCCGTGCACGCGTCCGCGGAGCGCCCCGATCCCCTGGGTGGATCCGGTCAGCGCCTGCGCCGCCACGCGACCCAGCGCGAGGATCACGCGGGGACGCACCAGCGCCACCTGGCGCCAGAGCAAGGGAAGGCAGGCCTGCATCTCGTCGGGGAGCGGGTCGCGGTTGCCGGGAGGGCGGTGCTTGAGGACGTTCGCGATGTACACGTCATCCCGGGAGAGCTTGATGGCCGCCAGGATGTTCGTCAACAGCTGCCCGGCCTCGCCCACGAATGGCAGGCCGGTGGCGTCCTCGTCGGCCCCCGGCGCCTCGCCGATGCACAGAAGATCGGCCCGCGGATGCCCCGCGCCGGGCACCGGATTGCGGGCTGAGCGATGGAGGGCGCATCCCACGCACGCCGCTGCGGCATGTCCCACCGCCTCCAGCGAGTCCAAGGCCGTCACCGCATCCGGCAGGGGCGGGGCGGCGCGCACGATCCCGGCCGGCAGCCCCAAGGCGGTCAACCACGCCGGCCAGGGGGCCGCCTCGGGAAGGCCCTCGACGCTTTCGGAGCCGACGACGGGTGCGCCCGCGACGGGTTGCGGGTCCACCGCACCGCGAGAAACGCCGGTGGCCTGCAGGGCGGAACGCCAGTCGCCACCAACCACGGAGTCCGCCGCGGGCATCCGTGGCGCAATGGGCGGTGGGGGCGGCGGGTCGGGGAGGGGGGCCGACGGGGTGTCGGGGGGGAACGTAGCCGCGCCTCCGCCCGCAGCGCTGCGGTCGCGGCCTGTGACCGCAGCGGTCCCCTCGCGCGCGGGGCCGATGTGCTTCCCCCCCGCGAGCAACGCCAACGCCTCGTCCACCGACAGGGCGTCGAGGACGAATTCGGTCTCGCCCAGCTCCCGGCGCTGCTCCAGGTACCGGCGCAACCGCTCCCGGGCGTCCATCGCCCGCTCGCTCAGCGGAGTCGCCGGCGCACGCGAGCCGTGGGCGCGGTCAGGCCGGGCGCCGCCGCGGGACCACCTGGTACTCAATGTCCCCCGACGCGAGCTCCTCAAGCGCGCGGGTGGTGAGCTTCTTCTCGTGCAGGGCGCGGTCGCGCGGGAACTCGTTGAGCACCCGCGCGAACTTCGCCGCGATCAGGACGCTCAGGTACTTGTTGTCCGCCTTCTGCGCCACGTCGGAGGGAGTGAACACCTGCATGATCAGCCGTCCTTGGTGAAATCGTGTAGTTCCCGCTCGAGCTGCCGGATGAGTCCCTCGACCTGCGCTTCGAGCGCATGCACCCGGTCCTGCCGCAACGCCTCCGCATCCACGATGGCGCTGACCTGCGACACCGCCCGATCCAGGTCGTCGTTGAC
>JBILED010000095.1:0-9571 GCA_044352305.1 Gemmatimonas sp.
TCCACCGACGGCTTCGGGCTGCCGATCCCGCGGCGGGTGTCGATCGCCATGAACCTCAACTTCTGACCGGACGCCTTCCCATGAAGACCGGATCTCCGATCAGCGGAACGGCGCGGCGCGGCCTGGCCGCCACCCTGGTGGCGCTGGGCGCGCTGGGCGCCGCCTCCTGCCAGATCTTCTCGACGGACGTGAACAACCCCAACGCCGTGACGGAGGACGCGATCGCCGAGGCGGCGGCCGCGGCCGGGTCGCTGGTGACGGGGCAGTACGGCGCGGTGAACGCCGCCGGCAACCAGATCGTCGGCACCATCGGCGCCGCCTCGGACGAGCTGATGTGGGTGGGCTCGCGCGAGTACTGGAACCTGCTGGACGTGGGGGACATCGGCGACCCGCTCAACGAGTACACCGATGGGCAGTACCCCTTCGTGAGCCAGGCGCGGTGGATGGCCAACTACGTCATCCCCAAGCTGGAGGAGTACGACAAGAAGGGGCTGCTGCGGAACCGGGCGGACCTGGCCCAGTCGTATTTCCTGGGCGGCACCATCTACACCCTCATCGGCGAGGTGTACGAGGACTTCGTGATCGGCTCCGACCGCACGAAGAACACCGCCAGCGTCGGCGAGGCGAACATGCGCAGCATGTTCGACTCGGCGGTGGTGTACCTGGACAAGGGGCTCACCGTGGCCACCGCGCTCAACAACCAGCCGCTTCGCGCCCGCATCCTGGGGATGCGCGCCCGGGCGAAGTGGTCGAAGGCGGTGTGGACGTCGCTCCGCGCGCCGCGCGGCTTCCCGGCCAACCCGCTCATCAATGACGCGGGTGCCAACGCCGACGCCACGGCGGCGCTGGCGGCGATGGGCGCCAACTCGTTCCGCTACCGCTTCGACGTGGTGGCGCAGAACAACGGCGGGTGGTTCTCCACCGGCGGCGAGATGAACTCCCGCCTGGAGATCCGCGCCGGCAACCGCTACATCAACCCCACCGGCGCCGGCACCCGCCCGCTGGACGGGATCGCCGGCATCCGCCTGGTGGACCCCATCACGGGGCAGCCCGACCCGGTCACGGCGCGCAACATCGACGAGTGCTGCCGCCTCTCCTCCACGGTGAACGTGGGGTGGACGGCGGTGTCGGGGCGCGAGATGCTCCTGATCCTCGCCGAGGCGGCGCTGGCCACCGGCAACACGGCGGAGTTCGGCACCCGCATCAACGCCATCCGCGCGCTTGATGCCCTCCCCAACTGGGTGGACACCCCGTCGGCGCGCGACATGCTGATCCACACCCGCAGCACGTCGCTGTTCCTCCAGGGGCGGCGGCTGCACGACCACTACCGGTTCCAGCAGCGCGCCGACCGGTGGGTGGCCACCCGCGGGCTGCGCCCCTGCTTCTTCCCCATCTCGTACAACGAGCGGCAGCAGAACCTGCTGGCCCCGCAGCCGGCGCAGGATCGCCCGGCCGCCTGCCAGTAATCGCATGATCCGCCGTCGCCTCTCGCGGGGCGCGACCGACCGGCCACGGAGCACCGTGGCCGGTCGTGTCGCTCGTGCCATCCTGTTGGGCCCCATCGCCGCGTGGTCGCTGGTGGGGTGCTACGCCTATCTCCCGGTTGCCCCCGCCTCCGGGAGCGCGGCCGAACCCCCGGGGCGCACGGTGCGCGTCACCCTCACCGCCGAGGGGACCCGGCGGGTGGAACCCACGCTGGGCGCCGGTGTGGTGGAAGTGGAGGGGGTGGTGGACCGGGCCACCGCCGATTCGCTGTGGTTGGCGGTGCGCCTCGTGGCCACCGGCCCCCGCGACCGCTTTGCCAGTAGCGGGGCACAGGTGACATTTCCCAGAACCGACCTGGCGAAGGTGGAGCTTCAGGAGCTGTCCCGGCGCCGCACGGCGATGCTGGCCGCCGCCGTGGCCGCCGTGCTGGCCACCATCGCTTCGGTGGTGTCCGCCTCCTCGGGCGGCTCAGGCACGGGGGACACCGGCCCGTCGCCCCAGCCGCAACGGATCCCTCTCCGGTAATCCCCATGCCCCGGTCGCTGTTCGACCTGTACGACGAGCGCTACCCGTTCACCCTCCCGCCGCTGGGGTATGCTCCGGCGGCGGTGGAGCCTGCGGTGGATGCGGCCACCATGTCGCTGCATCACGACCGCCACCACGCGGCGTACGTGAACACTCTCAACACCGCCCTCAAGGACCAGGCCGACCTCCACCGGCACACGCTGGGAGAGCTCCTGATGGGGCTGCGCCGGTGGCCCGCGGCGGTGCAAGGGGCCATCCGCAACCACGGGGGCGGCCACGCCAACCACGCGCTCTTCTGGCAGCTGCTGGCACCGGGTGGTGCATCGGCCAGCGCCCCCAGCGGCCAGCTGGCCGAGTGGATCGTGCGGGACTTCGGCAGCCTGGATGCCTGCAAGGCGGCGCTCAAGGCCGCCGGCGTGGCCCAGTTCGGCAGCGGGTGGGCCTGGCTGGTGAAGACCGCCACCAACCGCCTGGCGGTGCGCGGGCTCCCCAACCAGGACTCGCCGCTGCTGGAGGGGGAGCTGCCGGTGGTGGGGCTCGACGTGTGGGAACACGCCTACTACCTGAAGTACCAGAACCGCCGGGGCGACTACCTGGACGCCCTGCTGGGGCGGATCAACTGGGACGCGGCGGCGGCGCAGCTGCGCCGCTGAGGAAGACAGGAGGACTGCCTGGCTCCCAGGAACTGCCTAGGTCCCAGGGATGGGAACCGATAGGCAAGAGGTAGAGGGATCAGGGGGCAAACGCCCAGCGGTTCACCCACAGGTGCGTGGCAATGCTGGCCGCAAAGCCCAGCGCCACCGCCCAGCTCCACTTGAGGTGCGAGCCAAAGGTGTACACGCCGCGGGCCTGCCCCATCAGCGCCACCCCCGCGGCGCTCCCCACCGACAGCAGCGAGCCCCCCACGCCGGCGGTGAGCGTCACCAGCAGCCACTGCCCCAGGTCCATGGTCGGGTTGGCGGTGAGCACGGCAAACATCACCGGGATGTTGTCCACCACCGCCGACGCCACCCCCACGGCGATGTTGGCCCAGGTGGCCCCCCACGACTGGTAGGCGTGCGTGGAGACGATCTCCAGATACCCCAGCGTCCCCAGCCCGCCCACGCACAGCACCACGCCATAGAAGAACAGCAGCGTGTCCCACTCGGCGCGCTCGAGCTGGCGGAAGATGTCGAACGCCTGTCGTGAGGCGCCGGGGTGCGACATGGCTTCGAACGGATTGGTGCTGGGGATGGCGTCGGGGACCCCTGTGCGTCCGGGGCGTCGCTCCAGCCAGTAGGCGTACACCTTGAGCACCCCCATCCCGGTCATCATCCCCAGCACGGCGGGGAGGTGCAGCAGGTGGTGCACCAGCACCGTCCCGGCGATGGTAGCCAGGAACAGCGCCACCACGCCCCAGGCGCCGCGCTGCAGGCGCAGGGGCTCGCCGGACACCGTGGGGCGCGCCGCCGGCACGGCGGTGGCCATCAGCGCGGCCGGCACCAGCCAGTTGACCAAGGCCGGCAGGAACAGCGCGAGGAAGCCCCCCACCTCCACCTTCCCCTTCTGCCACACCATGAGCGTGGTGATGTCGCCAAAGGGGGAGAACACGCCGCCGGCGTTGGCCGCCACGACGATGTTGATCATGGCCACGGTGACGAAGCGCGGGTGCCCGGCGCCCACGCTGAGCGCCACCGTCCCCATGACCAGCGCGGTGGTCAGGTTGTCGGCCACCGGGGAGATGCAGAACGCCAGCGCGCCGGTGATCCAATAGATGGCGCGAAGCGAGAAGCCGCGCGCCACCAGCCGCACGCGCAGCGCGTCGAACACCCCGCGCTCCTCCATGGTGTTCACGTACGTCATGGCCGCCAGCAGGAACAGCATCAGCTCGGCGAACTCCAGCAGCACGTGCTGCAGCGCCTCGCCGGCGACGTGCGTGAGGGCGTCGCGCACGGCGGGATCGGTGGCCGCCGCGGCAGCGCCGGCATAGTGCCACCCCACCAGCCCCCAGACGCCCCCGGCCGCCACCAGCATGGGGACCGACTTGCGCAGGTGCAGCACCTCCTCGAGGATGACCAGGAGGTACGCGCCCGCGAAGAGCGCCAGCGCCGTCAGGCCGACGGCCGAGGTGGTGAGGTCGACGGGGGTCATGCCCCATATGGTAATCGCGTTACCTTTCAGGGATGATCCGGACCGCCGCCCTGTCGCTCGCCCTGGCCCTGGCCGCTGGTGTGCCCGGGCGCCCCGATGCGGACCCCGCGGGGCTCTCGTCGTCTTCCGCCGCGCCCCCGCGTACGGACGCGCTCGCGCTGTGCACCCGGGCCGCCGCCTTCCTGCGCGAGGACCGGCGCATGGTGGCCGAGGTGGAGCCGGACACGATGGACGACTGGCGCACGCACCGGCGGCTGGCGGGGTGCCGTGTGACGGCGGCGGGGGGGAGCGCCCGGTCGTTGGCGGAGGAGGCGGCGCACTTCTACGAGCGGGTGCGGGCCGCCGGATGGGTGCGCACCCCCGACCCGCTGGACGCGCCGCGCGAGGGGTCACTGCGCTTCCGGCAGGGGGACGCCGACTGCCTGTTCAACGTGAACGGCGCGCAGCTGTTGGGGACCGACGCGGAGGCGCGCGTGAACGAGGCGCTGCGCGTGGCGCCGGGGGAGACGTCGTACCAGGTGCTGGCGGTGTGCCTGCCGGCGCTCCCGGCCGCGCCGCCCGATGCGCCGTTCGGGACCGATGCGGCGGGGGCCGCTGTCGGGGTCGCCGCTGGCGGGACCGCCGCGCAGCCTGCCGCCGGCCCGTCGCTGGTGATCCTGGTGCGTCACGGGGAGAAGGCGCCGGTGCCCGGGGACGACCCGCCGCTCTCAGCTGCCGGCCAGGCACGCGCCGCGGCGCTGGACAGCGCGCTGGCGCACCTGGCGCCCTCCACCATCGTGGTGAGCACGCGCCGTCGTACCGTGGAAACGGCGGCGGTGGTGCAGCAGCGTACCGGCGTCACCCCCACCGTGGTGTCGCTGGAGGGGGGCGGGGCCGGCCATGTGCAGGCAGTGGCACGCGCGGTGCGCGCCGCGCGGGGCACGGTGCTGGTGGTGGGGCACAGCAACACCATCCCCGCCATCGTCACGGCGCTGGGCGGGCCGCGCCTCCCCGACCTGTGCGATGCCAGCTACGCCACGCTGTTCCTGGTGCAGCCCTCCGTCGCCGCCGACGGCCGCGCCGTGGTGGTGCGCGCGCAGTACGGCGCGGCCGATCCGCCGGGGGCCAGCGCGTGCCCCGGCATGGTGCCGCGCTGACGCGCGCGGCCCATCCCTCGACGCTCCTGATGGCAGACACGCCGGCCTCCGTCCCCGTGGGGATCGTGACAGTCTCCGACCGCGCCGCGGCGGGGACGTACGAGGACCTGTCGGGCCCCGCCATCGAGGCCGTGTGCCGGGCGTGGCTGGCCACACCATGGCACCCGGTGCGCCGCCTGGTCCCCGATGAGCAGGGGGCCATTGAGGGGGCGCTGCGCGAGCTGGCCGACGAGGCGGGGTGCCCGTTGGTGGTGACCACCGGCGGCACGGGGCCCGCGCCGCGCGATGTGACCCCCGAGGCCACGGCGGCGGTGTGCGACCGGCTGCTGCCGGGGTTTGCCGAGCAGATGCGGGCGGTGTCGGTGCGCACGGTCCCCACGGCGATCCTGTCGCGGCAGCTGGCCGGCACGCGTGGCACCACGCTCATCGTGAACCTCCCCGGCAAGCCGGCGGCCATTGCCGAATGCCTGGGGGCCGTGTGGCCCGCCGTGCCGCCGTGCATTCGCCTGTTGGGCGGGCCGCGGCTGGCCAGCACCGCCCAGGCACCCACGGGGCGAGCGGCCGAGCCCCCGCTGCCGCCTGTCTCCCCCACTCCCTGACCCCGCCGGCCATGACGATCCCCGCCGAGCTGCTGCAGATCCTGGTGTGCCCCGCCTGCAAGGGGGCGCTGGAGCATCACCTGGCCCCGGAGGAGGCGCTGGTGTGCCGCACCTGTGCGCTGCTATACCGCGTGGACGACGGCATCCCGGTGATGCTGCGCGACGAGGCGGTGGCGCTGGACGCGGCGGCGTACCCGCCGACGCCCGTGGTGTCCCCCGACTCGGTGCCATGACCGCCCCCGACCTCCGCGCCGCCGCGCCGGCCACGCAAGTGGTGCATGGCGGCACGGCGCCGGCGGTGCCGGGTGGTCCGTACCTGGCGGGCCCCGTGTTCGCCGCGCCGTATCACGCCCCCGGCGACCCCGCGGCGTCGCCCTTCACCTACGGGCGCTTCCACAACCCCACCTGGCAGGCGTACGAAGAGGCGCTGGCGCTGCTGGAGGGAGGCCCCTGTCTGCTGTTCCCCAGCGGCATGGCGGCCACCTCGGCGGTGCTGGCCACGCTGGTGCCCCCGGGGGGGACGGTGGTGATGCTGGCCGGCAGCTATTACACCACCCGCGTGCTGGCCACGCAGGCGTTTGCCGGCGGGTGGCTGCAGGCGCAGGGGGTGACGGTGCGCTTGCTGGAGCCCGATGGCGCCAACGCGGCGGCGCTGCTGGAGGGCGCGTGCCTGCTGTGGCTGGAGAGCCCCACCAACCCCGAGCTGGCGGTGTGCGACATCGCGGCGCTGGCGGCGCAGGCGCGCGCGGCGGGGGCGCGGGTGGTGGTGGACAACACCACGGCCACGCCGCTGCTGCAGCAGCCGCTGGCGCTGGGGGCCGACGTGGCGGTGGTGTCGGACACCAAGGCGATGACCGGGCACGGCGACCTGCTGCTGGGGCATGTGGCGGTGCGCGACGCGGCGCTGCTGGAGCCGCTGCGCACCTGGCGCACGCGCGTGGGGGCGATTGCCGGCCCCATGGAGGCGTGGCTGGCGCACCGGTCGCTGGCCACGCTGGACGTGCGGCTGCAGCGGCAGTG
Organism: Gemmatimonas sp.; assembly: GCA_044352305.1. GTDB lineage: Bacteria > Gemmatimonadota > Gemmatimonadetes > Gemmatimonadales > Gemmatimonadaceae > Gemmatimonas. Next base: position 6,896 of record JBILED010000095.1, read on the forward strand.
CGACAGCGCGGAGCGGCTGGCCGCGTGGCTGGCGGCGCACCCCGCGGTGACAGGGGTGCGCTACCCCGGGCTGGCGTCGCACCCACAGCATGCGCTGGCGGCGCGGCAGATGCGGCGCTTTGGCGGCGTGATCAGCTTTGAACTGGCCGACGCGGCGGCAGTGGCGCGCTTCTTCGGCGCGGCGCGGCTGGTGCGCGAGGCCACCAGCTTTGGCGGCGTGCACACCAGCGCCGAGCGACGTGCGCGGTGGGGGGGCGACGCCGTGTCCGAAGGATTTGTGCGGCTGAGCGTGGGGGTGGAGGCGGTCGAGGACCTGGTGGCCGATCTCGCCCACGCGCTGTCGATGGTCTAGCGTTTCGCGCGGTCCCGCGGGCGCCGCGCCGCGCGGCCCCGCTCACCCTTTCTCCGCCTGTGCCGATGTCCTCCCGAGTGCCGCGCCGCGACTTCCTGGCCACCTCGCTCACGGCCGCCGCCGCCTCGGCGGCCTCGTGGGCGTTCCCCGACGTGGCGGAGGCGGCGCCGTTGTCGGGCGCCTCGTCGCCGGAGGCGCCGCCGCCCTTTGCGCTGGCCGAGGTGGGGGTGGCCGAGCTGCAGCGCCGGATGACGCGCGGGACGACCACCTCGCGCGCGATCACGCAGGCGTACCTGGCGCGCATCGCGGCCATCGATGCCGCCGGTCCGCGGCTGCGCAGCGTGATCGAGGTGAATCCCGAGGCGCTGGCCATTGCGGCCGCGCGTGACGCCGAGCGGCGGCAGGGGCGCGTGCGCGGCCCGCTGCACGGGATCCCGGTGCTCATCAAGGACAACATCGACAGCGGCGACCGGATGCAGACCACCGCCGGCTCGCTGGCGCTGGTGGGGCGCCCCGCGTCGCGCGACGCATTCCTGGTGGCACGGCTGCGCGAGGCCGGCGCCGTGCTGCTGGGGAAGACCAACCTGAGCGAGTGGGCGAATTTCCGCTCGACGCGCTCCACCAGCGGGTGGAGCAGCCGCGGCGGGCAGGTGCGGCACCCCGAGGCGCTGGACCGCAACCCGTGCGGCTCCTCGTCGGGGACGGGGACGGCCATCGCGGCCAGCCTGGCGGCGGTGGGGGTGGGCACGGAGACCGACGGGTCGATCATCTGCCCGTCGTCCATCTGCGGGCTGGTGGGGCTCAAGCCCACGGTGGGGCTGGTGAGTCGTGGCGGCATCATTCCCATCTCCGCCACGCAGGACACGGCGGGTCCGATGGGGCGCACGGTGGCCGACGTGGCGGCGCTGCTGGGAGTGCTGGCCGGGGTGGACCCGGCGGACGAGGCCACGGCGGCAGGGGCGGGGAAGGCGCTGGCCGACTACACCACGGTGCTGGACGCGGGGGCGCTGCGCGGCGCGCGCATCGGGGTGGCGCGGCACCTGGGGGGCTTCCATCCGGCGGTGGATGCGCTGTTCGCGCAGGCGGTGGAGGCGTTGCGGCGGCTGGGGGCCGACGTGGTGGACCCGGTGACCGTCCCCAACGTGGGCAAGTACGACGACGCCGAGTTCACCGTGCTGCTGCACGAGTTCAAGACGGGGGTGAACGCGTACCTGGCGTCGCGCGGCGACACGGTGGCGGTGCGGTCGCTGGCCGACGTGATCGCCTTCAACCGCGCGAACGCGGCGAAGGCGATGCCGTGGTTTGCGCAGGAGCTGCTGGAGCGCGCCGAGGCGACGGCGGGGGTGGAGGCGCCGGCGTATCGCGAGGCGCTGGCCACCTGTCGGCGGCTGGCGAAGGCGGAGGGGGTGGAGGCGCTGCTGGCGGCGGAGCGGCTGGACGCGGTGGTGGCCCCGTCCAACGGCCCGTCGTGGCCCACTGATCTGGTCAACGGCGACCGTTACAGCGGCGGGAACTCGGCGGTGGCGGCGGTGGCCGGCGTGCCCAGCCTGACGGTGCCGATGGGGCACGTGGCGGGGCTGCCGGTGGGGGTGTCGTTCATTGGCGCCGCGTGGAGCGAGGCGCGGCTGCTGGCGCTGGGGTACGCCTTTGAGCAGGGGACGCGGGCGCGTCGGGCGCCAGCGTTGGCGCCGCGCGTGGAGGTGGGCGCGTGACCGGGGTGCCGGAGGGAGCCGGGGCGCGGGAGGTGGTGCCGGGGGCGGAGCCGCCGTCACCCGCCACGCGCCGCATGGCGGTGGCCACGGTGGTGGTGGCGCTGGGGCTGGCGGTGGCGTCGTGGCGGTGGCTGGGGACGGCCAGCGACGCGGGGATCGCGCGGCTGGCGCGCATTGACGTGCAGCGGGCGCGGTGCGAGAGCCTGTGGGCGCGCAGCACGTCATCGGCGGACACGCTGCTGGCGGACCGGGTGGCGCTGGCGGACACGATCGACCCGCGCGCGTCCCAGCCGCTGGCGCGGTGCGGGGACCTGCGCGGGGTGGTGCGCGGGGCGCCGGCGCCGGGGACGCTCCCCAATCCGCGCGAGATGAGTGGCGAGCCGATGCCGCGGGGGCTGCGGTAGGGGGCGGCTCGCGGGGTGGGCGGCGGCAGGACGATGCGGGGGCCACCGGGCCCCCGCGTGGCATTTCAGGGAGGCGGCAGGAGCACCGGAGCGCCAGCCTGGAGGGCCAGGCGCACCCGTTCGGCTTGGGTCTCGGAGGCGTCCAGAAGGACGACGATCAGGTTGGCGGAGCGGATGACCTCGGTGGGGACAGAGGGCCAGCCGCCGA
>JBILED010000064.1:0-13015 GCA_044352305.1 Gemmatimonas sp.
CGGCATGGACGGGGGGTGCTGGAGGGCGTGAGGGGGCTGCGGGAATCTGGTGCGGCGGTGATGCGGCCGTTGACGGTGGAGACAGCGGCTGGTGGCGTCCCGGTTTTGTTCGGCTTGCATTCGGTGCTTGGTGCTGAAAGCGATGGTGATTGCCGAAATGAGCGCTTTTTGCGGCGGCATCGCCGTGTTGTTGTCCATAGGGTGGCATTTTCTGCCAAATGTCATGAGATTTGTGCGCATCCGGCACAAAAAGGCTGACAGCGCCGGATTCCACCACCTTGCCCATCATCGTCCCCATGGCTCCTTCCGCCTCCGCTCGTGAGCAGGCGACGCGCGAAGTCACGCAGCGTCCGGTCCGCATTGTCCCCCGCCCCGAGGAGAACGGGGTGCAGGTGCCCACCTCGACCTGGTTCGGGATGAACACCTTCGGGCTGCGCCAGATGCGCGCGAAGCTCCCGAAGGACGTGTACAAGTCGCTGGCCGCCTCGGTGCGGCTGGGGAAGAAGCTGGACGCGGCGGTGGCCCCGGTGGTGGCGCAGACCATCAAGGAGTGGGCGATCTCGCGCGGGGTGACGCACTTCACCCACTGGTTCCAGCCGCAGACCGGGCTGACGGCCGAGAAGCACGACGCCTTCCTGGCGTTCGACGAGGCCGGGCGCCCCATGGAGCAGTTCTCCGGGGAGCAGCTCATCCAGTCGGAGCCCGACGCGTCGTCGTTCCCCTCCGGCGGGCTGCGCGCCACCTGGGAGGCGCGCGGCTACACGGCGTGGAATCCGGCGTCGCCCGTGTTCATCAGCGAGACCGGCGGGGTGAAGTACCTGTGCATCCCCTCGGTGTTCATCGGCTACAACGGCGAGGCGCTGGACGAGATGACGCCGCTGCTGCGCAGCTCCGAGGTGCTCTCGCACCGCGCGATGGAGCTGCTGGAGCTGATCGGCGACAGCGGCGTGCTGCGCGTGCACACCACGCTGGGGATCGAGCAGGAGTTCTTCCTGGTGGACCGCGCGCACTTCGCGCTGCGCCCCGACCTGGTGATGGCCAACCGGTCGCTGGTGGGCGCGCCGCCGCCGCGCGGGCAGCAGCTGGAGGACCACTACTTCGGCGGGATCCCCGAGCGGGTGCAGGCGTGCATCAGCGAGGTGGAGCTGGAGCTGTACAAGCTGGGGGTGCCCATCACCACGCGGCACAACGAGGTGGCGCCGTCGCAGTTCGAGATGGCCCCGTACTTCACCGACAGCGACATCTCGGTGGACCACAACCACCTGGTGATGGCGGTGCTCCGCAAGGTGGCGCTGCGCCACGGGCTGCAGGCGATCGTGCACGAGAAGCCGTTTGCCGGCATCAACGGCTCGGGGAAGCACTGCAACTGGTCGATGGCGATCACGTCGGACAACGCGCTGGACGGCACCAACCTGCTCAAGCCGGGGAAGACGCCGCACCAGAACGTGCGCTTCCTGCTGTTCCTGGCGGCGGTGCTGAAGGGGGTGCACACGCACGGCGGGATGATCCGCGCCGGCGTGGCCACCAGCGGCAACGAGCACCGGCTGGGGGCCAACGAGGCGCCGCCGGCGATCCTGTCGGTGTTCCTGGGGAAGGGGTTGACGCAGGTGGTGGAGGACATCGCCACCGGGAAGACCTCGCCGGCGAACGCGGAGCAGGCGATGCTCAAGCTGGGGGTGGCCAAGCTCCCCGAGGTGGAGCAGGACAACACCGACCGCAACCGCACGTCGCCGTTCGCGTTCACCGGGGCGAAGTTCGAGTTCCGCGCGGTGGGCGGGTCGCAGAACACGGCGTTCCCGGTGATGCTGCTGCAGGCGGCGGTGGCCGAGGCGATCGCGGGGCTCACCGCGCAGGTGCGCGAGGAGCTGGCGGGGGCCAAGAGCGTGGACGACGCGGTGTTCACCGTGGTGCGCCAGGTGTTCCGGGAGACCACGCCGGTGCGGTTCGAGGGGAACAACTACAGCGACGAGTGGGTGGTGGAGGCGGCCCGTCGCGGGCTCCCCAACTACCGGCGCACCCCCGAGGCGCTGGCGCAGCTGGTCACCCCCTCGTCGCAGGCGCTGTTCCAGGGGACGGGGATCCTGACGGCGGTGGAGCTGGAGAGCCGCTATCACGTGCGCCTGGAGCGGTACGTGAAGGACATCCTCATCGAGATGCACACGCAGCTGCAGCTGGTGGACACGATGGTGCTGCCGGCGGCCTTCGCGTACGTGGGGCAGCTGGCGGCGGCGGCGGGGCAGGGGCAGGCGGCGGGGATCAACATGGCGCCGCTGGTGGACGCGGCCAACGCGGTGACCAAGCTGGCGGCGGCGCTGCAGGGGGCGCGGGCCGAGCTGGCGGCGGCGACGGCCAAGGCGGAGCAGCTGCATGACGACCTGGTGGCGCAGGCGGAGTTCGTGACCGGGACGGGGTGCGCGGCCATGGAGGCGGTGCGCCAGGGGTGCGACGCCCTGGAGGTGACGGTGGGGAACGACCACTGGCCGCTGCCGCGCTACCGCGAGATGCTGTTCCCGGTGTGATCGGGGCATGATCCGGGGGTAATCCCGGGGGCGCCGGGGGGGGGCTTGCCCCCCCGGCGCCCCGTGCCGGGGGTGTGACGCTTGCCGAATGGCCTGAAACGGGCAATGGTAGGGGATGTCGCGTGACGTGCTGCTTGCCGAGGCGGAAGCCCTGTACGACCAGGTGGTGGCGTGGCGCCGGGCGCTGCACCAGCACCCCGAAGTGGGGTTCCACGAGCACGAGACCGCCCGCTTCCTCCGCGAGCAGCTGACCGCGCTTGGGGGGCTGGAGGTGAGCCGCCCCACCGAGACCAGCGTGCTGGCCGTGCTGCGCACCGGGCGTCCGGGCCCCGTGCTGGCGTTGCGCGCCGACATCGACGCGCTCCCCATCCACGAGGAGAACGACCTGCCGTACCGCTCCCGGCACGACGGCGTGATGCACGCCTGCGGGCACGACGGGCACACGGCGATGCTGCTGGGGGTGGCCACGGTGCTGGTGCGCCACCGCGCGCGGCTGGCCGGCGAGGTGCGCTTCATCTTCCAGCACGCCGAGGAGGTGTCCCCTGGTGGCGCCGAGGCGCTGGTGCAGCGAGGCGTCATGGAGGGGGTGGATGCCGTGCTGGGGGTGCACCTCTGGGCCTCCCTCCCCGCGGGGCGCCTGGCGCTCATCCCCGGGCCGGCGATGGCGGCGCCCGACACCTTCGAGATCACCATCGAGGGGCAGGGCGGGCACGCGGCCATCCCCCAGGACACCGTCGATCCGGTGGCCATCGGCGCGCTGGTGGTGACCGGGTTGCAGCACATCGCCGCGCGCATGGTCGATCCGCTGGAGCCGGTGGTGGTGTCGGTGACCCAGTTCCACGCCGGGACCGCCTCCAACGTCATCCCCAACCGGGCGGTGTTGGGGGGCACCGTGCGCACCTTCGACGCCGCGCTGCGCGCCCGGGTGCCGCAGCTCATCGACCGGGTGGTGCAGGGGACCTGCGCGGCGCATGGCGCGCGCGGCGTGGTGCGTCACACGCCGGGGTACCGTCCCGTGGTGAATGATCCCGCGCTCACCGCGCGGCTGGCGGGGGTGGTGCGCGAGGTGCTGGGGGAGGAGGTGCTGGCCGCGATGCGCCCCTCGATGGGCGGGGAGGATTTCTCCGCCTACCAGCAGCGCGCCCCCGGGGTGTTCGCGTTCGTGGGGGCGGGGAACGCGGCGGTGGGCGCCGACCATCCGCACCATCACCCGCGTTTCCAGGTGGACGAAACGTCGCTGGCGCAGGGGATGGCGTACCTGCTGGCCGCCACGCACGCGCTGCTGGCGGATGCGCCGGTGGCCGCGTCCGCGTGAGGCCGGCATGACGGTCGCCGTCCCCACCCCCACGTCGCCGCCGCTGCGAGGCGACCTGTTCGCGCTGCTGGCGCGCACCGCCAGCGAGTTCATCGCGCAGCCCACCACGCAGGTGGGGCACACCATCGACCGCACGCTGCAGGCCATTGGCGAGCTGTTCGACGCGCACCGCTGCTACGTGTTCGAGCTGGATGAGGGGCTGGGGAGTGCGAGCACGACGCATGAGTGGTGCGCTCCCGGCGCGGCCGCGCAGCGCGCGTCGTTGCAGGAGATCCCGTTGGACATGTTCCCCTGGTGGATGGCCGAGCTGCGGGCGGGGCGGGCCATCAACCTGGCGACGCTGGACGACCTCCCCTCGGGGGCCACCGCCGAGCGGGCGCTGCTGGAGCCGCGCGGCGTGCAGTCGCTGCTGGTGGTGCCGTTGGCGTGGCGCGGGCGCCTGGACGGCTTCGTGGGGGTGGAGCACATGCGCTGGCCCCACCGGTGGAGCGACGAGGAGGTGGGGGTGCTGCGCCTCGTCGTGAGTTCGTTCGCGCAGGCGTTCGAGCGCCGCCGCCTGGACGCCACGCTGCAGATGGCGGCCACGGTGTTCCAGAACGCCCAGGAGGCGATCTTCGTGGTGGACCGCGAGCGCCGCCTGGTGGACGCCAACCCCACCTTCACCGCGGTGACCGGGCTGGCGATCGGGGAGGTGCGGGGGTTGCCGTTCGCGCAGCTGCTCTCGGAGCGGCACGACCCGTCGGTGCTGGAGGCGGTGTGGGAGGGGGTGGCGCAGCACGGCTTCTGGCGCGGCGAGCTGTGGCACCGCCGGCGTGACGGCGACGTGCGACTGCTGCGCCTCACGCTGTCGGCGGTGCGCAGCGGCGCGCCGGGGGCGCCGCAGTACGTGGGGGTGTTCTCCGACGTGACGCGGCTGCGCGAGATGGCCTACCACGACGCGCTCACCAAGCTCCCCAACCGCGTGCTGCTGGCCGACCGCCTGCAGCAGGCGCTGGCGCAGGGGCGGCGCACGGGGCGGCTGCTGGCGGTGTGCTATCTGGACCTGGACCACTTCAAGCCCGTCAACGACACGTACGGCCACGAGGCGGGGGACCGCTTGCTGGTGGAGATGGCGCGCCGGCTGACCGCCGCGCTGCGCGCCGACGACACGGTGGCGCGCCTTGGGGGCGACGAATTCGTGGTGCTGCTCCCCGGGCTGCAGTCGAGGGGGGAGTGCGAGATGCTGGTGGACCGCCTGCTGGGGTGCCTGTCGGCTCCCTTCGCCATTGGCGACGGGGTGCAGGTGACGCTCACCGGGAGCATCGGGGTGCGGGTGGTGTCGTCGGCAGGGGGGGAGCCGGAGGTGCTGCTGCGCGAGGCCGACCAGGCGTTGTACGCGGCCAAGGAGGGGGGGCGCGGGCGCGCGCACTACTACGACCCCGAGCTGGACCGCCAGCTGCACACGCGGCGCGACCGGATCGCGCAGATCTCCACGGGGCTGCAGGCGGACGAGATGGCGCTGTTCTACCAGCCCATCGTGCGGCTGGACAGCGGGACGGTGGTGGGGGTGGAGGCGCTGGTGCGGTGGGACCGCCGCGACCTCGGGCTGCTGCCGCCGGCGGAGTGGCTGGGGCTGATCGAGGATCACGAGCTGATCGGGCGCGTGGGGGCGTGGGCCCTGGAGGCAGCGCTGGCGCAGGCGGCGCGGTGGCACGCCGCCGGCTACCCGGTGCCGGTGCACGTGAATGTGTCGGCGCTGGAGCTGCGCGACCCGCTGTTCGTGGAGCGGGTGCGTGAGGCGCTGGCGCGCCACCCCATCGTGCCCCCGGACCGGCTGCGGCTGGAGGTGGTGGAGGCGGCCACGATGCAGGACATCACCACGGTGTCGCAGGTGATGGAGGCGGTGGCGGCGATGGGGGTGCAGTTCGCGCTGGACGACTTTGGCACGGGGTATTCGTCGCTGACGTTCCTGCGACGGCTGCCGGCGCGGTCGCTGAAGGTGGACCGCACGTTCGTGGGGCAGATGCTGGACAAGCCCGAGGACCGGGCCATCGTGCAGGGGGTGCTGGGGCTGGCGCAGGCGTTTGGCCGCCAGGCGATCGCCGAAGGGGTGGAGTCGCACGCGCACGCGCGGGCGCTGCTCAAGATGGGATGTTCCCTGGGGCAGGGATACGGCATCGCCCCGCCCATGCCGGTGGGGGAGATGGACGCGTGGCTGCAGGGTCGCGCCGTGGCGGGGTGACCGGCGATACTTCGCCCATGAGTCTCCCCACCCTGGACGGCACCCTGCACCGCGGCTGCGGCGGGCGCTACGCGAGCCACACCGAGACGGTCACCGTGCGCCTGAGCGGCATGGCGGCGGAGGTCACCCGCGCGTTCTTCCGGTGCGAGAAGTGCGGACACGACCAGCGCACCATCGACCAGCGCGACGCCTCGGAGAAGGCGGCCGCCGAGCAGATCCGCGGCACGCACGGGCTGCTGGCCCCGCGGGAGATCCGCCAGCTGCGCGAGGCGCTGGGGCTGTCGGTGGCGCAGCTGGCCGAGCTGTGCTATGGCACCCCCCGGGGGATCGTGGAGGGGTGGGAGAAGGGGCGCTACCTGCAGAACCGCGAGGCGGACGCGTTGCTGCGCAGCCTGACCGATCCTGCCGAGCTGCAGCGGCGGGCGGCCCGGGCCGGCGTGGCGCTGCCGCTGCCGGAGGCGAGCGCGGCCGCGATGGACGCCTCCGCGACGGACGCCCCTCCGACGGCGGCCTCAGCCCCCGCGTGATCCGCGGGCCATCGCGGCCCGCAGCTCCAGCTCGGGGAGGACCTTGCGCAGGAGGGTGTCCAGCCGCGCCAGGCGGCTGGCGGGGGCGCGGTCGGCCAGCAGCTGGTAGCGTGCCTCCACATCCAGGTCGATCATGGCGCCGATGCTCCACGCCAGCTGCGTGGGATCGTCGGGGAGGGTGGGGAGTGGCTCGGTGAGGCCGTTGACCTCCTGCACCGCCCGGATGACGCGCCGGAAGTTGGCGGCCACCTCTTCGGCGGTCACGGCGAGCGCCACATGCGAGGCCACCGGGGTGTCGGTCAGCCAGGTGACGTCGGCCACGTGGTACGGGGCCGGATCGGCCACGAAGCGCTGCAGGGTGAAGCGCGGGCCGCCGGCCACGATGATGTTGGCGCGCCCGTCGGGGAGGCGGTCCACGTCGGTGAGTTGCGCCACGCACCCCACCCGCCCCGCCGGCAGGTCGCGCTCCCCCACGCCGGGGATGGCGGTGAGGATGGCGAAGCGCCGGTCACCCTCTTCGATATCGGTGAGCAGCTGCCGGTAGCGCGGTTCAAACAGGTGCAACGGGAGCGGGGTCCCCGGGAAGAGCACGACCCCCAGCGGAAAGACCGGGAGACGGGCCCCGTCGCTCTCCGGCGTCCACGCCGGGGGGGTCACCGCCACGACACGATCCGGCGGAGGGGGTGCCGATGGGGGCGGAAGCCTGGCTCGTCGGGGATCCCCAGCGCCACCAGCGCATTGATGGGCGCGTGGGCGGGGATGTCGAGCAGCTCGCGCACCTGATCGGCATCGAATCCCAGCATGGGGGAGCTCCCCAGCCCCAGCGACTCGGCGCACAGCAGCAGGTAGCCCAAGGCGATCCCCGTTTGCGCCTGCCCCCAGGCGGCGCGCTCGGCGGGGGTCATGGCGCCAAAGGTGCGGGAGAGGGAGGCGATGGTGGCGGCGCGGCGCTCGGGGGCGACGTCGGGGTGCACCACCTCGTCCAGGTGGGCCGCCGCGTCGTCCATGTCGGTGTACAGCGCCAGCACCACGTCGGCTGCCCCGACCTGCGCCTGGTTGCTGGCGGCGGCCTGCAGCGCCTGCTTGCGGGCGGGGTCGCGCACGACCACGAGGCGCCACGGCTGGGTGTTGCTGGCCGAGGGCGCGCGCGCAACGGCGGTGAGGAGCGCGGTGAGCGTGCTCTCGGGGATGGGGGCGCCGGTGTAGCGGCGGATGGAGCGGCGCCGCAGGGCGGCGTCGAGGGCGGGGGCGGAGGTCGGGGTGTCGGCCATGGTGATCAGGGAGAACGCCTGAGGCGCGCTACCAGTTCGCGGGGGGAGGTGGTAGGTTATTCCAACCGCCGAAGTGGTAGCAGGTGAGAGGCGGGGGGCATCCCCGGCACACGGCGCCGTCGCCAAGTGGTAAGGCAGGAGACTGCAAATCTCCCACCGTCGGTTCGATTCCGACCGGCGCCTCTGCAGCAGGCAACGCAACCGACCAGGCAACAGACACGGGCCCCGTGCGCGATGGCGCAGCGGGGCCCGTGGTGCGTGTGGGGGTGAGGCGCCGGGGCGTCGCGCTAGCGTGGCGCGGGCGCCCCCACGCGCACGGCCCACTCCACCAGGGCGCCCAGCACCTCGCGCCGGATGCGGCTGTCGGGGAGGGCGGCGTAGCGCTGGGGGTCGCCTGACGGGTCGGCCAGGAACAGGTGGTTGGTGTCGGGGAAGCGGCGGAGGGTCACGTCACGGTTGCCGGCGGCGGTGAGTGCGGCGGCCAGGGTGTCGGCCTGTTCCGGGGTGACCTGCCGGTCGGTGTCTCCCTGCAGGATGAGCACGGGCTGGCGGAGCTGGCGGGCCACCGGGAGGGGGTCGTGCGCCAGGAAGTAGCGGATCCAGGGGTTGGCGGCGGCGGCGGAGTCGAGGTCGGCGGGGACGCGGGCCCGGATGGAGTCGCGCTGCGTGGTGGAGAGCCCCGGTGCGGCGGCGATGGCCTGGTCGTTCTGGTACAGCAGGATGCGGCGCCCGGAGTAGGCGGGGCCGGCCAGCAGCGCCACGCCGCGCAGGGCGGAGTCGGTGGCGGCCAGCAGCGGGGCAATGAGCCCGCCCTCGGAGTGGCCGGCCAGGAGGATGCGGTCCTGGTCCACGTCGGGGCGGGTGCGGAGCCACGCCACCACGGCACGCGCGTCGTCGGCAAAGTCGGCGCTGGTGGCGCGCGCCAGCGTCTCGCGCCCCCCCGAGGCGCCGGTGCCCCGGTCGTCATAGCGCAGCACCGCCACGCCGCGCCGCCCCAGCGTGTCGGCCACCTCGCGGAAGAAGGCATAGGCGGGGAGCATGGGGAGCCGTTCGTCGCGCTCCTGCTGCCCACTGCCGCTGATCGTCACCCCCACCGGCATGCGGGCGGGGGCACCGGCGGGGCGGGTGAGGGTGCCGGCCAGGGTGTAGCCGCGCGGCGTGGGGATGGTGACGTCGTCGGCGGTGTAGGGGGCGCCGGCGGGGGCGCGGTAGTCGGGGAGGGCGGGGGGCGCGGCGGCGGGCGGGGGCGCCACGGTGCCGGCGCGCACCACGGCGAGGTTCTGCGCCGCGATGGTGGCGCGGCGCGGCGCACCGGTGGCGTCGAGCTCCACCCGCACGGCGGTGCCGCCGATGGAGACCGTCAGCGTGTCTCCCTGCACGGTGACGGTGCCGGGAACGACCATGGCGCCGCTGGTGAGGAAGAAGGGGAGCTCGGTGCGCCCGGCGCGCCGCGCGTAGTCGCCCAGGAGGGCGCCGTGGAGCACCGAGCTGTTGATGAGCGGGAGCGCGCCGGCCGCGGCGGGGAAGGCGCGCGCCTGCGTGCCGGCGGCCGTGGTGAGGGAGGCGCGCACGCTGTCGCCCTCCGCTTCGAAGCGGGCCTGCTGCAGCACGGGCTGTCCGGGGAACCCCGCCTCCAAGGTGAGCGCCCCCGGCGCGCCCCCGGGCGCGGTGGGGTGCTGCTGCACCCAGGTGATCACCGGCTGCCCGCGCATGGCCAGGGAGCCGCGGACGCCGGTGGGGCCGGGGGCGATGGTCTCCACCCCCAGCGTGTCGGCGCCGCGCAGGTACACGTACCCCACCGCCGCCGGCTGGGGGGCCGCAGCCGCGATGGGGAGGGCCAGCAGGGGGGGGAGGAGCAGGGCGGCCGAACGGAGCCGTGCGCACGTCATGGGGCGGTCTCGTCTGGGGAAGGGGGCGGCGTCGGCTCGGCCGGTGCCGCACCGGCCGGGCGCACGCGGCGCCCTGCCTGCTGCAGCGACCGGCGCAGGAGGAACTCGATCTGGCCGTTGAGCGAGCGCAGGTCGTCGTTGGCCCAGCGCTGGAGGGCGTCCAGCAGCTCGCGGTCCACCCGGAGGAGGAACGGCTTGCGTTCAGCCATGGCGGGCGCTCCTCCGGGCGGGGGGCACGCGGCCTAGTGGTGCAGCGTGCCGGTGTTGACCACCGGCTGCGCCGCGCGGTCGGAGCAGAGCACCACCAGCAGGTTGCTCACCATGGAGGCCTTCCGCTCGACGTCCAGCTCCACGATGTCGCGGGTGCGGAGCAGGTCGAGCGCCATCTCCACCATCCCCACGGCGCCCTCCACGATGGTCTGGCGCGCCGCCACGATGGCGCCGGCCTGCTGCCGCTGCAGCATGGCCGCGGCAATCTCGGGGGCGTAGGCCAGGTGGCTGATGCGCGCCTCGATGACGTCCACGCCGGCCTTGGCCAGCCGCTCGTGCAGCGCCTCGCGGAGCCCCTGCGACACCTCGGCGGTGTGGGTGCTGAGCGCCACCTCGGTGCTGCCGTGGGCGTCGTAGGGGTACTGCTGGGCCAGCGCGCGCAGCGCCGACTCGCTCTGCACCGCGACGTACTGCACGTAGTCGTTCACCTCGAACACCGCCTCGGCGGTGTCCACCACCTTCCACACCACGATGGCGCCGATCTCCAGCGGGTTGGCGCGCGCGTCGTTCACCTTGAGCTTGCTGGTCTCGAAGTTCCGGATGCGGAGGGAGACCGCCTGCTTGGTCATGAACGGGTTGGCGAACCAGAGCCCGGTGTCGTGGACGGTGCCCTTGTAGGTGCCGAAGAGGGTGAGGACCTTGGCCTCGTTGGGGGCGACGGTGAAGAGGCCGGCGAAGCCGAAGAGGGAGGCGACGAGCAGGGTGAGCCCGCCGATGACGGCGACCGGGGGCCACCCGCCGCCGGCCCCCTTGATGATGAGGGGGATGGCGGCGACGTCGACGGCGAGGCAGAGGAACAGCATGGCCAGGCCGTTGGCCGGGCGGAAGGCGATCTCGCGGAGCATGGAATCCTCGGTTGAGGGTGGTTTCAAAGTGATATCACTTTGAAACCACCCGGTCAAGGGGGCTCAACCCTTGCCGCCCGGGTGGGCGTAGACCGATAGTGGGAGTTCACCCGGAATCACCTCTTTGCGGAGTCGAGCCGTGACGCGATTTGCCCTTGGACCGGTGGCGGTGGCCGCGGGTCTCACGATCCTGACCTGTACGGACGGCTGGGCGCAGGGTGCGCGCCCGGGGGCGCGTCCAGTGTCGCGCGCGGCGGCGCCGGCGCGGCTGGCGCCAATGGCGGCCCCGTTTGACAGCGGCGCGCTGGGGGCGCTGCGGTGGCGGGAGATCGGCCCGTACCGGGGCGGACGCTCGGTGGCGGCGGCGGGGAGCGTGGCGCGTCCCAACGAGTACTGGATGGGGACGGTGGGGGGCGGGGTGTTCAAGACCACCAACGGCGGGCTGGACTGGACGCCGATGACGGACAAGTACTTTGGCGGCACGATCGGGGCGGTGGCGGTGGCGCCGAGCAACCCGGACATCGTGTACGTGGGGGGCGGGGAGTTCCCGATCCGCGGCAACGTGTCGCACGGCGACGGCGTGTGGAAGACGACGGACGGCGGGAAGACGTGGAGCAACCTCGGGCTGAACGACACGCGGCACATCGCCAAGGTGCGGGTGCACCCGACGAACCCGAACCTGGTCTACGTGGCGGCGCTGGGGCACGTGTGGGGCCCCAACCGCGAGCGCGGGATCTTCCGCAGCAAGGACGGCGGGGCCACGTGGCAGCAGGTGCTGTTCCGCAACGACAGCACGGGGGCGGTGGACCTGGCGATGGACCCGTCCAACCCGCACGTGCTGTACGCGGGGTTCTGGCAGGCGCACCGGCGGCCGTGGCAGCTGGTGTCGGGGGGCGCGGGGTCGGGGCTGTTCAAGAGCACCGACGGCGGCGACACGTGGACGGAGCTGACGCGGCGTCCCGGGCTGCCGTCCGGGATCTGGGGGAACATCGGGATCAGCGTGAGCGGGGCCAACCCGAACCGGCTGTACGCGCTGATCGAGGCGAACGACGGCGGGGTGTACCGCTCGGACGACGCGGGGGGCACGTGGCAGCGGGTGAATGACGAGCGGAAGCTGCGGCAGCGCGCGTGGTACTACACGAAGATCTACGCCGACCCGAAGGACGCGGACGTGGTGTACGCGAGCAACGTGCAGTTCCAGGTGTCGCGCGACGGCGGGAAGACGTGGAGCAACATCCGCGCGCCGCACGGCGACTCGCACGACCTGTGGATCGCGCCGGACAACCCGGCGCGGATGATCGAGGCGAACGACGGCGGCGCGAACGTGAGCACCGACGGGGCGCAGTCGTGGACGGAGCAGGACTTCGCGACGGCGCAGTTCTACCACGTGTCGACGACGAACCACTTCCCGTACAAGGTGTGCGGGGCGCAGCAGGACAACAGCACGCTGTGCGGGCCGTCGCGCGCGCCGGGGGGGATCATCCGGTCGATGTGGAACGACGCGGGGGGCGGCGAGTCGGGGTTCGTGACGGCGCTGCCGGACAAGCCGGACGTGGTGTTCGCCGGGAGCTACGGCGGGCTGCTGACGCGCAAGGACATGGTGACGGGGCTGGAGCGGAACGTGAACCCGTGGCCGCTCAACCCGATGGGGCACGACGCGAAGGACGCGAAGTTCCGGATGCAGTGGACCTTCCCGATCGTGGTGAGCCCGCACAACCCGCGGGTGCTGTACGTGGGGTCGAGCGTGCTGTTCAAGACGACGGACGAGGGGGAGAGCTACACGCCGATCAGCCCCGACCTGTCGCGCAACGACCCGGCGACGCTGGGCCCGTCGGGGGGGCCGCTCACGAAGGACCAGACGAGCGTGGAGTACTACGGGACGGTGTTCGCGGTGGCGGAGTCGCCGGTGACGCCGGGGGTGATCTGGGCGGGGACGGACGACGGGCTGGTGCACCTCACGCGCAACGGCGGGAAGACGTGGACGAACATCACGCCCCCCCTGCTCAAGGCGCGGGAGTGGGCGCGCATCTCGAGCATCGAGGCGTCGCGCTTCAACCCGGCGGTGGCGTACGTGGCGGCGAACCGCTTCCAGATGGACGACCAGGAGCCGTACCTCTTCCGCACGACGGACTACGGGGCGACGTGGACGCGCATTGAC
>JBILED010000123.1:0-8191 GCA_044352305.1 Gemmatimonas sp.
GGCGAAGAGGTCGGGGAGCCCGGAGCCGTCCATGGGGACGCTACGCCACCATCGCGGGGATCCCGCGGATGAGGGTGACGGTGAACTTGATGAGGATCTGCAGGAGCCAGGGGAGGCCGACGATGAACGCGCCGCCCACCAGCACCAGCTTGGGGACGAAGGCCAGCGTCTGCTCCTGGATCTGGGTGACCGACTGGATGATGGAGATCACCAGCCCCACGCCGAGCGCGATCAGCAGCAGCGGGGCTGCCAGCATGAGCGCGGTCAGGATCGCGTCGCGGGAGAGGTCGATGACGAGCTGGTGGGACATCCGGGGTCCGTGAGGGCGCGAAGGGACGCGGGTTGATGCGACAGGGAGGAGCAGGGGCCGTGCCAACCGGGCCCGGCCGGGTGATCGGCGGTGAACCGGTTGCGGGGCAAGGGGTTGCGCGATGGTGTGGGGGCGGCCGCGGTGTGGAGGCCCCGGGGCGGGCGGCAGGAATTGCCGGGTGCGCAGGGGACGACCTTGCCCCAGCCGGGGCGGGGGCGGGGCTACTTGAAGCTCTGCACCAGGCTCGTGATGGTGAGGTTCCACCCGTCGACGAGCACGAAGAGGAGGAGCTTGAAGGGGAGGGAGATCATCGCTGGCGGGAGCATGAACATGCCCATGCTCATGAGGACCGAGGCGACGACGGTGTCGATGATGATGAAGGGCAGGTAGATGGCGAAGCCGATCTGGAAGGCGGTGCGCAGCTCGCTGGCGACGAAGGCGGCCATCACGACGTGGAGGGGGACCTCGTCGACGTTGGCGGGCTTGGGCATGCGGCTGAGCTCGAGGAAGGTGGCCATGTCGGACTCCTTCGTCTGGCGCAGCATGAAGGCGCGCATCGGCTTGACGCCGGTCTGCATCATCTCCACCTGGGAGATGGTGCCGTCCATCCAGGGGGTGAGGGCGGTGCGGTTGACCTCGGACAGCGTGGGGGCCATCACGAAGCCGGTGAGGAGCAGGGCGAGGCTGGCGACCAGCGCCCCCGGGGGGGCGGTCTGCGTGCCCAGCGCCTGCTTGAGGAAGTTCAGGACGATGAGGATCCGGGTGAACCCGGTCATCATCAGGAGGAGGGTGGGGAGGAGGGTGAGCAGCCCCATCATCACCACCACGCCCACGGTGCCGTTGAGGCGGAGCCCGGTGCCCGGGGCGCCCCCGCCGACGGTCATGTCCACCTGCGGCATGAGCTGCAGGAGCGCCTGGTCGGCACTGACGGTGGCGGGGGTTCGGGGGACGGAATCGATCCGGAGCTGCGTCATGGGGCGGGTGGAGCCCGCGCCCTGCGCGCTGATCTGCGCACCGTTGCCGACGCGTCTGGGGGTGCCGCCGACGGTGGCGCCCGCGCGCGGGTCGGCGGGGCGCTGGGGCGCCGGGGGGATCGTGATGGCGGGGGTGCGCGGCTGCGGGACGGCCGGCGCGGGCTGCACCCCACCGGGGGCGGTGACCGGGACGGCTGGCGTGGCCGCCCGGGCCGGGGCGGCCTGGGGCGCCGCGGGGGCGGCGGGCTGCGCGCGAGCCGGCGTGGCCGCCGGGAGCGCCAAGGCGAGCACGAGCAGGCCGAGGTAGGCCGGGTCCATGACGCGCCGCGGGGCCGTGAGGAACCCCGGAACCTCGCGCGGCTCGTCGGCAGCAAAGCGGGGGCGCGCCGGACGGGCGCGCACCGGGAGCGCCGTCGGCGGGGGCGGTGCCGAGCCCTCCGCAGCCATCCGGGAGGCCGTCAGGGTGCGGGCGAGCGCCGCCTCGAACGCGGCCGCGTCGGCGGCAGGGCGGTGACGAGCCGCCGGCACGCTCGGCGCCTGGGCGATCGGCGCTGGCACGTTCGGCGCCTGCGCGATCTGCGCCTGGGCGATCTGCGCCTGGGCGATCTGCGCCTGCGCGATCTGCGCCTGGGCCGTTTCGCTGGAGGCCAGCGGCACCGGGACCTGGCTGCTGGCGAGGACGCGGTCGCGGTCCTCGGGGGCCAGTTCGAAGAGCGGGCGCACGCCGCCGTCCCCCATGGAGACGGCCATCACCTTCTCGCCGACGCGCACCACGGCCAGATGGGTCTTGGGCCCCAGGGGCACCTTCTGCACCACCTCCACCGCGAGGCGGGTGCGGCGCCCGAGGGTGCCGCCGCCGAACCGGCGCAGCGCCCACAGGGCGACCGCGCCCAGCCCCAACACGAACGCGAGGGCGGCAACCACGGCGAGGGCGGCGATCAGCATACCGTCAGCATGCGGGGGGTCTCGGGTGCGGGCGACGGGGGGTCAGGCCGCCGTCTCGGCGGCCGCCGCAGCGGGGGACGCGGCCAGCACCCGGCGCACCCGGACGCCGAAGTGCTCGCCCAACAGCACCACCTCGCCCTCGGCAAAGCGCCGGTTCCCCACGAAGATGTCGATCGGTTCCCCGGCCAGCCGGTCGAGCTGGATCACCGACCCGCGCCCCAGCCGAAGCAGCTCCTGGACGGTCATCGTCGTGCGTCCCAGCTCGATCGATACGGGCAGCGTAAGGTCCAGCAACATGCTGATGGGCACCTCGCCGGAGGCGGCGCCCGTGGGGTCAAACTCGGAGAACTGCGAGGCCAGCGGCGCCATCGGCATGGCCGACTCGTCCATGAGCGAGGAGAGCGGCTGGCCGGCCGCCTTCGCGGCCTTGGCGCTGGCGACCAGCGCGTCGATTTCGGCGGGGTTCATGCGGACGGGAGCGAGGAGGTGGGGGGAACGGGGTGCGTGGCCTCAAGGATCCGCACGGCCACCTTGCCGTTGGCGCGGCCGGCCTTGCCGAGGAAGCGCTCCTGGCCGCCGGTGCGCACGAGGATGGGGGCGTCCTTGGCGATCGTGGTGGGGATCACCATCCCTTCGGCCAGCTGGGCCAGCTGCCCCAGCGTCATGCGGAAGGCGGGGAGGCTGGCGCTGATCTCCACGGTGGTGACGCGCACCGCCGCCTCGCTGCGCTGACGCGCCGCCTCGCGGTCCACCTCGTTGGTGGAGTGCAGCGCCAGGCGCTGCTTGCTGCTGGCGGTGAAGAAGCGGTCCAGGACCGAGAAGGGGAGGCAGATCACGACCAGGCTGCTGACGGCGCTGGTGTTGAACTCGAGGTTGGCCACCAGCACCGGGTCCTCCCGGTTGATGACCTGCAGCATCTCCGGGGACGACTCGAAGCTGGTGATGTTGAGGTCGAGGGTGACGTATTCGCGCCAGATGTCCTCGAGCAGGGTGGCGATGCGGTCGGCGACCGACCGCACGGCCATCCGCTCAATGGGGGTGAGCGCCCGCGCCAGCGGCTTCCCGGCCCCGGTGCCGCCGAAGAGGCGGTCGACCAGGTAGGTGCACAGCTCCGGGCCGATGTCGATGACCCCCTTCATCCCGGTGTCGGCGATGTCGAAGATGAAGGCGCTGCAGGGCATCGGCTGCGAGAGCGTGAACTCCCCGAAGGAGAACTGCTCGACGCTGATGAGCCGCACCTCCACCTGCCCGCGGATGCGCGCCACGAGCCAGGACTCGAGCCCCTTGGTCAGCCGCTCGTACATGGCCTCGAGCGTGCGGAGACTTTCCTTGGAGGCGCGGTGGGGACGCCGGAAGTCGTAGACCTGCACTTCCTGATCGCCCTTGCCACCCGTCTTGATGTCAAAGCCGGAGAACTCGGGGGTCATGGACGGCTCACTGCACCACGAACTGCGGGAAGTACAGCCGCCGGACGGCCTTCTTGCCGAACCGATCCTTGATGGCCTGCTCGAGCTCCTTCTTGAACCCCTCGCGGGCGGCGATGTCGGTGAGGCTCTCCACCGGCTTGGTGCCGATGGCGGTCAGGATGATGTCGCGCAGCTCGGCGTCGCGGTTCTTGAAGGTGTCCCCGACGGTGGCGTTGGGGAGCTCGATGGCGACGGAGAAAAGGAGGAACCGGCTGCCGCCGCTCCCGGCGGGGTTGAGCACGAGGTTCTCGATGAGATGGACCGCGGTGGCCGCTCCCTCCCCTTCCTTCCCCTCCTTCCCCTTCTCCTCGGCGTGCTCCGCCTCCTCGCCACCCTCGCCGTGCTCCTCCGTGGAGTCTCCGTGGACGGGGGGGGGGACGGCCACCTTGCCCATCTTCTTGGCGAGGGTCGGGCCCACGAAAAGGGCTCCGGATCCCACGCCCAGGAGGAGCCCCACCGCCACCATCCCGATGACGAGCGGGATCTTGGGCTTGGCGGGGGCGTCGGCGGAGGTCGTGTCTGAGGACATGGGCAGGCGTGATGGGGGTGAACGCGATGCCCGTGGTGAAAGCAGGGTCGGTGCCAGCGGCCCCGGCGGTGGCCGTTCGGTAGCGGCGGCGCATTGCAACTACATGCAGAACAATGGGTTGCACGATTCTTGCTACGCCCGGGCGGCCGATGCGCCGGCGGTCCCGTTCCCGGCAACGGGACGGCAAAACCCGCTGGACGCGGCAGCTTTTGCCGAGTCGGCGTGACCGGGGGCCGGCCCCGGGGAGGTCCCCGGGGCCGGTCACCCCACCCGCCCGGTTACCGCTTGAGCTGCATCATCTCCTGCAGCATCTCGTCGGCGGTGGAGACCACCTTGCCGTTGGCCTGGAAACCGCGCTGGGCGACGATCATGCCGGTGAACTCCTGTGCCAGGTCGACGTTGGACATCTCCAGGGCGCCGGCGGCGATGGAGGACTGGGAGCCCTCAAGGGCCATGCCGAGCACCGCGCCGCCGGAGTTGGCGGACTCCTGGAACATGTTGTCGCCGACGCGGAGCAGGCCGGAGGGGTTGTTGAAGTCGGCCAGCACGATGCGGGCGAGCGACGACGTGGTGCCGTTGGTGAAGAAGCCGGTGATCATCCCCGACCGGTCGATCGAGAAGTTCTGCAGCGTGCCGGAGGTGTAGCCGTCCTGGTCGCGCAGCACCGCGGTGGAGGCGGAGGAGGCGGTGGAGGCGAACTGGGTGAGTCCGTTCACGCCGCCCTCCAGGTTGAGCCCGACCTCCAGCGGCCCGGCGCCCGCGACCGCGAAGCGCACCTTGGCGCCGTCGCCCGGGAGCAGGAGCCCCGAGTCGTCGAACTCGAAGGTGCCGCCGTTCACGCCGGCCGCCGGCGCGGTGGGGCTCATGAAGTACGAGATGTTCACGGCGGCGTTGGAGGGCATGGCGGCGGTGAAGTTCACCCGCGGCGGCGGCCCCGCCACCACGGCGAAGTCGGCGGGGGACTCGTACTCCACCCCGGACAGGCTCTTGACCTTCACGTTGTCGGGGTCGATTTCGAAGCCGGTGGGGGGGGAGGGGAGGGTGAAGGGCGCCGGCGGGCTGGCCGCCGAAGTGGTGATGCGCTCGGTGCTGGCGGACGAGTGCGGGTCGATGCGCCAGTCCCAGGCGTTGGTGCCCGTCTTCCAGAGCTGGATCTTGATGTTGTGCTTGCCGCCCTGCGAGTCGAACACGCCGATCTGCGCCTCCGTCCAGGAGGCGGCGTTGCTGGCCAGCGCCCGGTCGGCCGGGTTGTCGATGCTCCCCACGAAGTTCGGGGCTGCGGCGTTGAGGTTGCCGGAGAGACGGGAGGTGGTGGTCTGCTTGGCCGACACGCGCTGGCCGAAGGGGAGCTGGATGTCGCGGACGTTGTCCTGCAGCGCGCCATCCTGGAACATCCGCCCCTGCACGATGTAGCCGTTGGCGAGCGAGACGAGCTGGCCGTTGGAATCCAGCTGGAAGTTGCCGGCGCGGGTGAAGTAGTTCTGGTTGGACTTGCGGACGACGAAGAAGGCGTCGCCCTGGATGGCCAGGTCGGTGGTGAGGCCGGTGTTTTCCAGGTTGCCCTGGTTGAACAGCTGGTCGATGGAGCCGATCTGCATCCCCAGGCCGACCTGCTGGGGGTTGATGCCGCCCTGATCGGCGGGGGGTCGGCTGGCGACCTGCAGGAGCTGCGCGAACCCTTCGCGGAACTGCACGCGGGAGGCCTTGTAGGCCACGGTGTTCACGTTTGAGATGTTGTTGCCGATAACATCCATGCGCACCTGGTGGTTGCGCAGCCCGGAGACGCCGGCGGAGAGGGAACGAAGCATGGGGTTTTCCTCGGGGTTGGGGTCGGTGACGGAGCGATGATCGGGGAGGGGAGGAGCGAGGGCGGGTACGAGCCGCCGTCAGCTCCGGAGCTGGGTCAGCTTGGCCATCGGGACGCGCAGGCCGTCGCCGACGATGAAGACCGGGGTGCCGTTGTCGTACCGCATGCCGGTGATGCGGGCCACGGTGTAGGTGTTGAGGAGCTGGGGCTTGCCCCCCGCGGGGATCGCCTCGACGGTGACCTGGTACTGGCCGGCCTTGAGCGGCGGCGTCCAGGTGAGGTCACCCAGCGCCATCTGCTGCTCGCCGGGGACCACCGAGGCGATGTCGGCGCGGGAGACGACCTTGCCCAGGGCGTCCTTGACGACCACGCGTCCGCCGCCGGAGAGCGTCAGGGCGTCGAACATGAGGGTGCCCTCGCCGTCCTTGCCCACAATGAGCTGGTCGCCCGGGAAGACGCCCACCTTGCCCACCATGCCGGCGGCGGTCTGCCCCTCGATGAGCTTGGCCACCTCGACCTTCTGCGCGTCCTGCGCCTTCCCGAGGGCGTCGAGGGACTTCACGATCGCCTCCTGGGTGGCCTTCTGTTCGGTGGTGGAGGCGTTGATGGCGATGAGCTGCTCGACGGTGGTGAACTGGGCGAGCTGCGTGGCCATCTGCTGGCCGTCCATCGGGTTGAGCGGGTCCTGATGGCGCAGCTGGGCGACGAGCATCTTGAGGAACTCGTCGCGCCCCATGGCGTCGCCCTTCTTGGGCGCTTCCACGGGCTTGGCGGGGGTGGGCTCCGCCTTGCCGACGGGGGGCGTGGCGGGGGCGCCCGTGGGGGCGGTGGTGTTCATCCGCGGCATGGTGGTGATCATCCCGCGCGCTCCTGGTAGGGGTTCCGCCGGCCGCGCCGGCTCTCGTCCTGCTGGTCCCGCGTCCGCGGCTCGTCGCGCGGGCCCTGCTGCTCCCGGCGCGCCTCCTCACGGGTGCGCGGCTCGCGCTGCCCGCCGGTGCCGGCATCGCCGCCCGCGGCGTTGCTGCTCACGCGCAGCAGCTCCGCGTCCAGGCCGTGCCGCCCGAGGGCGTCCTGCAGTTCCACGGCGCGCTGGCGCAGCCGCTCCGCACTGATCGCGTCGGTGGCGATGTGGGCGTCCACCGCCGTGCCGCGGAGGTCCACGGTGATGCGATCCTCACCGCCCTGGGCGCCTTCCACGGCCAACGTCATGCGCGACAGCGGGGCGGCGGGGGCCGCCTCGCGCTGGTCCTGCAGCTCCGCCACTCGCGAGGCCTGCGCCGCGCCAGGGGCGAGCTCGCTCACCCGCGACGGCGCCGAGGGGGCCGCCTCCACCATGCGCGGGGCTGCCACCGTCGCCGGCGCCTGGTCCATTGGGGTGACGCGGGGAGTGGCGTCGGTCGCCGAGCCCCCGGCGGTCCCCGACGCCGCGAGTGCCTCCGCATCGGCCAGTTGACGATCGTCGCGACGGTCGCTTCCGCGGTCGCGGCTCGATCCTCCCTGTCCGAGGTCGGCACGAGGCGCCGGTGCCCCGCCCTGGGGCGCGGCGTTCGGCGTGGGGGTGGCGGGCGCGGTGGCGCTGGTCGCCGTGGCGACGGAGGCGGCCACGTCCGACGTGGTGACGGAGGTCTCCAGCGCCGCCTGCTGCGCGGCCGGCGGCATCCCCTGCGCCCTGGCGGGGGGGGCCGTGCGGGCGGCGGTGGCCTGCAGCGCCTCGCGGTTGGCCGCCATCAGGGTGGGGGCACCGATGCCGGGGGTACCGACCCCGGGAGCGGCCACCTGGGCTACCCCGGCGGTGGCAGCGGTTCCGGCGACACCGGCCACCCCCGCCACCTGCGCCATCCCGGTGGCGGCGGGGGCGCTGACCGCCGGGGCGGTCACCGTCCGGATCCCCGCGCTGTCGGCGGCGAGCTCCAGGTGCCCCGGATCCCGCATCCCCAGCGTGCGCAGCCCTTCCTCGCGGGCAATCCGCTGGAGCCGCGCGAAGCCGGCCGGGTTGTCCCAGCTGCCGTCGACCACGACGTCCACGGCGTTGCCGTGCGTGTGCGCCGAGTCGCGCGTCCAGGTGACCACCGGGCCGGGGCGGGTGCGCCCCTGCGCGAAGAGGTAGTCCTGGCGCTCCTGCGAGCGGGTGGCCTCCACGACGGTGACGTCGTGGCCGTA
>JBILED010000124.1:0-8176 GCA_044352305.1 Gemmatimonas sp.
ACCGAACACCTCGCACCTCTCCCTCAAACCTAGGGCCCCTCGGCGAAGCCTCAGGCAGTAAGAGCGTGCGCCACCACCCATCAGCGCCGCGGCACCGCCCCCGCAGGAAGACCGTCCGCGCGCCGAACCGCCGCTTCCGCGTCGGCGCGCCCCCACCCGAACTGGTTGTCCTTCCCCGGCGGGCCCAGATCGTGCGCCGTCGCTTCAATGATCGCGCGCACCGTCCACACCGGCATCGCCGGATGGCGCGCCATGATCATCGCGGCAATGCCGCCCACCTGCGGGCCGGCGAACGAATTGCCGCGGATGCGCACGACGTTCGTGTTGACGTACCCCCCTTCCGGCCCGTTGAGCACCGGGAACCCCTCGCCGGGGTACGCCACCAGGTCCGGCTTGATGAGCCCGTTCGGCAGCGGGTGGTCGCCGTACAGCGCCACCGAGCCCCACTCCGCCGGCCCCATGCTGCTGAACGACACCAGCGTGTTCGTCGTGTCGATGCCCCCCACCGAGATCACGCTGGGGACGTCCTTGGGCGACTGGTGCTGCACCGGCAGCGGCTGCGTCTGCCGGAAGTTCCCCGCGCCCCCCACCAGCAGCATGCCGGCGGCCACGGCGTGGTCGCTCATCATGCGCCAGAAGCCGCGCAGGTTCCCCAGCCCCGGCAGCGAGAACGACATGCTCAGAATGTCCGCGCCCTGCTCCAGCGCGTACTGGTACGCCAGCGCCGCGCCCACCGGGCGGTTCCCCGCGCCGTCCACGTTCCCCCCCGTGATGCGCAGCAGCATCACGCGGGCGCGCGGCGCCACGCCGGTGATCGTGCCGGCGCTGCCGTCTCCCGCCACGATCCCCGAGGTGAAGGTGCCATGCTGCCGTCCGCTGCTGGTGTCGCGCACGTCGGGGTGGCCGGCCCCGAAGTCGTAGCCGTACACGTCGTCCACGTAGCCGTTGCCGTCGTCGTCCACGCCGTTGTTGGGGAGCTCGCGCGCGTTGCGCCAGAGGTTGTGGCGCAGGTCGGGGTGCGCGTAGGCGGCGCCGTTGTCCAGCACCGCCACCACCGCGCCGTCGCCGGTGGCGCCCATCGCCCACGCCTCGGGCGCGCGCAGGTGGCGCACATTCCACGCCACCGCCTTCCCGCCGCTGCTGAACGGCGGGCGCGGCGCGTCGGGGAGCAGCACCACCGGGGTGGTGCGCGACGGCACCGGCTGCGGCTCACCCCCCGCGTAGACGAACTGCACCTCGGGGAGCGCGGCCGCCGTGCGCAGCTGCGCCGGTGTGAGCTCCAGCGCCAGCGCGTTCACGATCCACAGCGCCGCCTCCACCTTGGGCCCCCCCAGCGCCGCCAGAATGGCGCGCTGCTCCCGCTGGGCGGCCGCCTTGAGGGTGGCGATGACTTCCGCGCGCAGCCGGCGGCGGTCGTCGCGAAGGTGGCGCGTCTGGAACGCCTCCAGCCCGCCCACCGGCGCAAACAGTTGGGTGCGCCCCAGCACGATGACTCGCACCGGGCGGTCCTGCGCCATCGCCGCCGTCAGCGGCGCGTCGATGTTGGCCGGCGCAGTTTGCCCGCGGAGCGTGGCCAACGGCAGGAGGAGAAGGAGGACGAGAAGCGGCATGCCGGAAAGATGCGCCCCGAGGGGGGGCGGCGCAGCGGGAAGATTCGGGCGCCGGTCGGGGTCTTACTGCCTGAGGTGGCGAGGGGCCCTAGGGATGAGGGAGAGAGACGAGGTCTTCGGTACGATGTTTCGGCCCTACCACCTCGAACCTCTCCCTCATCCCTAGGGCCCCTAAGTACCTGAGGCAGTTCCCCCCATCCCTAGGGCCCCTAACCACCTCAGGCAGTTCCCCCCTGCGTCCCGCGGTGCCATGATGACGGACGCGAAGCGCGGGTGACAAGGTTTCGGCCCGGTGTCGCCATACTCGGGCATGACTGATTTCCGCTCCCTCACGGTGTGGCATCGCACCCAGGCGTTGTCCCTGTCCATCCACCATCGGCTGGACGCCAGGACGTGCGCCCAGTTCGCCCCCGGCATGCGGGCCCAGCTGCTGCGGGCCGCCAACAGCATCGGGGCCAACCTTGCGGAGGGGTGCGGGTACGGCACCGATGCCCTCATGCTGCGGCACCTCGCCGTGGCCATCGCCAGTGCCAGCGAGCTGGAGAACCACCTGTTGCTGGCCGCGCACCTCGGGGCATTGCGGGGCGATCCGCAGCAGGTCATCGGGGAGCTCATCGAGATCCGCAAGATGCTCTACGGCCTGCGGCGGGCCATCGAGCAGCGGCGCTACGGCGGTGGCGCGCGCGGGGAGCTCCCTCCCGAGCCGCCGGTAGACCAGGGCTTCCCACGCCAGTCGGGTGCTGGAGCGGCCGGCGCGGACGAACCGGCGGTGGGGTAGGG
Organism: Gemmatimonas sp.; assembly: GCA_044352305.1. GTDB lineage: Bacteria > Gemmatimonadota > Gemmatimonadetes > Gemmatimonadales > Gemmatimonadaceae > Gemmatimonas. The sequence continues at coordinate 2,391 of JBILED010000124.1, forward strand.
CGCGCGTCGCCGCACCGACGCACCCCCTGCTGGACGCTGGGCGAGGCGACATGAGCGGACCGCAGCGGCAGTTGCAGGACGAGCGGAGGGGACCGGCATGAGCGGAGCCGAGGGCTCCCTCGTGCCGTCGCTTCCGGCGTCGTCCCGGTCCGCCCGCATTTCCCTCAGCTCCCGGGCATGGGTAGCTTGCCCCACCACCCTTCACGTTCCCGCCATGATCCCCCAGCTGCTCCCTTCGCGCGCGCATTTCCCGGCCGACGACCGGATCTTTGCCCTCAACGCGGCCGCGCAGCGGCGGGCGGCGGAGGGGGCGTCGGTCATCAACGCCACCGTGGGCGCCCTGCTGGACGATCGCGGGCAGCTGGTGGTGCTGGAGAGCGTGATGCGGGTGTGGGGGCAGCTCACGCCGCGCGAGGTGGCGCCGTATGCGCCGTTGGGGGGCGATCCCGCGTATCTCACCGCGTTGGCGCGTCGGCACTGGCCGTCGCTGTCGTCGGCCGGGGTGGGGGTGGCCACCACCGGGGGGTCGGGGGCGTTGGCGCTCAGCATTCGCAACCTGTTGCAGCCCGGGGATGCCGTCCTGGCTGCGGCGCCGTACTGGGGGCCGTACGCTACCTTGGCGCAGGAGAACGGCGTGCGGTTGGTCACCGTCCCGTGGCCGTCCGGGGGCGAACCGTTGGACCTGGGGCGGTGGGAGGCCGCGGCGCGGGACCTTATGGAGGCGCAGGGGCGGCTATTGCTGTGGCTCAACGACCCCTGTCACAACCCCACCGGGACGTCGTTGTCGGCGGGCGACCGTGCCGGGCTGTTGGCCATGCTGCGCGACCTGTCTGCCGAGGGGCCCGTGACGCTGCTGTTGGACCTCGCCTATCTGGACTATGCGCGCGACCCCGAGGCCGTGGACCAGGCGCTGGCGGAGTACGCGGCCTTTGGGGCCGAGGGGCGTGTGCTGGTGGGGGCGGCGCTCAGCTTGAGCAAGGCATTTACCCTGTACGGCGCACGTGCTGGCGGATTGGTGTTTCCGTGGTGTTCTGATGGAGCGCTGCAAGCTGCGCTGGTGTTCTCTTGCCGAGGCACCTGGAGCAACTGTCCGAGGGCGCCCATGCATGTGCTGTTGCGGCTGGTGGCGGATGCCGACGCGTCGGCCGCGTTGGCCGCCGAGCATGCCTATTGGCGGGGGGAGCTGACGCGGCGGGCCGAGGCGCTGAGCGCCGCGCTGGTGGCGGCCGGGTGTGCGCCGGCGCCGTGGGACGGGGGGTTCTTCGTCACCCTCCCGGCCCGTGACCCTGAGGCGGTGGCGGAGGCATTGCGGGCCCGGGACATCTATGTCATCCCCATGGCCGAAGGGCTGCGGGTGGGGATCTGCGGGATGCGGGCGGAGGACACGCCCCGGTTTGCGGAGGGGTACGCCGAGGCCATTTCTGGCTGAGGGTGTGGATGCGACCGGTGCTTCGGACACGTTGGTTCACGTCGCGGTGCTAACTGCTTGAGGCTGCGCTGAGGGGCCCTGGGTATGAGGCATAGGTTCGAGGCCTTCGGTACGATCTGCACCAACACCGTACCTCCTCCCTCGCACACTCTCCCTCATACCTAGGGCCCCTCAGCGCAGCCTCAAGCAGTCAAAGACCCCCGAGCACCACCAAAGGCCTTTACCGCACGCCGCCCATCAGCACCGCGTTCCCGAACAGCGGCAGCGTCCCGCGCAGCTGGTCCCGGTACACCGGGTCCTGCGCAAACAGGATCACCTGCCCGCGGCCGATGTCTTCGCGCCACAGGTACACCGAGCCGGCCAGGCGCGCCGGCATTTCCGGCCAGAAGAAGCCGCCCAGCCGCACCCGGTCGGCCGGGGCGTAGCGGACGATTGCCTCCCCGGCCGTCAGGTCGCGCGGCACGGTGAACACCCGATCGCTGTTGGTGAACACCGGGATCTCGCGCTCCGTGATGCCGGCCAGCAGCACCGCATTCGTGTCGATCGTGGCCCGCGCCATCACCCCTGGCAGCGTGGACTGGAGCGGCGCGCCGCCGGCGCTGTCGGCGCGCACCGAGTCGCGGCGCAGCCGCAGCCGCGCCAGCCCGCCCCGTTCCTGCGCCGCCCACTGGGAGGCGCCTTCCAGGGTGACCAGCGTGCCGCCGGCGCGCACCCAGTCGGCCAGCCGCGCCTTGCCGCCCTCGCCCAGCGCCCGGTCCAGCGCGCCGCCGCTGACCGACGGCAGCACGATCGTCGTGTACGCCGACAGGTCGCCGCTCGCCAGGAACGCCGCGTTAATCAGCGTGGCCGGGTACCCCAGCCGCTGTTCCAGCGCGTACCAGGCAAAGCCGAACGACTGCCCCTGAATCGGGGCGCCGCCCACCAGCGCCACGCGCGGGCGCGGGATCACCACCACCGAGTTGCTCCCCAGGTCCGTCCCCGCCGCCACCCCGGCCGACGCCACCGGGGTCACCGTCACGCCCTGCGCCACCGCGTGGCGCGCCACCAGCGCATGCACCTCCTCGCGGTTGGGGAAGACACGCACCAGGTAGGCGCCATGACGGAAGGCCGCCGCCTCTGCGCCCGCGCCCACCGTGAACGGTTTGGGGGCGAACCATACCCGGACCGAGTCGCGCAGCAGCGCCGCCAGCAGCCGCTGCGACCCCTCGCTCCCGGGCGCCCACGCGTAGCCGTAGCTCGCCCGCGCCGGCGCAGCCACCGGGGCGGTCCCCGTCGCGCCCGTCGTCGCGCCCGTCGTCGCGCCCGTCGTCGCGCCCGTCGTCGCGCCCGTCGTCGCGCCCGTCGTCGCGCCCGTCGTCGCGCCCGTCGTCGCGCCCGCCGTCGCGCCCGTCGTCGCGCCCGTCGTCGCGCCCGTCGTCGCGCCCGCCGTCGCGCCCGCCGCCATCGACCCCTCGCCCGCCAGCACCGTGGCCGACATCCCCACCGGGACCGCCGACACCGTGTACGCCGGCACGCGCCACGCCAGCGGCAGCGACCAGGCGGTCATGTCGTAGAAGCGGTCGCTGTACCCCTGCCGGCGCAGCTCCAGTTCGTCGCGCAGGAACACCGAGTCCAGCGCCGCGTCGGGCTCCAGCAGCGCCTTGGCCAGGTGCCCCTGCGGCTGGGCGAAATCCACCAGGTAGGCGCCCGCGTCGGCGCGCACCCCGCCGGCCACCGTGCTCACCCGTCCCGTGCCGGCCAGCGCCGACGCGGGGAACGCCGTCGTGGTGCCGTAGGGGGCGGCGCCGGCAAAGGTGGCCGGAGCCGACAGGCGGTGCACGTCGATCCCGTTGTTGCGCAGCGTGGCCGCCAGCGCATCCGCGCGCCCCTGGGCGTCGCGCGCCAGCAGCACCCCGCGCAGCGGTCCCGTGGTGTGCGTGCGGATCGCGTTGGCGCGCGCCGCCGCGTAGTCGCGCAGCAGCTCCGTGCGGCGCGCCGCCGAGGTGCGCACCGTGGCCCATTCGGCGGCAAAGTGTTCGGCGGCCGCCTGGTGCAGCGTGCGGATCGTGCCGTCGCGCCGGCGGATGCCGCCGCCGCTGCTGGAGGACGACTCGAACAGCATCCCCACCGCGCCCGTCAGCATCGGCCACCCTTCGCCGTAGCCCGGGTAGAACGAGTCGTACCCTTCGCGCCGGAAGTAGCTCCACCCGTGGCGGTCGAACGCCGCGCCGTGGGCGGCGGCGTAGATGTCGAACCACTTGGGGAGGTGCGGCGGGTTGTTCTTGTTGTCTGGCTCGCGCGGGGGGGCGAAGTAGAAGGTGCTGCTGGACCCCATCTCGTGCAGGTCCACCGCCACGTGCGGCCAGAACGCCAGGAAGCTGCGCACGCGGGCGCGCGTCTCCGGGTGCGACTGGATGTAGTAGTCGCGATTGAGGTCGAAGTAGTAGTGCGACGTGCGGGGGCCGGGCCACGAGCCGGCGTTGTTCATCGCTCCCGGGTCGTCCGCCACGAACAGCGGGCTCCCCATCCGCTCGATGTCGTGCGTGTGCCGCTCGCGCCCGTCGGGGTTCTGGTTGGGGTCGATGACCACCACCGTGCTGTCCAGCGCCGTGCGGGTGGCGGCGTCGGTGCCCGCAGCCAGCTGGTAGGCCAGCGCCAGCCCGGCCTCCACCCCCGACGCCTCGCCGCCGTGCACCGAGTGCGCCAGCCACACGATGGCCGGCGTGCGCGCGATGGCCGCGTCCACCGCACCCGCCGCCGCGCCGCGCGGGTCGGCGATGCGGCGGTTGTCCTGCTGGATGGCCGCCAGCCGCGCCAGGTTGGCGGGGGAGGAGATGATCACGCGGAGCATCTCGCGCCCCTCGAACGAGTGCCCCACGGTGTCCACGCGCACCCGGTTGGAGGCCGCAGCCAGCCGCTCCAGGAAGCGCAGCATGCCGCGGTGGGTGGTGAAGCGGCTCCCCAGTTCGGAGCCCAACACGGCACGCGGGGTGGGGACGGCGGGGTCGAAGGTGGCGCCGGGCTCGGCAAACGCGTGCTGGGCGGCCGCGGGGGCGGGTGCCCCGAGGGCGGCCGCCAGAAGGGCGGCGAGGAGGAAAGTTGAGCGCATCTCCCAAACTGGGCAGAGGACTTGGGGGCGTCGAGGGGACTTCGCTGCAATCCTCTGGCTTCTACCGCCTGAGGCTTCGCCGAGGGGCCCAAGGCAGGAGGGAGAGGTCCGAGGGGATGGGTATACCACGTTGAACCACACCGTACCGATGACCGCGTACCTCTCCCTCATACCCAGGGCCCCTAACCACCTCAGGCAGTAGAAGGCAGCCATCCACACCCGCCCCCGCCCCCAAACCCAAACCCGCTAAATTGAAGGAATGCACGAACCCGCACCCTTCACCCCCGGGTGGTATGTCGTCTGGACCGAGGCCCGCGCCGAGAAGGCCGTCGCGCCGCGCCTCGATCGCATGGGGTACGAGTCGTGGCTTCCCACCTTCACTACGCGGCGCAAGTGGAGTGACCGCACCAAGGCGGTCACCCTCCCGCTGTTCCCCGGCTACCTGTTCTGCCGCACCGGGCCCGGGCGGTGGCACGACCTCATCCGGGTGCCGGGTGTGCTCACGCTGGTCAAGGCCGGCAGCGCGGCGGCCGTGGTCACCGACGCCTATGTCGAGGGGATCAAGCGCGCCATCGTCGCGCCAGGGAGTGCCCCCGAGCCGGTGGAGGAGTTGCCGTTGTACGAGCCCGGGGAGAAGGTGATCGTGCTGGAGGGCCCCATGGCCGGGATGACGGGCATCGTGAAGGAGATGCAGAGCCGCCGCGTGCTGGTGATCTGGGTGGAGCTCATCGGCCGCGGGGTGGCGTGCACGCTTGGCGCCGCCACCGTGGCGCGCGTCCCTGACGGTGCGGTGATCGGGTAAGGGGGGACCTGCCGGAGGCTTCCCCCAGGGGCCCCGGGTATGAGGGGAAGTGAGGAGTGGGTAGGTCCGATGACGGGTCGTCCCCCTGCGCTCGGTCCTCCCCCTCACACCCAACGCCCCTCGGCGCAGCCTCAGGGGTAGAAGCCCGTCACCCGTCACCCCCACGAACTCCCCCCCGCATCAAGCGCCCCCACCCCCCCCTTCATGCGCATCGCCATCATCGGCGGCGGCATCAACGGCCTCTGCACCGCCTGGATCCTCGCCGCTCGGCATGAGGTCACGCTGTACGAGCGCGACGCCCTCATGGGGGCCACCAGCCGCGCGTCCTCCAAACTGCGGCTCGGCGGGCTGCGCTACCTGGAGAACCGCGAGTTCCGGCTGGTGCGCGAGGCGCTCCGCGAGCGGGACGCGTGGCTGGCGCGGGCGCCGCAGGCGGCGCGCCCCATCCGGTTGGCGTACCCCATCTA
>JBILED010000149.1:0-6685 GCA_044352305.1 Gemmatimonas sp.
ACGGGGTGCTGGACGGGGTGCGCCTGTTCGATTCCGCCACCGTGGCCACGTTCACGCAGGCACAGGACCCCGCGCGTTCGCACCGGGCGTTGGGGTGGGAGACCCCCACCACCGGCAACTCGGCCGGACGCCGCCTGTCCCCGCGGGCCTTCGGGCACACCGGCTTCACCGGCACCTCGCTCTGGATGGATCCGGGGCGCAACCTGTACCTGCTGCTCCTGTCCAACCGGGTGAACCCCACGCGGGAGAACCGGAAGATCGGCGCGGTGCGCACGGCGCTGGCGGACGCGGTGGTGGGGGCGCTGGAGGGGGCCGGGCGGGTGGCGCCCCCCGAGCCGTGAGCCCCGGACGGCCACGCGGTGCGCCGGGCACGCGTTTCTTGCCCCGTGCGTGGTGCGGCGGCTAGGTTACGCGGCATCCCGACTGGGGGATTCCCCGATGCCGGCGCGATGCCGGTCCCGGGGATGCGCAGGGGGCAGTCCCTTCCCGGAGAGACACGATGAGCACGATGCAGCAGCCCGACGTTTCGGTCATCCTCACCGCCACGGCCGCGGTGGAAGTGCGCAAGTTCATGGACGCCGAGGGGGTCACCGCCGAGCAGGGCGGCCTTCGGGTCTCGGTGATGCCCGGCGGGTGCTCGGGGTTCAAGTACGGCCTGGTGATCGAGGACAAGGCGGCCGACGACGACCTCACGCTGGAGCTGGAGGGGATCAAGGTGTTCGTCGATCCCTTCTCGGCGCAGTACCTGAGCGGCACCACGATCGATTACGTCACCTCGATGCAGGGGTCCGGCTTCACGTTCAAGAACCCGAACGCCACGGGCGGCTGCGGCTGCGGCAGTTCGTTCTCCGCCTGATCGCGCCTACCCGTGTCCATGCCCCCCGTGCAATCGGCGGGCGCTGACGCCGAGGCCCGCCGCTCCCCCAGTGGCGGGCCTGTTGTCATCGCCCCCTCCCCCGCCCTGACCGCGCGCGAGCGGATCCCCACCCACGTCGTGTCCGACCATGAGGCGCTGGCGCGCGCCGTGGCCGGCCGCATCGCCGCCCTCATCCGGCAGCGCGCCGCCGAAGGGCGGCCGGCGGTGCTGGGGCTGGCCACCGGGTCCACGCCCATCGGGGTGTACCGCGAGCTGATCCGCCTGCACCGCGAGGAGGGGCTGAGCTTCCGCGGGGTGGTCTCGTTCAACCTGGACGAGTACTACCCCATGGCCCCCGACAGCATCCATTCGTACCACCGGTTCATGTGGGAGAATCTCTTCTCGCACGTGGACGTCGACCCCGCCCACGTGCACATCCCCGACGGGAGCGTGGCGCGGGACGGGGTGGAGGCGATGTGCGCCGCCTACGAGGCCGCCATCGCGGCCGCCGGGGGGATCGATTTCCAGCTGCTGGGGATCGGCAAGACGGGGCACATCGGTTTCAACGAGCCGGGCTCCGGGGAGGAGAGCGTCACGCGGCTGGTGCACCTGGACGCGATCACCCGGCGCGACGCGGCCGCGGATTTCTTCGGCGAGGAGAACGTCCCGCGCGAGGCGCTGACCATGGGGATCGCGTCGATCACCGCCGCGCGCGAGATCGCCATCCTGGCCACCGGCGAGCACAAGGCGGCGATCGTGCGGCGGGCGGTGGAGGGGGGCGTGGACCGCGCGGTGGCGGCCACGTTCCTGCAGCGGCATCCGCGCACCACCTTCTACGTGGACGAGGCCGCCGCCGCGGAGCTGACGCGCGTGGCCACGCCGTGGCTGCTGACCGAGGTGGCGTGGGACGAGGGGACGACCGTGCGGGCGGTGACCTGGCTGGCGCAGCAGGTCGGCAAGGCGATCCTCAAGCTCACCGAACGCGACTACGCCGAGCATGGGCTGTCGTCGCTGGTGGTGCGCCACGGATCGCCGGGGGCGGTGAACGGGCTGGTGTTCAACGTGCTGGGCGCGAAGATCCGCGGGAAGAGCAAGCTGCCGCGCGGACGGCGGGTGCTCTGCTTCTCGCCGCACCCCGACGACGACGTGATCTCGATGGGGGGGATCCTGGCCAAGCTGGTCCAGAACGGCAACGACGTGATCGTGGCGTACATGACCAGCGGCAACATCGCGGTGTTCGACCACGACGTGCGCCGCTACGTGGACTTCCTGGTGCGGCTGGAGGAGGAGCGGCTGGGGGACGCGGCCGCGGTGCGCGCGCTGGCGCAGGCGGTGCGCGGGTTCCTGGCGGCCAAGCGCCCCGGGCAGGTGGACAGCCCCGAGGTGCAGGACATCAAGCGGCTGGTCCGCGAGGCGGAGGCCGTGAGCGGCATCGAGGTGATGGGGCTGGGGCGCGAGCACGCCCGCTTCCTCAACCTCCCCTTCTACCAGACCGGGAAGGTGAAGAAGGACCCCATCGGACCGGAGGACGTGGCGCTGGTGGCCGCGTTGCTCCGCACCGAGCGCCCCGACCTGGTGTTCGTGGCCGGCGACCTGTCGGACCCCCACGGGACGCACCGGCTGTGCAAGGACGCGATCGACCAGGCGCTGGCCGCGGTGTACGGCGCCGCGGACGCCCCGGCGCGCCCGGAGGTGTGGCTGTACCGCGGCGCGTGGCAGGAGTGGCCGGTGACGGAGGCCACGGTGCTGGTGCCGCTGTCGCAGGAGGAGCTGACGCTGAAGATCCAGGCGATCTTCAAGCACCAGTCGCAGAAGGACTCGGCCCCCTTCCCCGGCCAGGACGAGCGGGAGTTCTGGCAGCGGGTGGAGCAGCGGAACAAGGGGACGGCCGCGCAGCTGGACCGGCTCGGCCTGGCCGAGTACTTCGCGATGGAGGCCTATGTCGTGGACTAGACGGGGCCTGCCCGTGAGCGGCGCAGGCGGCGCATGAGCGCCGGGTTCACGCTGCTCGATTGGGCGGTGCTGATCGCCTACCTGATCGGGACCACCGCCCTCGGTATCTGGCTCGGACGCGACCAGAAGGATGCGCGCGACTATTTCGTGGCGAACCGGCGCATCCCGTGGTGGGCGATCCTCTTCTCCGTGGTGGCCACCGAGACGAGCGCCCTCACCTTCATCTCGATTCCCGGGCTGGCATACGTCGGCAACCTGTCGTTCCTGCAGGTCGCGGCTGGGTACGTTCTGGGTCGCATCGTGGTGTCCTACACGTTGCTGCCGCGCTACTACCAGGGGGAACTGGTGACGGCGTACGCCCTGCTCGAGCGGCGCTTCGGCCTGAGCACGCGGCGCTTCGCGTCGATCGTCTTCATGGTCACGCGCGCCTTCGGCGACTCGGTGCGCGTCTTCGCGACGCCGGTGGTGCCTGCCGAATACGTGGGCCCGCTGTCGATCCTGATCCTGGGCGCCTTCACCGTGCTGTACACCTACCACGGCGGCATGCGGGCGGTGGTGTGGACGGACGTGGTGCAGACCGGGGTGTACCTCGTGGGCGGCCTCGCGGCCATGTGGCTGATTGGACAGGGGGTGGAAGGCGGCTGGAGCGCGATCCTGTCGGGTGCGGATGCCCGCGGGAAGCTGCAGGTGATCGACACGTACACGGGGATCGACCGCCCGCACACGCTGTGGGCGGGGCTCGTCGGCGGCGCCTTCCTGAGCATGGCCTCGCACGGCGCCGACCAGCTCATCGTGCAGCGGCTGATGGCCTCCGGGAGTCTCTCCGATGCGCGCAAGTCCCTGATCGGCAGCGGCGTGGTGGTCCTGGCGCAGTTCACGATGTTCCTGCTGATCGGGGTCGGGCTGTTCGCGTTCTATGCGGGACAGACGTTCCCGCGTCCCGATGCGATCTTCCCCCGATTCATCGTCGACGTGATGCCCCCGGGGCTCACGGGACTGGTGATCGCGGCGATCCTCGCGGCCGCGATGAGCACGGTGAGCGGGGCGCTCAATTCCCTCGCGGCCGCCACGCTGCATGACCTCTACCTGCCCCTGACGGGTCGGCGGCCGGACGACCCCGGGCTGCTGCGGGTAAGCAAGCGGTTCACTCTGGGGTGGGCGGCGATCCTGATCGGCGGTGCGATGCTGTACCGGAACGAGGGCACGCCCGTGGTGACGATCGCCCTGTCGATCGCTTCGTTCACCTATGGTGGACTGCTCGGCGCGTTCTTTCTGGCCATGCGGGTTCCGCGCGCCATCCAGCGGGACGCGATGACCGGCATGGCGGTGGGGATCACGATCATGAGCGTCGTGGTGTTCGCCAAGGCGCTGAGCGGGTGGTTTCCGGCCGTCGCTCCCACGCTTGCGCCGCTGACGGCAATCGCGTGGCCCTGGTACGTGCTCATCGGCACCTCGCTGACGTTTGTCACGGGCGTCCTCTCCTCGCTCACCCATCCGGCGCCGGCGTTGGCGCCGTCCACTCCTGCTCGCCGTACATGACCGCCGGACCCCTGGACCCGATGCCGCTGCTGGTGGGCGTGGATGGTGGTGGCACCCGCACCCGCGTGATCCTGGCCGATGCCACCGGCGCGGTGCTGGCCCGCACCGAGGGGGGCGCCAGCGCGCTGCGCCCCGGACAGGAGGTGGAGGCGGCGGACGTGATCCAATCGCTGATCGCCACCGTGCTGGCGATGGCCGAGCGCGGCGGCACGCGGCCGGCGGTGTGCGTGGTGGGGGTGGCGGGCGCCGGGCAGGAGCGGCCGGCGCAGGCGCTCTGGTCGGCGCTGGCGTCACGGCGCGTGGCCGATGACGTGGCCGTGCTGGCCGATGCCGTGATTGCGCTGGAGGATGCCTTTGGCGACAACGCCGGGGTGCTGCTGGTGGCGGGTACCGGATCGGTGGCCTTTTCGCGCGGGCCGGACGGTCGCCTGGAGCGATGTGGTGGCTGGGGGCCAGCCGTTGGCGACGAGGGGAGCGCGGCGTGGCTGGGGCGCCGCGCCGTGGGGGCCGTGACCGCCTCCACCGATGGGCGCGAGCCGGAGACGGCGCTGGCGGGGGCGTTGCTGACCGCGCTGGAGCTGGAGGCGATGGAGGAGGTGATTCCATGGGCGTCGCGCGCCGTGCCGGCGGACTTTGCCGCGCTGGCCCCGGTGGTGATGCAGGTGGCGGCCAGTGGCGACCTGCGCGCCAACGCGCTGGTGAGCTTCTGCGTGGAGGAGCTGGTGCTGCACGTGCGCACCCTGGCGCGTCGGTGCTTCCAGGACGAGCGGGCCGCGATCCCCGTGGCGCTGTCCGGCGGCCTGCTTGGTCGCGGGTCCCTGGTGCGCAAGCGGCTGGAGCAGCGTCTCAAGAGCGCCGTCCCGGGCGCCATGGTGCGGAGCGAGGAGGTGGATGCGGCCCGTGGGGCCATCCGTCGCGCCCGTCGTCTGCTGGGGGTGGAGCTGTAGCGAGGCCGCCTCGGCGCCCGCCGCCCGGGGTTACCCCCCCGGCGGCGGGCGCGGGATGGACGCCCGGATGATCCCCGCTTACGCCGCCGCGGCCTCCGGGGCGGGCACCTGCAGCTCCCCCTCCCACCGCGCCAGCGCCGCGGTGGCGAGGCAGTTCCCCATCAGGTTGATGGAGGTGCGGGCCATGTCCATGATGGCGTCCACCCCCAGGATCACCGCGATCCCCTCGAGGGGGAGCCCGAACTGCGCCAGCGCCCCGGAGAGGATCACCAGCGAGGCGCGCGGCACGGCGGCGACGCCCTTCGACGTGAGCATCAGCGTGAGCATCATGAGCAGCTGCTGGCTGAGCGGCATGTCGATGCCGGCCGCCTGCGCCACGAACACCGAGGCCACCGCCAGGTACAGCGTGCTGCCGTCGAGGTTGAACGAATAGCCGGTGGGGAGCACGAACGACACGATGCGGCGCGGCACGCCGAACTTCTCCATCGCCTCCATGGCCTGCGGGAAGGCCGCCTCGCTGGAGGCGGTGGAGAAGGCGATGAGCCAGGGCTGCTTGATGGCCTGCCAGAAACGCACCACCGGGATGCGGAAGAGGAGCGCCGTGGGGAGCAGCACCACCAGCACGAAGACGATCAGCGCCCCGTACAGCGTGGCCACGAGCTTGGCGAGGTTGACCATCACCCCCAGCCCGCTCTTCCCCACCGTCACGCCGATGGCGACGCCGATGCCGATGGGGGCGTAGGTCATCACCAGGCCGACGAACTTGAACATCACGTCGCTGACCGCCTGCAGCCCGTCCAGCAGGATGGTGCGCGAAGGCCCCTGCACGCGGGCGAGGGAGACGGCGAAGAGGATGGCGAAGAACACCACCTGGAGCACCTCGTTCTGCGCCGCGGCCTCGAAGAAGCTCTGCGGCACGGTGTGCTCGAGCACCGAGGCGAAGGTGGGGGTCTTGGTGACCAGCGCCTGGACCTCGTCGGAGGCCGAGGCCGAGGCGAGGGAGATGCCGACGCCGGGCTGGAAGACGTTGACGGCGACCAGGCCGATGACGAGCGCCAGGGTGGTCACCACCTCGAAGTAGATGAACGAGCGCCAGGCGAGGCGCCCCACGCGGGCCATGTCGTCGCCGTGCCCCGCGATCCCCACCACCAGGGTGCTGAAGAGGAGGGGGACGATGAGCGACTTGATCATCCGGAGGAAGATCGTGGCCAGCGGCTTGAGCGCCTGGGCCACGTCCGGGGCCTGCCACCCGAGGAGGATCCCCGCCACCATGGCGATGAGGACCCACTGGGTGAAGCCGATGCCCAGGAACCCCTTGGACGGGGCGGGGGCGGAGGAGGGAGCAGCGTGGGCCATGGCGCGCGTCAGGCGAGGGGGGGGACGGGGGGAC
>JBILED010000204.1:0-5005 GCA_044352305.1 Gemmatimonas sp.
AGGAGACCGCCGCGCTGAAGGAAGGGGAGGACGTCATCGAGCCGCTCGCCGAGCGGCTGGTGGGCACGGTGGCCGCCGAGGACGTCCACGACCCGATGGAGCGCGACGAGCACGGGCAGCCCCGGCTGCTCGTGGCCCGCGGCACCCTCATCTCCGAGGAGGCGGCGCAGGCCATCGAGGACGCCGGCATCGAGGCGGTCCGCATCCGCTCGGTCCTCACCTGCGAGGCCAAGCGCGGCCTCTGCGCCATGTGCTACGGGCGCAACCTCGCCACCATGGAGATGGTCGACCTGGGCGAGGCCGTCGGGATCATCGCCGCGCAGTCCATCGGCGAGCCCGGCACCCAGCTCACCCTGCGCACCTTCCACATCGGCGGCGCCGCCGCCCGCATCGCCGAGCAGACCGCCCGGCGCACCAAGAAGGCGGGCGTCATCGAGTTCGGCGACCGCCTGGTCACCGTCCGGAATCCCGAGGGGCAGGACGTCGTCACCTCCTACGAGGGCGAGCTGGTCATCAAGGCCTCGGCCGAGCCCGGCGCCGCCATCGAGGCCCGCCTCCAGGTCCCCCTGGGCGCGTACCTCATGGTGCAGGACGGCCAGGTCGTCAAGAAGGACGACACCGTCTTCACCTGGGACCCGTACTCCAACCCCATCATCGCCGACGTCACCGGCACCGTCCGGTTCGTCGACCTCGTCGAGGACGAGTCGCTCTCCGAGGAGCTCGACGAGCTCACCGGCCTGCGCCAGCGCGTCGTCATCGAGGACCGCGAGAAGAAGCTGCACCCGCACATCGAGATCTGGCAGGAGCAGGGCGGGAAGGAGCGGCGCGTCCGCGACTTCATCCTCCCGGTGGGCGCCGTCATCACCATCGAGGACGGCGAGCAGATCCCGGCCGGCACCATCCTGGCCAAGATCAGCCGCGAGGCCTACAAGACCCGCGACATCACCGGCGGCCTCCCCCGCGTGGCCGAGCTGTTCGAGGCGCGCCGCCCCAAGGACCCCGCCACGATCTCCGAGATCGACGGCTTCGTCCGCTTCGGCGAGATCAAGCGCGGGAAGCGCGAGGTGTTCGTGCGCCCCGCCACCGTCGTCAACGGCCAGTGGATGGTGGACGACGGTGCGGAGGAGCAGGTGTACGAGGTCCCCTCGGGCAAGCACCTGCGCGTCCACGAGGGCGACCGCGTCCGCGCCGGCGACCGCATCTCCGAGGGACCGGTCAACCCGCACGACATCCTCCGCATCCGGGGGCCGCGCGCGGTGCAGGAATACCTGCTCAACGAGGTCCAGGAGGTCTATCGCCTCCAGGGCGTGAAGATCTCCGACAAGCACATCGGCGTCATCGTCAAGCAGATGCTCCAGAAGGTCCGCATCGCCGACTCCGGCGACACGGAGCTGCTGGAGGGGGAGCACGTCGACCGCGCCCACTTCCGCGAGGTCAACGAGGCGGCTGTCGCCGCCGGCCAGCGCGAAGCCAAGGACGAGCCGCTCCTGCTCGGCATCACCAAGGCGTCGCTCACCACGCAGTCGTTCGTCTCCGCGGCCTCCTTCCAGGAGACCACCCGCGTCCTCACCGACGCGGCCATCCGCGGGTCCCGCGACGACTTGCTGGGGCTCAAGGAGAACATCATCATCGGCCACCTCATCCCCGCTGGCACCGGCATGTACCGGTACCAGGAGGTGGATGTGGAGTCGGATGCCATCCCCGAGCCGGAGCCGATCCCGGACGCGCTCGAGCCCAGCTTCGAGGCGCTCCTCCCCAGCTTCGGCGAGCCCGCCGCCTTCACCATGGGCGACGACTGACCTGCGGGCGCGTCGTCGGCCGCCGCCAGCGGTCGACGACGCCTCTCGGCGGATGAACGGGGCCGTTTCGCACGCGCGAAACGGCCCCGTGCCGTTGCCTCCCCGTGCTCCCCCGTGGTCAGCCCCGGGGCGGGCGCGGCGGTCCGTCGCCCCGCGGCGGCCACGGCAGTCCCTCCCGCGGACCGCCCGCCGTCCCGCCGCCGCCCCGTGCGGCCGCCGTTCCCCGGCGCGTCCGCATCACCCGCGCGCTGTCCATCCACGCGCGCACCTGCACCACGGCCGCCGCCGTCCCTGCCGCCGGGCGGGCGGGGGACACCACCATCTCCGCGGCCCGCACAAACCGCCCGTCGCGCACATCGGTGAATTGCGTCACCAACCCCACCGAATCGCCGCGGGGCAGCACCATCCCGCTGATCACGAAGTCCGCCCGCAGGCTCCATCCCACCGCCATGGGATCGCGGGAGGCGCGGATCGCCAGCGCCGTCGTGGCGCTGTCCACCACCATGACCGAGTCCGCCGGTACCCCACCACGCAGCGCAGCGACCAACTCCCGCCCGGCCTGCGCCAGCGCGCGGTCGCCCGTGGCGTTGGTGAAGGGGAGCACCACCAACCGCGCCCGTCCGTCGCGCTGGGGCGCCAGCAGCGGGGTGATGCGGGTGCGCGCGGTCCCGGTGTCGGCCGGCAGCACCCGCGCCGCCCGCTGCGAGGCCGTGTCCGATCGCGCCCGTTGCAGGGCACGCGCCAACGAATCGGCGAACAGCTTCCCCACGGCCTCCAGCAGGGCCGCGCGTTCGCGACCCAGCGCCGCGGTGTCAGCGCTGGCCGCGGGTTGCCTGGGTGCGGCGGGGGACGCGGCGCGTGCGCGCACGGCGGCGGCGATCGCCAGCGACTCGGCGCGCGAGAGCACGAGGGGCACCGGCTCGGACATCCGCCGGTCGGTCTCCGCCCCACCGGTGACCAGCAGCTCCGCCCCCTCCTCGGCGGAGGCGGCGCCTCCCCGCGCGCCCCCGAAGGTGGTGTCACCCCGCGCGCCGCCGCCCGCGCGCACGCTGTCGGCCGGTGTGCGGTCGGCCACGCGCAACGCCCCGGGGGCGTCCCCGTGCCGGCCGCTCACCTTCAGCACCAGCATGCCCATGGCTGCCACCGCCAGCCCCAGCACCGCGGCACGCGCGCCGCGCACGCCCCGGCGTCCTCCCCCGCCCATGGCGTCCTGCGCCAGCTGGTCCAGACTGTCCAGCATCGCGCGGGCCGTCTGGGGCCGACGGGCGGCGTCCTTTTCCAGGCACTGCATGACCAGCGCCGAGAGGGCGCGCGGCACGTCCGGCGCCAGCCGATGCGGCGGTGACGGCACCAGGGTGAGTTGCGCCGCCAGCGTCTCCTGCGGCGTGCGCCCGCCAAAGGGGGAGGTGCCGGTGAGGAGTTCGTAGGCCAACAGCCCGAGGGCGTACAGGTCCACCCGGTGGTCGGCCGCGGGATCGGCGGCCAGCTGTTCGGGGGCCATGTAGGCGGGGGTCCCCATCGCCATCCCAGTGGCGGTGGCCCCAGGGGCCGGCGTTGCGGCGGAGAGGGCCTTGGCGATGCCAAAGTCGGTCACCAGGGCGGTCCGCCCCATGGTGAGCACGTTGCCGGGCTTGATGTCCCGGTGCACCACGCCCCGGGCATGGGCAAAGGCCAGCGCTTCCAGCAGGCCGTGCAGCAGCTGCACCACCTCGCGCGGGGGAAGGCGCTCACCGCGGGTCACCGGCGTGCGCAGCGATTCGCCCTCGATGTAGGGCATGGAGAACCAGAGGAGCCCGCCGGCATTGCCGGCGTCCAGCAGCGGCACGATGTGCGGATGCTGCAGCTGGGCGGCCAGCTGGATCTCGCGATGGAAGCGCTCCACGTTCACCCCGGCGGCCAGCTCCGGGGGGAGTACCTTGATGACCACCCGGCGCCCCAGCGCCGTCTCGGTGGCCAGGAAGACGCGCGACATCCCCCCGCCGGTCAGTTCCCGCTCGATCCGGAACCGGGGGGCCAGGAGGTGCTCAAGGCGGTGCGCGAAGTCAGGCACGGCGGGATCGTCCCCGGTCACGGGAAGGGGGCGCAGTCCGGCAAGGGGTTGCTGCAATCTAGCGTGCGGGCATGGCGCCCATGGGGCCCAGCGGCGCCATGCCGCCGGTCCCCCGTGGACTGCTGGGCGGTCGGCGGCGCACCGGTGCAGATTGGAGGATGTGCTTGTTGTTCCCTCTTCCGCTTCATGAGGTGTTGCCCATGCCGGTGTTCCTTGGCGTTTCCCTGCATCGCCCGCGCACCGTCCGTTCCGCTGGAAGGGCCCGTCCCGGCAGGGGGGGGCGGGCCCTGGTGCTGGTGTCGGTGCTGGCCCTTGGGGGCGCGGGCACCGGGTGCGCGTCGGCGTCGGGGGGCGGCGCCGGGGCGGCGGATGCGGCCGTGACGTCGGTGCAGACGGCCACGCTGCAGAATGCCGCCGGGGCCACGCGCGGCGTGAACCTGCTGGCCACCACCGAGGTGAGCAGCCTCGCGGTGGCCGCCCCGGCGGAGCAGACGTTTCAGGCGCTGACGGCCGCCTATGCGGCGCTGGGGGTGCCGGTGACGGAGATCGACCAGCGCGCCCGCACGGTGGGGAACCCGTCGGTTCGGGCGCGGCGGCGCATCGGGACGGTGGCCGCGGTGCGCGCGGTGGATTGCGGCGGGGACAGCGGGATGCCCAATGCCGAGACGTACGAACTGCGGCTGGCCATCCGCTCCCGGGTGGTGGCCGGGGAGGGGGGAGGCAGCCTGATTCAGACCACGGTGGAGGGGACCGGGCGCAATGCGACCACCGCCGCGGCGAGCGAGGTGCGGTGCTCGTCCAAGGGGGCGGTGGAGCAGCGGTTGGTCGAACTGGTGCGCGCCGCGGTCTCGGGAAAGCCCTGAGGCACCGGGCGACGGCGTCTGCGGTTTCCCCGGTTGACCCGGGCCCTCGGCCGGACTAAGCTTCGGATTCCGTTCCGTGCCGTCCCGGGAATCAGGTGATGCATCAGGGCGACGCTGGTCAGGCCTTCTCATGGGGGGCTGGCAGTGTGGCGAGCGATGCGCCATGCCCGGGCGATCCACGTAGAGGTCGGAGTCTGAACGCCCCGGCGCGTGTCGCCGGGCAACCCGTGACCGATGCCAACGATCAACCAGCTGGTCCGCCGCGCCCGACAGGACGTGACGGAGAAGTCCAA
>JBILED010000126.1:0-7921 GCA_044352305.1 Gemmatimonas sp.
TCGGGCTGTCGGGGTATGCGCGGATCGACTTCCGGCTGGACCCGGCGGGGGAGCCCTACTGCCTGGAGGCGAACACGTTGCCGGGGATGACCCCGACGAGTCTGATACCGCAGGCGGCCGCGGCCGCCGGCGTCTTGTTTCCCGCCCTGTGTGCGCGCATTGTGGACGAGGCCCGCGCAGCGCGGGGGCTGCGGCGCGCCTGAGCGGGCGCCCCGTGTCGCGACCACCCGCGCGTCCTTCCTCCCCGCCCATGTCGCCCTTTTCCTCCGACGAGTACGACGCGCCCGCGCGAGTGTCGGCCGTGGCCTGGCTGATGGGGACGTGCGTGGCCGTGTATTTCGTGCAGGCCACGCTGCTGGGGGACGCCGTCGTGGGCTGGCTGGGGTACCGCACCGGGGATGTGGCCGGCGGGCGTCCCTGGACGGTGCTGAGCTACCAGTTCGTGCATGGCGGGCTGCTGCACCTGGTGCTCAACCTGTGGACGCTGTGGCTGTTCGGCCCGCGGGTGGAGCAGGCGATGGGGCGCGCGACCTTCACCTGGTACTACCTGTGGTGCGGGGTGGGGGGGTGGGCGCTGCATGCGGCACTGCACGGCGGCACCAGCGTGCTGGTGGGCGCGTCGGCGTCGATCCTGGGGGTGGCGGTGGCGTACGCCTCGCGGTGGCCGGACGACGAGGTGCTGTTCTTCGGCGTGGTCCCGATGAAGGTGTACTGGCTGGTGGTGTTCATGGCGCTGGTGAACATGCTGAGCGCGGTGACCGACCGGGGGACCGGGGGCGGGACGGCGTACCTGGCGCACCTGGGGGGGATGGCGGCGGGGTGGCTGTTCCTGCGGGCGCCCGGCACGGGGAGCCTGGACCGGTTCCGGCAGCGGATCAGCCATGCGCCCGACCTCGGGGACGAGACGCCACGGGCGGTGCCGCGGAGCGCGCGCCCGCGGGAGCGCGAGGTGGACGACATCGTGGCGCAGAGCCGGGCGGCGGTGGGGCGTGCGCGCCCCGCGGTGCCGCAGGCGCCGGTGCGGGAGCCCGCGCGGACGGCGGTGGCCCCCGAGCCGATGACGGCACTGGACGCCGTGCTGGACAAGATCGCGGCGGAGGGGATGGAGAGCCTCACGCCGGCGGAGCGGCTGCTGCTGGACGAGTGGTCGAAGCGGCTGCGGGCGCTGTCGGGGGAGTAGCCGCCCGGCGCGCCGGCGGGACGGGTGGTGCGCGGTCCGGGGCCCTCGGGTCCCGGACCGATTAGTTTCCCGGCATGCCCAAGCCTGAACTGCTGGAGACGTTCGCCAATCCGTATGCCGACCGGGCGTACGAGATCTTCATGGAGACCACCGAGTTCACGTCGCTGTGCCCCCTGGGGGGGGTGGAGACGGACGCGGTGGAGCTGCGCCTGCTGGAGGGGGGGGCGCCGGACTTCGCGACCATCCGCATCACGTACACCCCGGCGGCGTCGTGCCTGGAGCTCAAGAGCCTCAAGCTCTACTTCTGGAGCTTCCGCAACGACGGGATCTTCTACGAGCGGGCGGTGAACCGGATCCTGGACGACCTGGTGGCGGCCTGCCAGCCGGCGGCCATGACGGTGGTGGGGGACTTCAACGTGCGGGGCGGGCTCAAGAGCGTGATCACGGCGCGGTACGAGGCGCGGTAAGGGGCGTGCACCTGGCCCACGTCGCGCTGCTGGTGCGCGACTACGACGAGGCGCTGGCGTATTTCGTGGGCCAGCTCGGGTTCCGGCTGGTGGAGGACACGCCGCTGACGCCGTCGAAGCGATGGGTGCTGGTGGCCCCGCCGGGGGCGCGGGAGACGGCGCTGCTGCTGGCGCGCGCCGTGGGCCCCGAGCAGGAGGCCGCCGTGGGGCGGCAGGGGGGCGGGCGGGTGTTTCTGTTCCTCCACACCGACGACTCCGTGCGGGACCGCGCGGCGATGGAGGCGCGCGGCGTGCGGTTCGTGGAACCCACGCGCGAGGAGCCGTACGGGACGGTGGCGGTGTTCGAGGACCTGTACGGCAACCGCTGGGACCTGGTCGAGCCGCGGGGGCACCGGGGCGCTCGCTGACACAGGGGCGGCACGCCCGGCCATGCCCTGCCATGCCCGGCCATGCCACGCCACGCCACGGCGGCGGCGACCGTGTGGCGTGGCCTGGGGTTTGCACGGGGCTGCGGCACCCCGCGCCCCCAGCCCATCCCGCGTCCTCCGGACGCCCGCAACCCACGGGCGCCTCTGGCGTGGGGGGAGGGGGACCCCACCGGCCCGACCCCTGCGACGGCCGGGGCGCGCCTCCGCGCGCTCGCACCGTCGCCGCCGGTCACGGCCTCCGCCGGACACCGTGCCATGCGCTCACTTCCCACTGCCCGCCGCTTCGCGGCCCCCCGCTTCGCGGCCCCCCGCTCCCTGGCTCTCGCGCTCGCCCTCGCCGCCGTCGGCGTGGCCGGGTGTGACGACGACCCCAACGGCGTGGAGCCGTCGGAGCCCACCGTGGCGGAAGCCGCCGCGTCCACGGCGCAGCTGTCCACGCTGGTGACGGCGCTGACGGCGGCGGGGCTGGTCCCGACGCTCAACGGCACCGGCCCCTTCACGGTGTTTGCGCCCGTCAACAGCGCGTTCGATGCGCTGCCCGCCGGCATGCTGGCCCGGCTGCTCGAGACCGGGAACCGCGAGATCCTCACCAAGCTGCTCACCTTTCACGTGGTCCCCGGGCGGATCACGGCGGCCCAGCTGCAGAACGGCCAGACGCTGACCACGGTCGAGGGAACCACGCTGCCGGTGACCGTGGCCAACGGGGTGGTGACGGTGAGCGGCGCCCGGGTCACCACCGCGGACGTCAACGCCTCCAATGGCGTGGTCCACCTCATCGATGGCGTGCTGCTGGGGAGCCTGGACGTCGTGGACCAGGCGGTCGTGCGCGGGTTCAGCGCGCTGGTGAGCGCCGTGACCACCGCGGGGCTGGTCTCCGCGCTCCGCGGCGGCACGCTCACGGTGTTCGCCCCCACGAACGCCGCCTTCGCCGCCATCCCGGGAGGGGCGCCCACCACGCTCGCCGGGCTGACGCCCGTGCTGCAGCTGCACGTGGTGGGGAGCCGGGCGCTGTCGTCGCAGCTGACCGCGGGGCGGCAGCTCCCCACGCTGCTCACCGGCACCAGCCTCACGGTGAGCCTGACCAACGGCGTCCGGGTGACCGGCCCCCGCAACAGCGCCGCGGTCACGACGGCCGACATCGTGGCCAAGAACGGGGTGATCCACGTGGTGGACACCGTGCTGCTGCCCTAGCGGGGCCGGGCGGCAGGGGGGCCGGCGGGGAGAGCCCCCCCTGCCGGTGCCCCCCGGGGCTAGAACAGTTTCCGCAACTTGTCGTAGCCCGCCTGCAGCTCCGCCAGCACCTCCTTCGCCGAATCCGCCATCGCCTCCGCCGTGTCTTCGGCAATGTCGCCGGCCTCGTCGGCCTTGGCCTTGAGCTGCTCCAGCCGGGCCTCCAGCTCGCCCCACTCCTCGCGCGCCTCCAGCTTGGCCAGGTTGGCCTGCACGATCAGCTCGTCACGCATCCGGGCGAATTCCTGCACCCGGTCCTGCAGCTGCGCCTGCAGCTCGTCGCGGAAACCCATGGGCGGCTCCTTGGGGTGGGAGGGAACCATGGAATCTAGCGTCCGGGCGGATCGCCAGTTGACATAAGGCGGTCCGGCCGCCAGATCTTTGTTCGCCCACCGAACAAAAGGCTGGCCACCGGGTCTACGCCGGGGGGTCAGTCGGACACTCCGCTCCCTCCCCGGAGTCCCCCGATGCGTCTCCCTCGCCATCTGCCGCGCCTGCTCGTGGCGGCCGCGCCCCTGCTCCTCGCCGCCTGCGGGCGCGACGGCTCGTCCACCGAGCCCGCCGAACAGCCGAGCACCGCCGACATCTTTACCGACACGTTCGCCAAGAACGTCGACTTCCAGGCGTTCCAGGGCTCCAAGCTGGACGCCGTGAGCATCGACGCGACCACCAAACAGGCGGGCACCTCGTCGCTCAAGATCATTGTTCCGGGTCCGAACGATCCCACGGGCGGCTACGCCGGCGGGGCGCTGGTCACCTCCATCGCCCGCGACCTCACCAAGTACAACGCCATCACCTTCTGGGCCAAGGCCAGCGTCAATGCCACGGTGAACGTCATCGGCACCGGCAACGACAACACCGGCACCTCCCAGTGGTGGGCCGAGCGCGCGAACCTGGCGGTGACCCCCACCTGGACCAAGTACACGCTGCCGCTCCCGCTGGCCGCCAAGCTCACCGCCGAGAAGGGGCTCTTCCACTTCGCCGAGGGGCCTGAGAACAACGCCGGCTACACGCTGTGGATCGACGACCTCAAGTTCGAGACGCTGCCCACCATCACCACGCCCCGTCCGACCATCCCCACGGCGACGGTGAGCATGGAGATCGGCGGGACGGCCCGCGTGGAGGGGACCGCGGTGACCTTCGCCGTGGGGGGCGTGGACCAGCAGCTGACCACGGCGCCCGCCTACTTCAGCTACACCAGCTCCGCCCCCGCGGTGGCCACCGTCTCCACCGCCGGCGTGATCACGGCGGTGAGCGCCGGCACCGCGCAGGTGACGGCCACCCTGGGGAGCACCGCCGCCACCGGCACGGTGACGGTGACCGCCGTGGCGGCCCCCGCGGCCGCGGCCCCCGCTCCCGCGCAGCCCGCCGCCGACGTGATCGCGCTGTTCAGCGGCGGCTACCCCAACCGCCCGGTGGACACCTGGTCGGCCACCTGGGACCAGGCCGACGTGGCCGAGGTGCAGCTGGCCGGCAACGCCACCAAGAAGTACACCAACCTCGTGTTCGCCGGCATCGAGTTCACCAGCCAGCCGATCGACGCGCGGGCCATGACGCACCTGCACCTGGACGTCTACGGCTATGACGATGCCAGCCTCAAGGTGAAGCTGGTGGACTTCGGCGCCAACGGCGCGTTCGGCGGCGGTGACGACACCGAGCACGAGGTCTCGCTCTCCTCCGCCAGCACCCCCAAGCTGCTCAAGAACGCGTGGAGCTCGCTGGACATCCCGCTGGCGGCCTTCACCGGCATGACCGGGCGCGGCAAGGTGGCGCAGCTGATCCTGTCGGGGGCCAGCCGCACGCTGTACGTGGACAACGTGTACTTCTACCGCGTGGCCGCCCCGCAGGAGCCGGCGACGGCGGCGCCCACCCCCGCGTACCCGGCCGCGAACGTCATCTCCCTGTTCAGCAACGCCTACACCAACGTCCCGGTGGACACCTGGTCGGCGGGGTGGGACCAGGCCGACGTGGCCGATGTGCAGGTGGCGGGCAACGCCACCAAGAAGTACGCCAACCTGGTGTTCGCCGGGATCGAGTTCACGTCGACCCGCATCAACGCCACGGCGATGACGCACTTTCGGATGGACCTGTGGACGCCGAGCGCCACCGCGGCCCCGGCGGCCTTCCGCGTGAAGCTCGTGGACTTCGGCGCCAACGGCGCCTTCGGGGGTGGCGACGACGTGGAGCACGAACTCACCTTTACCGCCACCTCGACGCCGGCGCTGGCAACGGGGAGCTGGGTCACGCTGGACATCCCGCTGACCCAGTTCGCGGGGCTGGTCACCAGGGGGAACCTGGCGCAGCTGATCATCTCCGGGAGTCTCACGACCGTGTTCGTGGACAACGTCCTGCTGCACAAGTAGCCGCCCGTGCGCTCCCGGGCGGGGAGGCCGTCATGATCGAAGCCATCCGCCTGGGGGCGCCCGCCGCGCGCCCCGACCTCGCCGCGCTGGCGTCGCCGCCGCTGGCGCACCGCCTGCTGCGGCTGCTCTGGGAGGAGCGGGAGATCTCCCGCGCGGAGATCGCGCGGCGCGCGGCGCTCTCGCGCTCCACGGTGTCGGAGGGGATCACCCCGCTGCTGGCCAGCGGGCTGGTGGCGGAGTCGGGGACGGGGGCGTCGCGGGGCGGGCGCCGCCCGATCGTGCTGGCCTTCCAGGACGAGGCGCACCTGCTGGCCGGGGTGGACGTCACCACCACGGGGGTCACGGTGGTGCTCACCACGCTGCGCGGCGAGCGCCGCGTGCGGCGCACGGCCGCGCACGACGTCGCGCGCGATCCCGCTGGCACGCGCGGGCTGGTGGCCGCGATGCTGGCGTCGTGCCTGCAGGAGGCGGGGGAGGCGGCGGCCTCGCTGCTGGGGATCGGCGTCGCGGTCCCCAGCCCGGTGGATCCGCGCCACCCGGAGCGGCTCCATCCGCTCTCGCTCCCCGACTGGCGCGGCCGGCACGGCCTCGAGGCGCTGCTTCCGCGCTTCGGGGTGCCGGTGTTCATCGACAACGACGCCAACCTGGGGGCGCTGGCCGAGCGGTGGTGGGGGGCGGCGCGCGGCGTCGACGACTTCACCTACATCAAGCTGTCCACCGGCGTGGGGTCGGGGCACATGATGGCGGGGCGCATCTATCGCGGCGGCGCGGGGGTGGCCGGCGAGATCGGGCACCTCACCATCGATCCGCACGGCCCGCCGTGCAACTGCGGCAACCGCGGCTGCCTGGGGACGTATGCCGGCGCCGACGCGCTGGTGGCCCGCGCCCGGGCGCTGCTCCCGCAGTACCCCGACTCGCGCCTCGCCTCCGGCGTGCCCACCGCCGCGCGCGTGGAAGCCGCCGCCGAGGCGGGGGACCCGCTGGCGGTGCAGGTGATGCACGAGGTGGCGGAGGCGCTGGGGATCGCGGTGGCGGGGGTGCTCAACCTGCTCAACCCGCAGCTGGTGATCCTGGACGGCGGCCTGGCGCGCCTGGAGGAGCAGCTGCTGCAACCGCTGCGCGAAACCGTGCTGCGGCGGACGTTCGTGAGCGCGGTCGCCTCGGCCACCATCCGCTCCAGCACCCTGGGTGCGGAGGGGGGGGCGCTGGGGGCCGCGGCGCTGGTGCTCGCCGCGGCGCTCCGCGATCCGTCGCTGTTCCCGTCACTCGCCACCTACACCCGGGCCTCCGGGCCCCCTCCCGACCCGTCCTGATGCGGTTGCGCTCCCTCCTTGCCACCGCTGCGCTCACCGCCGGCCTGCTGCCGGTCGCCTGCGCCGGCGCGCCCACCACCCCCGACCCGTGGACGCTGGTGTGGTCGGACGAGTTCGAGGGCGCCGCGGGGACGCTCCCCGACCCCGCCACCTGGCGCATGGAGGTGGGGACCGGGTGGGGGAACCAGCAGCTGGAGTGCGACACCGACCGCGCCAGCAACGCGTCGCTGGACGGGCAGGGGCGCCTGGTGATCACGGCGCGCCGCGAGAGCTACCAGGGGTGTGCCTACACCTCGGCGCGCCTCACCAGCCAGGGGAAGCGGACGTTCCGGTACGGCAAGATCGAGGCGCGGCTGCAGCTCCCGCGCGGGCGCGGGCTGTGGCCCGCGTTCTGGATGCTGGGGGCCAACTTCCCCACCGCCGGGTGGCCGGCGTCCGGCGAGATCGACGTGATGGAGTACAAGGGGCAGGAGCCCAGCACCGTGCACGGCACGGTGCACGGTCCCGGCTATGCGGGGGGGGGCGGGATCACCAAGGCCACCACGCGGCGGAACGTGCGCTTTGACAACTCGTTCCACGTGTTCACCGTGGAGTGGAGCGCCGACCGGATCGTGTGGTTCGTGGATGGCACGCGCTTCCACGAGGTGACGCGCGCCGACGTGCCCGGGCCGTGGGTGTTCGACCAGCCGTTCCACCTGCTCCTCAACGTGGCGGTCGGGGGGACCTTCGTGGGGAGCCCCGACCAGTTCACCCCCTTCCCCACCGCGATGCTGGTGGACTGGGTGCGCGTCTACCAGCTCGCCCCCTGAGGCCCCGATGACCGCAGCCGCCGTTGCCGCCGCCGCCGACGCGCCCGAGGCCCCGGGACGCACCCTGGCGGCCGACCGCATCCCCTTCGCCCACAAGGTGGCCTACGGGATGGGGGCGCTGATCAACAACC
>JBILED010000127.1:0-7912 GCA_044352305.1 Gemmatimonas sp.
GAGCACCGCTACATCCGCTTCCACTTCGCCAAGCGCGAGGCCACGCTGCAGGCGGCGCTGGAGCGGCTGGCGCGGCTGAAGGAGGGGCGGTAGGCGGAAAGGGCACGGGCGGGGTGTGCCTCCGCCCGCAGTCGTTACATACGAATCGAGACCACCAGCGCCACCACGGTGGCGATGGCCAGCAGCACCATCAGGACCTGCATCACGCGCATCGGGGGCTCCTCGGAGTTGGGGGTCCCCCCAATCTATGCCGCCGCCGCGCCCCCGCGCCGCCGCAGCACGAACACGAACGGCGTCGGCTCCCCCCGCCGGTCCATGAGCCCCAGCAGCGTGTCGGCGTCCACCCGCCGGAAGCTGTCGATGATGGGCAGGTGGTCGTACACCATGGACGCCGTGGCCACCCCGCGGCAGGTCACCGTGCGCAGCCGCGCGCGCGGGGCGGCGGTGCGCAGCAGCGGCATCAGCAGCCGCACCGCCATCCGCGCAGGCCACGACTGCGCCAGCCACCGGTGCGGGGCCAGCCCCATGGGGATCCGCCGCGGGTCCACCGCAAAGCGCGTCCCATCGCCCCGCGCGAACACCAGCGGGTGCACCCGCTCGGCGTCCACAAAGGTCTTGCCGCGCCACGCGTGCGCGCGCAGCAGCCCGTCCATGGGGTGCCCGGTGGGGAACTCCTCGCCGTCCCACTCCCCCGGCATCTCGTCGCACGCCACCGCGGCCAGCGCGTCAAAGCACGCCAGCGCCTCCGCCAGCGGCGCCCCCCGCCCGCGGTGCGCCGCCAGCCACGCCGCCGCGGCGGCGGCGTCCATCAGCGCCCGCCGTCCAGCGTGGCCAGGTCAATCACGAAGCGGTACCGCACGTCGGCGTTCACCACCCGCTCGTAGGCGGCGTTGATGCCGTCCACCCCCACCAGCTCCACGTCCGACGCAATCCCCCGCGCCCCGCAGAAATCCAGCATGGCCTGCGTCTCGGCGATGCCGCCGATGAGCGACCCCGCGATGGAGCGCCGCTTGCCAATGAGCGAGAAGGCGCGCACCGCCGAGTGCGGCTCGGGGGCGCCCCCCACCAGGCAGAGGGTGCCGTGCATGCGCAGGAGCCCCACCAGCGGCTCCAGGTCGTGCCCCGTGCCCACGGTGTCGATGATGAGGTCCAGCGACGTGCGGTGCGCCTTGAGGGCCCCCGCCTCGGTGGCCACCACGGCGTCGTGCGCCCCCAGGCGGCGCGCCTCGGCGGCCTTGGCGGCGGATCGGGTGATGGCCACCACCTCGGCCCCCAGCGCCGACGCCAGCTTCACCGCCATGTGCCCCAGCCCGCCGATGCCCACCACCCCCACCCGCTTCCCGGGGCCGGTGCCCCAGTGCGTGAGCGGCGACCAGGTGGTGATCCCGGCGCACAACAGCGGCGCGGCCGCGGCCGCGTCCAGCCCCTCGGGGACGCGCAGCACGAAGTGGTCGTCCACCACGATGGTGTCGCTGTAGCCGCCCTGCGTGACCCCGCCGGACACCAGGTCGCGCCCGTTGTAGGTGTCGGTGAAGCCGGCGTCGCAGTACTGCTCCAGCCCCTGGGCGCAGGGGCCGCACTGGCGGCAGCTGGCCACCATGCACCCCACCCCCACCCGGTCCCCCACCTGCCAGCGGGTGACCGCGCTCCCCACCTCGGCCACCCGCCCCACGATCTCGTGCCCGGGGACCAGCGGGTACGTGATGGGGCCCCACTCGCCGCGCACCGTGTGCACGTCGGAGTGGCAGATGCCGCAGTAGTCGATGGCCACCCGCACGTCGCGGGGGCCCACCGGGCGGCGGGTGAAGTCCCAGGGGCCAAGGGGAGCGGTGGGGGCGAAGGCGGCGATGCCGCGGGCGGGAATGGGGGCGGAGGCCATCCCTGAAAGATGGCGCCGAACGGGGGCGGGGGGCTATCCGTTCTCTACCGGGACCCTCCGTTTTTCCACTTTCCCTTCTTCCCGACATGAGCCGATCCCGTCTTCTCCCCTGGCTGGCCGCGGTGGCGACCGCCCTCCCCGGGGCCGTTCACGCCCAGGCTGCCGGGCTGGACTCCGCCACCGTGGCCGGCATGCGCTGGCGCACCGTGGGCCCTGCCAACTTCATGGGGCGCCTCTCCGACGTGGTGGGCATCCCCAGCCCCTCCAAGACCGTCTTCGTGGCCGCGGCCGGCGGCGGCATCTGGAAGAGCACCAACAACGGCATCACCTGGCGCCCCACGTTTGACGACAAGCGGGTGATCTCCATGGGGATGCTGGCCATCGCCCCCAGCGACACGCAGCAGGTGTGGGCGGGCACCGGCGAGCCCAACTCGCGCAACTCCATCGAGCCCGGCGGCGGGATCTTCAAGTCCACCGACGGCGGCCTCACCTGGACCCCCATGGGGCTGGAGAAGACCGAGCACATCGGGCGCATCGTGGTGCACCCCACCAACCCCGACATCGTGTACGTGGCGGCGCTGGGCGCGGCGTGGCGCAGCAACCCCGAGCGCGGGCTGTACCGCACCAAGGACGGCGGGAAGACGTGGCAGCTGGTGAAGTTCGTGAGCGACAAGGCGGGGTTCGTGGACGTGGCCATGCACCCGGCCAACCCGAACGTGCTGTTCGCCACCAGCTGGGAGCGGCGCCGCTCGCCGTACTCGCTGTTCAGCGGCGGCCCCGGCTCGGCGCTGTGGAAGAGCACCGACGGCGGCGACACGTGGACCGAGGTGACCGGCGGCGGCTTCCCGGCGGGGATCAAGGGGCGCATGAGCCTGGACATCAATCGCGCCAACCCCGATGTCCTGTACATGATGGTCGAGGCGTCGGCGGCCAGGACGCTGGCCGAGCTGGTGCCGGAGCGGTCGCCCAAGCTGAACGGCCTCTGGAAGAGCACCGACGGCGGGAAGACGTGGGCGCAGATGAACAACATCAACGTGCGCCCCTTCTACTACAGCCAGGTGCGCTCCGACCCGCGCAACCCCGACCGCGTGTACTTCTCCAGCACGGAGCTGCAGCTGTCGGAGGACGGCGGGAAGACCTCGCGCAACGCGGCGCAGCAGGTGCACGTGGACGACCACGGCATCTGGATCGACCCCAACGACCCGCAGCGGTGGTTCCTGGCCAACGACGGCGGCGTGGCGATCACGTATGACGCTGGCGGGAACTTCCTGCAGCCGCAGAACCTTCCCATCGCGCAGTTCTACGAGGTGGCGTTCGACCACGCCGTGCCGTACAACATCTGCGGCGGCGCGCAGGACAACGGCACCTGGTGCGGCCCCAGCCGGCGCCGCGCGGCCACCACGCCGCTGGGCTACTGGTTCACCATCGCCGGCGGCGACGGCTTCTACGCCGCCATGGACCCCACCGACCCGGACATCGTGTACGGCGAGTCGCAGGGGGGGAACGTCTCGCGCGTCAACCTGCGCACCGGCGAGCGGATGGGCTTCGCCAAGCCGCAGTGGCAGCCCACGTACCGCCGGTGGGAGGACAGCATCGCCATCGTGCGCGGCGACCCGCTGGTGCCCGCCACCAAGGCGCAGCAGGCGGCCATCGCCGCGCTGCGCGCGAAGCAGAAGGCCGACTCGGTGGCGCTGTCGCTCCGCTACAACTGGAACTCCCCGTTCTTCCTGTCGCCGCACAACCCCGCGGTGGTGTACTTCGCCGGCAACCGCCTGCTCAAGTCCACCAAGCGCGGCGAGGAGCTGCAGGTGATTTCCCCCGACCTGTCGCGGCAGCTGGCGGCCAAGCTGGACACGGCGCTGCGGCTCACCGGCGGGATCACGCTGGACGCCACCGGCGCCGAGACGTACGGCACCATCGTGGCCATCGACGAGAGCCCGGTGAAGCCGGGGCTGCTGCTGGCCGGGACTGACGACGGCCACCTCTGGATGACCCGCAACGACGGCGCCACCTGGGAGAACCTCTCGGCGCGCGTCCCCGGGCTCCCGAACGGCGGCGAGGTGTACGTGACGCGCGTGGAGGCCTCGGCGCACGACACCAACACCTTCTACGTGGCCTACGACAACCACCGCAACGGCGACTTCACGCCGTACCTGTTTGTCACCACCGACGGCGGGCGCAGCTTCCGCTCCATCGCAGCCGGGCTCCCGTCCGGCGGCCCCGGGGACTTCCTGCACGTGGTGCGCGAGGACCCGGCCAACCAGAGGCTGCTGTACGCCGGCACCTCCCTCGGCGTGTACGTGTCGCTGGACCAGGGGGGGAGCTGGACCCGCTTCATGGCGGGGCTCCCCAGCGTGCCGGTGTACGACCTGCAGGTGCATCCGCGCGACAAGGAGCTGATCGCCGCCACGCACGGGCGCGGCTTCTGGATCGTGGACATTGCGCCGCTGCAGGAGATGACCGCCGCGGTGGCGGCCAAGCCCGCGCACCTGTTCACCCCCAAGCCCGCCTTCCAGTGGGGGGAGGGGCCCACGCGCGCCGCCAGCGGCAACGGCAACGCGCAGGGGTTCTTCGCCACGCCGAATCCGGCGTACGGCGCGGCCATCAGCTATCGCGTGACGCAGGCCGGGCAGGGGCCGGCGCGCATCAGCATCGTGAACGCCATGGGGGACACGGTGGCGTCGCTCACCGGGCCGTCGTCGGCGGGGCTGCACACGGTGACGTGGGGGTACAACGTCGCCGCGGCGCCGGCGCCGCGCGTGCCGCTCTCCCCCAGCGAGAAGCGGGACAGCCTCCTGCGGGCGGTGCGCGCCCCCAAGGTGCTGGACTCGCTGGCGGCCGCCAAGTACGACAGCGCGGCGCTGGCCACGGTGCGGCAGCTGCTGGCCGCGCCCACGGGCGGGATGGCGGCCTTTGGCGGACGTGGCGGTGGTGGCGGCGGCGGGCGCGGCGCGACCGGCGCCTGCGAGCGGCCGATGACGCAGTGGGATCCGTTCTGCGCGCGTCCCGCCGAGGCGGCGGTGGCGCGTGGCGGGGGCAACGCGCAGGCGCAGCAGATGGCCGAGCGGCTCCAGCAGGCGAGTGCCGCGGCGGGTACCCCCGCCGTGCGGAAGGTGTTCGAGCTGATCGGGCTCCCCGCGCCGGCGCAGGGCGGGCGTGGCGGCGGCGGCTTTGGGGGCTTTGGCGGCGGGAGCACCGCCACCACGGGCGACTACGGCGTGGTGCTGCAGATGGGGACCACGGTGCTCAAGAGCCGGCTGCGCGTGGAGAACGTGGGGGGCGCCCGCTCCGGGACCGCCACCACCCCCGAGGAGGACGAGGGGCGGCGGTAAGCGGCAGGTCGTGACGACTCCCGCATGACACACGGCGGGGTGGGGATCGCTCCCCACCCCGCCGTGTGCGTTCGGGACCCCGCAGGGCGGGCGCTACTTGCGCGGCGCCCGGGCCAGCAGGATGAAGTCGCCCTTGGCCTTGTGCTCCTCGCCGTTGGCGCGCAGCGGGTCGGCCACCGGCACCGCCGACACCACCACCACCTTGGCCGCGGGCATGCGACGGCGCACCCGCTCCGCCGTCCCCAGCCCCTCGTCGCTGTGGAAGGCGCCGTTCACGTGCAGCACCACCGTGCCCCGACCGCCGCGCGTGAGCGCCGCCACGATGGCCTCGGCCATCGCCTCGTCCTTCACGCACTGCGCCTCGTAGAAGCGGGTCGTCATCGCCTGCATCTGCGCCGCGTCGGCGGCCGTGGGCGGCCCGCCCCCGGCGCCGTGCCCCTGCATGGTGGCCGCGAACTTCACGTAGTACGCGTCGGCGCCCACGGGGCACTGGTGCTCGCGCGCCGTGTAGCCGCGGTCGGTGGCGTTGAGCGTGTCCAGCAGCGCCAGCCCGCGGCGGCTCACCGCGCTGGCCAGCCGCCGCGGCACGTTGGCCGCCACCACCGGCCACCCGTGCACGCGCGCCAGCTCCACCATGGGGCGGTAGTCGGTGGCGTAGCGGTCCCAGGGGCGTGACGCCGCCAGGAAGTCCGCCTCGTTGCGTCGCCCCGCGAGGTAGTCGTTGAGCGGCCCCTGCACGTCGCGCTCGAACATCTCCAGCGACAGCACCGTGGCCGGACGCCGCGCCCCCAGCGCCGCCAGCACCGCCGCCTCCGCGGCATGCGTGGTGGGATCGTCGTGCTGCTCCCCCAGGAACACCACGTCGGCCTGCGCCAGCCGCTCCACCATGGCCGACCACCCCACCACCCGCCCGCGCTGGCTGTCGTACACCTGCACGGCAGGCGCCGCCGCCTCGGGGGTCACCGTCCCGCCGCCAAAGGACAGCTGGCACGCCCCCAGCAGCGGGGCCAGCAGCGGGGCCACGCGTGGCGCCAGCCGCTGCGACCTCGGGCGCGCGCTCACTTGCGCCCCGCCTGCAGCAGGTAGTCGATGGCCACCGCGGCCATCGCCTTCACCCCCGTCGGGAGCGCCCCCTCATCGGCGAAGAACAGCGGCGAGTGGTTGGCCGGCTGGGTGCGCCAGTCCCTGTCCGTCGGCGTGACCCCCAGGTTGAAGAACAGCCCCGGGATGCGGTCCTGGTACCACGAGAAGTCTTCCGACGCCGTCCACAGCGGCGCCACCACCGCCCCCGCCGCGCCGGCGGCGCGCTGCAGCGTGGGGGCCATGCGCAGGGTGAGGGCGCTGTCGTTGCGCGTGACCAGGTTGCCGCTGTCGATCACCACCACCGCGCGTGCGCCGCTGGCCGCAGCCACCTGCTCCGCGGTGCGGTGCACGCGGCGGAAGACGTCGTCGCGGATGGCCTGGTCGAAGGTGCGGATGGTCCCCAGCATCACCACGCTGTCGGGGATGATGTTCCCGCGCACGCCCCCCTGGAACGCCCCCACGGTGATGATCCCCGGCACCGCGCTCACGTCCACCTGCCGGCTCATGATGGTCTGCAGCCCGGTGACCACCTGCGACGCCACCACGATGGGGTCGGTCCCTCCCCAGGGCATCGCGCCGTGCGTCTGCTTGCCGTGGATGGTGATGGTGAAGCCGTTGGAGGCGGCCATCGACGGCCCGGGGCGGTAGGTGATCCGCCCCAGCGGGCCGTTCCCCACGTGCATGCCGAAGATCGCGTCCACCCGCGGGTTCTCCAGCACGCCGTCCTTGAGCATCTCCACCGCCCCGGTGCCCCCGTTGGGGAGCCCCTCCTCGGCGGGCTGGAAGACGAATTTCACCGTCCCGGGGAGCTGGTCGCGCATCCCCGCCAGCACCTCGGCGGCGCCCATGAGCACCGCCACGTGGTTGTCGTGGCCGCACGCGTGCATCACCCCCACT
Organism: Gemmatimonas sp.; assembly: GCA_044352305.1. GTDB lineage: Bacteria > Gemmatimonadota > Gemmatimonadetes > Gemmatimonadales > Gemmatimonadaceae > Gemmatimonas. The sequence goes on from JBILED010000127.1 coordinate 7,192, forward strand.
GGCGCGCCGCGGTAGCTCCCCTTCACGCGCGACTTGAACGGCAGCTCCACCAACTCCTCCACCGGCAGGCCGTCCATGTCGGCGCGCAGCGCCACCACGGGCCCCGGCTTGCCGCCACGCAGCACCCCCACCACGCCGTGCCCCCCCACGCCGGTGCGCACCTCGATCCCCAGGGCGCGCAGGTGGGTGGCCACCAGCGCGGCGGTGCGCACCTCCTCGCCGGAGAGCTCGGGGTGCTCGTGCAGGTCGCGGCGCCAGGCGATGACCTTGGGCATGACCGCCAGGGCGCGCCGCTCGGACTCCTCGATGAGGGGGGAGGGCTTGGCGGCGGGTTGGGCGGTTGTCGGGGCGAGCGGCGCCACGAGGGCGGCCAGCAGCGCGGGGATCATCGCGGCCGCGGGGGCGGCGCGAAAGCGGAAGGCGGGGGGCATGGCGGGAAGGGGAGGGGTCCGGCCGAGGGTGCGTCCCCCCGGTGGTCCCCGAATCTACACGGGCGGGCGCCCCCGGCTGCAGAATTCCCCCATGCTGCCGCTCATCGGGATCCTCATCGTCGTGGCCGGGTTCGCGCTGCGCCTCAACGCGCTGCTGGTGGTGACCGTGGCCGGGATGGCCACCGGGGTGGCCAGCGGCCAGTCGCTGCCGCAGGTGGTGGCCGCCTTCGGGCGGGCCTTCGTGGAGAACCGGTATGTGGCGCTGGTGTGGCTGGTGGTGCCGGTCATTG
>JBILED010000128.1:0-7877 GCA_044352305.1 Gemmatimonas sp.
CGCACCCGCTACGCCGACATCGGCGTGCTCATCTGCTGGGACCAGTGGTACCCCGAGGGGGCGCGCATCACCGCGCTGCTGGGGGCGGAGATCCTCTTCTACCCCACCGCCATCGGCTGGCACCCGGCGGAGAAGGCCACCTTCGGCGACGCGCAGGTGGACGCGTGGCGCACCGCGCAGCGCGCGCACGCCATCGCCAACGGCGTCTTCGTGGCGGCGCCCAACCGCGTGGGGTTCGAGGCCGAGGCCGGGACCGACGGGCTGGAATTCTTCGGGCAGTCGTTCATCTGTGATCCCTTCGGGCGCGTGCTGGCCCAGGGGGACACCGCCCCCGCCGTGCTCACCGCCGCCTGCGACCTGTCGCTCATCGAGGAGACGCGCCGCAACTGGCCCTTCCTGCGCGACCGGCGCATCGACGCCTACGCCCCCATCACGCAGCGGTGGCTGGCCCCGGGGTCGGGGCGATGAGCGCCCCCGCCGCCGGTGCCGCGGGGCGCATGCCCGCCGAGTGGCACCCGCACGCGGCCACCTGGATCGGGTGGCCGCACCACGAGCCCGACTGGCCCGGCAAGCTGGCGCCCATCCCGTGGGTGTACGCGGAGATCGCGCGGGTGCTGGCCGACCACGAGCCGGTGGAGATCCTCTGCCACGACGAAGGCGTGCGTGAGGAGGCGGCGCACTGCCTCGCGGCGCACGCCGTGCGGATGGACCGCGTGCGGCTGCACGTGCACCCCACCGACCGCGTGTGGCTGCGCGACTCGGGGCCGGTGGGCGTGCACCGCGCCGACGGGTCGGTGGGGCTGGTGGGGTTCGGCTTCAACGCCTGGGCCAAGTACGACAACTACGCGCTGGACGCCACCGTCCCCGCGCGCGTGGCGGCGCTGGCGGGGCTGCCGCTGGCGGCGGCGCGGCGGCACGACACCGGCGCCCCGCTGGTGCTGGAGGGGGGCGGGATCGAGGTGGACGGCGCCGGGACGCTCCTGGTGACCGAGGAGTGGCTGCTGAGCGACGTGCAGGTGCGCAACCCCGGGTTCGGCCGCGCCGACTACGAGCGCGCGTTTGCCGAGCAGCTGGGGATCACGCACACCGTGTGGCTGGGGGAGGGGTGCGTGGGGGATGACACGCACGGGCACGTGGACGACATCGCGCGCTTCGTCGCCCCCGGCGTGGTGGTGCTGGCGCACGAGGCGGACCCGGCCGACGAGAACCACGCGCGGTCGCTGGACAACCTGCACCGGCTGCGCGGGGCCGTGGACGCCGCGGGGCACCCGCTGCGCGTGGTCACGCTCCCCTTTCCCCGTCCGGTGCTCATGGACGGGGTGCGCCTGCCGGCCAGCTACGCCAACTTCTACATCGCCAACGGGGTGGTGATCGTCCCCACCTTCAACGACGCCAGCGACCGGGTGGCGCTCAACACGCTGGCCGAGCTGTTCCCCGGGCGGCAGGTGGTGGGGATCCACGCGGTGGACCTGGTGTGGGGGTTGGGGACGCTGCACTGCCTCACGCAGCAGCAACCGGCGCCCCTCGGCGCGGTGGTCGCATGACGCCCTGGACGGAGGGGGCCGGACCGGGCGAGGCACGGTTGGCGGCGTTCATCGGCGCCAACTGGGAGCGACGCTATCGCCGCAAGCTGGCCCCGTTCCTGGAGGACCCGAGCTTCGTGCCCACCTGGAACTGGGCGGCGGCGCTGGCCATGCCGGTGTGGTTCCTCTACCGCAAGCTGTACGTGCCGTTCGCCCTGTTCTTCTTTCTGCCCGGGGTGGTGGTGCGGCTGCTCACCGGCAGTGACGCGCCGGCCACGCTGCAGGAGATGCAGAAGCCGGAGAACGAGTACTTCCTGCTGATGAACGCCGGGGTGTACCTGTCGGCGGTGATCACGGCGGGGGGGGTGGGGAACTGGCTGCTGTTCCGGCGGGCGCAGGCGGCGTTGGCGCTGCTGGCCAGCCACCCGGTGCCGGCGGAGGAGGAGGGCGCGTTGCTGGCGCGGTGGGGCGGGGTGAACCGGATGGCCACGGCGCTGTTCGTGGCGATGACCGTGGTGCTCACCCTGGCCCAGCTGTCGGCCTGAGGGTGGCGGCGGCGGGGGGCGCGTGCGGGGTGACCGGCGGCGGTGACGGGTGGCGCCACCCCTGCTGTTGTCCACGGGGATGACCGACGCGGAGCTGGTCCAGCGGAGCCGAGGCGGCGACGCCCGGGCCTTCGGGGTGCTGGTGGGTCGGCACCACGCGGCCTGCTGGCGGTTCGCCGTGCACATGCTGGGCGACCGGGCGGACGCGGATGACGTTGTCCAGGACGCCTTCTGGCGCGCCTTCCGGGCGCTGGAGCGGTACGATGAGCGGGACCAGTTTCGCGGATGGCTCTTCCGGATCCTCACCAACCTGTGCCGCAACGCCTTGACCTCACGGGGCCGCCGGACTCGGCGGTTCGTGCACGACGACCTGGCCATGGCCAGCGCCGCCGCCCCTGCGCCTTACCGGCGGCTGGGGGTGGAAGACGGGGCGTTGCAGCGGGCGTTGCGGCAGCTGGACCCGCTGCAGCGGGAGGCGGTGCTGCTCAAGTACGCCGAGGGGCTGGAGTACGGGGAGATGGTGGCGCTCACTGGGGTGGGGGAGTCGGCGCTCAAGATGCGCGTCAAGCGGGGGGCGGAGCGGTTGCGCGCCTTGCTGGCGGCGGAGCGTAAGGCGCCATGAGCGACGGCGTGCTCCCCGTTCCGCCCGCAGACGACGCGCCTGAGGGCGCGGCGCGCGAGGCGGAGCTGGCCGCCTGGGTGGCGGCGGCGTACGCGGCCGCGCCCGTGCCCACGGACGAGGTGGCGCGCGCCTGCGCCGATGCCGTGTGGGCCCGCGGGCAGGCGGCGGGGCGCACGGGGCAGGGCGGGGCCCAACGGTGGCGCCATCGCTGGTGGTGGGGGGGCGCGGCGGCCGCGGCGCTGTTCCTCGTGGTGGTGACGCGCCCGGCAGTGCGGCTGGGGGCCGGCGGGGGAGGGTCGGTCGCCCCCGGGTCCACCCCCGGCCTCCACCAGACGCGGTTTGTCGTCACCCTCCCGGCGGGCGCCCGCACCGTGGCGCTGGTGGGGGACTTCAACGGCTGGGACACGGAGGCCACCCGCCTGTCGCCGGTAGGCGACCGCGGGCAGTGGGAAGCCACCGTGTCGCTGGCGCCAGGCCGGCATGTGTACGCGTTCGTGGTGGATGGCGTGGAGTGGCGGGTTGACCCGCTGGCGCCGCAGGTGCCCGATGCGGGCTTCGGACCGGCCAACGCGCTGATCGTGGACAACGGGCCATGACCACCGTCCCGCTGCTGGCGGCGCTGGTGGGTGCGCTGGTGGGTACGCTGGTGCAGGGAGCCGGGGAAGGCGCCGCACAGCCGGGTGCCGTACGGTTCGATCCTGCGCGCTTCGATTCGGTCACGGCGGTGGCCCTGCGCGGCGTGCTCGATTCCGCCGCGGCGCAGGGGCTCCCGGTGGCCCCCCTCATCAACCGCGCCTACGAGGGCGCGGCGCGGCGGGTGGGGGGCGCGCGGCTGCTGACCGTGGTGCGCGCCCAGTGGGCGGCGCTGGCCGACGCCCGCGAGGCGCTCGGGGAAGGTTCCACCGTGGCCGAGCTGGACGCGGGGGCCACCGCCCTGCGGGCGGGGATCGACCCGCGGGCGCTGGCGGCCGTGCGCACCACGCGGCCGCCAGGCGAGGGGGTCACGGCGCTCGTGGTGCTCACCGACCTGGTGCGCCGCGGTGTGCCCAGCGCCACAGCCAGGGACGCCGTCACCACCCTCGCGCGGCTCCCCGGCGCCGACGATGCCCTGCTGGGGCTGCAAGGGGTGGTGGCCCGTGGTGCCTCCCGAAACCCCGACATGGCCGTCCAGGCCCTCCAGCGGTATATTCAACGTACGGTGCCGGCCACCCGTGCTCCCGCCGGGGGCGGCCCCGCGATGCGCCCTCCCACGCGTCCCCCTCCGCCGTGACCCTCCCCCGCCGCCCCCGCCTGCGTGCGCGGACCTTGCTGGCGCTTGGCGCCGCCGGGACGGGGTTGGCGCTGCCCCGCCCCGGGGGGGCGCAGGATCGCCCCGTGGGGACCGCCCCGATGGCGCCGGCCGCCATGCTCGGCCCCGTGGCCCAGACGCCGTCGCTCGCTGTGCTGGGGATGGCGTCGGTGACCCAGGGGAGTGCGCCGGTAGCCCCCAACAGCGACCTGTGGTTGGGGGCCACGCAGCCGCTCGGACGAATGGGGCGCGTGGCCATTGCCGCGCTGGGCTCCGGTCGCTGGCAGGTCCCCGGCACCGCCGGGGTGTCCACCGCCACGCAGGGGCAGCTGACACTGCGCGCGCGCGCGCAGCTGGGCGGTCACCGGGTGTGGAGCGCCGTGGGCTACGGCCGGGCGCAGGGCCAGGGCGCCAGCGCCCCCGACCTCCTCGACATGGGACCGGCCGCGCTGGGCACCATGGCCATGGGGGGCGCCGACACCACGATCTCCCGCCGGGTGGACGTGGGGGCACTCGGGCGCGCCGAAGCGGGCGTGCTGAGCCGAGTCCGCGGCATTGAGGTGGCCGTCGGTTTCGCCGTGGAGCGCGCCACCCGGGTCACCACCCAGACCCTCACCATCGACCAGCCGGATGACGCCAGCCTGTTCCCGGTGGCCCAGCCCGAGCGCATCTTCCGCACCCAGACGCTGCGCACCCTCCAACGGCGCGACCTGGCCACTGCCATGGCCTCCGTGGGGTTCACCACGCACCGCACCACCTGGTTGGTCTCCGTCGCCGCCCCGGTGGCCAAGTGGATCACCAGCGACGCGCTGGCCCCCACCCCGCGCCCCGTCCCCACCGTCGCCTCCGTGGCCGTGGTGCAGCCGGTCACCCAGTGGCTCTCCCTCGTGGCCGCCGCCGCTTCCAGCCCGGTCACCGTGGGGGGCACCATGCTCCGCGATGACGTCACCGACGGCCGCCGCGGCATGGCGCCGGTGGTGGCCCTGGGCGTGCGCGTCGCCCGCCTCCCGCTGGGGCGTCATGCCGATACCCCCTCGGGGATCCTGGGGTTCGAAACGCGCACGCTGGGTGCCGTGGACGCCGCCACCCTCACGCTGGGGGCGCCGCTGGCGGCCGGGACCGACACCCTGCGCGTGATCCTGCTGGTGGATGCCCCGCGCGCCGAGTCGGTGGAACTCATGGGCGACGCCACCGAGTGGCTCGTGCGCAGCATGCAGCGCCACCCTTCGGGACGGTGGCGCGCGGAGCTGGTGCTCCCACCCGGTGTGCACCGGGTGATGGTCCGCGCCGACGGCGGACAATGGATGGCCCCACCCGGGCTGCCGCTCGGCGCCGACGACTTCGGCGCCCCGGTTGGGATGCTCCTCATCGGCGGCCGACGGTAACCGCCGCCCCTCAAGCACACAGGGCGCGGCCACCGTGGCCGCGCCCCTGCGCTACGACAGCGTCCCGCCCTTAGGGCGTGCCCTGGTTGGCCCGCACCTGGATCACCTGCGTGGTGCTGTCGGTCACCCCCGCCCCGCTCACCACCAGCGTCAGCTGATACGCCCCCGGCGGCACATTCGGAAAGCTGATCGCCAGGCTGCGCCCGGAGCCGCCGTCCGGACGCCCGTTGTCCGTGTAGCGGATGGACACCGGCGTGACCGTCTTGGACAGCCCGATGGAGCTCCCCAGCCGCTGGAAGAAGCTGGCCCCCAGCCGCGTGGCCCGCAGCGACACCGACACCGGCGCCGCCGGTGTCACCGGCCGGTACAGCTCCCAGTAGATCCCGATGCTCGTCCCGCCCTCGATGTCCAGCGAGCCGTACGCCTGCGCCGCGTTCCGCGCCAGCTCCGGCGTGGGGGACGCGTCCCCCCGCTGCAGCAGCAGGTAGTCGGAAAGACGCGCCCCCGCCGGCAACGGGGTCACCGTGGTGCGCACGCGCGCCGCCCGGCGCCCCGTGGGCGCCAGCACCTCCAGCGACGCCAGCATCGGCGCGGTCAGCGGCGCCAACAGCGCGCTGGCCGCCGGCGCGCTGTCCCGCACCACCTGCACCGGCGCCCCGCCGGCCAGCCCGTCCAGCGTCAACCCCGCCCGGTACGGCCCCCGCCCCATGGCCAGGTCGCGCACCAGCCGATAGCCCCCGGCCACCAGCGTGGTGTCGCCGCGGCGGAACCGCGCCAGCTGGTGCGGCAGCGCGCCAAAGCCGCTCGCATACCGCGGCGCATAGCGCATCCGCGCCTTGGCCCGCATCGGGTCCCAGTCCGTCGCCTCGGCGCCCACGGGGGTGGCCAACGCCTCCAGCGTGGGCATGAAATCGTAGCTGGGGGTGGGTTCGTGGCCGATCACCTGCGGCGGGCGCGGGTCCGCCACGCCCCCGTTCTGCACCGACCACGCGGCCGGCCAGCCGTAGCGCACCTGCGACTCCAGCAGGTCGTCCCCCCACTGCAGGTCGTATGGAATGCGCCCCAGCGCATGCACGCGCGACACGGTGCGCCGCGCGTACCACTCGCTCGCCGCATCGTTCCCCGGCAGCATCCACAGCGGCTGCGCCAGCCGGAACACCCGCGCGTTGGCCGCGGCACGCCCGCCGCAGCCGCGCGCCGCGTACGCCGCATGGTCCGCGGGATCCAGCCACCAGGTGAGGTCGGTCCACGCGCACCGCTGCGCCTCGGGCATCGCCGCCAGCGCGCGCTCGAAGGCCGCCAGCGCCGGCGCGTGGCGGTTCCCCACGTGCAGCGCTGTCCCCTCCAGCGCCGCGCACCACCACGCCGTCCCCGCGCACCGCCGCGCGGCCGCCAGCGCCACGTCGGCCTGCTGCACCTCGATCGCGTACCGCACCAGCATCCCCGACACCCAGTCGTCGGCGGGGTCGGCCTGCTGCGCGCGCGTCAGCAGCTCCATCAGCTGCTCGCGCTCCAGCTTGGCGTCGGCACGCTCCGCCGGGGGGGGCACGTCGCCGTTGTTGTTCCAGTAGCAGATGCGCCCCAGCGGCACCTCGCACCCGGCGTCGGCGCCGCCGTTGTAGAAGCGCAGCCCCAGCCGGTGGTTCCGCTCGAAGGTCTCCTGCAGCGCGCGGGCCTGCTCCCCCAGCGGCGAGCGGCGCGCCGGATCGCCGCGCAGCGGATCGGGGCCGTTCCCCCCCACGGGCGCCGCGGTCGGGGGCGCCGGCGGCGTGCCGCCCTGCGCCTCCAGCAGCACCCCCGGCACGGCCAGCAGCCACGCCGCCCGGATCACCACCCGGATCAGTGCCCGGTTCAGCACCCGTGCCGCCGTCCCCGCGCGCGTCGCCCGGTCACGCATGCGGGCCCCCGCGCAGCTTCACCGCCTCGGCGCGCGTGCGGGCGCGCAGGTTGAGCATCTCCACCAGCACCGAGAAGGCCATGGCGCCGTACGTGTACCCCTTGTTGACGTGCTGCCCCATCCCCTCGGCCACCAGGTTGGTGCCGATGAGCACCAGGAACGCCAGCGCCAGCATCTTCACCGTGGGGTGGCGGTCCACGAACCCGCTGATCGCCCCCGCCGCCGCCAGCATCACCACCAGCGCCACCACGTTCGCCGCGATCATGATCGACACGTCGTCGGCCATCCCCACCGCGGTGATCACCGAGTCCAGCGAGAAGACGATGTCGATCACCATGATCTGCGCCACCGTGGCCCAGAGAGAGCTCCCGGCACGCCCCGCCCCCTCCTCCTCCACCGGCCCCTCCAGCTTGTGGTGGATCTCGCGCGTGGCCTTGCCGATGAGGAAGAGCCCGCCCACCAGCAGGATCAGGTCGCGCCCGGAGAAGCCGTGCCCCGCCACCGCGAACAGCGGCGCCGTGAGCCGCATGATCCAGGTGATGGAGAGCAGCAGCAGGATGCGCGTGACGAACGCGCCTCCCAGCCCCAGCGAGCGCGCCCGCGGCTGCTCCGTCGCC
>JBILED010000129.1:0-7751 GCA_044352305.1 Gemmatimonas sp.
CACTGGGGCCCCGCTGGCCCGCCTGCATGGGCAGGCGAGGCCGCAGCCCCCTGCCCCCCCCTTCACCTTCGACCTGCACCTCCACCCCGGGCTGTTCTTCTGGCGCGGGACGCCGTCGTACCCGGGGGACGATGCCGTGCTGCGCACGCTGCGCGAGATGCGCGCCGGCGGCGTCCACGCCGGCTTTGTGAGCCTCGTGGGGGACGGCCCCCTCATCCAGTTGGGCGCCAATGCGGTGAGCGTGACCGGGGCGTACAAGGCCGGGGAGGCCCAGGCGGAGTTCGCGCGGCAGCTGGCCGCGGTGCGCGAACTCCTCCCGCAGGGGGGCGCCCGGGTGGTCACCACCATGGCCGAATGCCGTGCCGCCATGCGCGACGGCCAGGTGGGGGCCTTCCTGTCGTGCGAAGGGAGCGAGTTCCTGGACGGCGACCCGGGGCGGGTGGCGTTGCTGTGGGAGCAGGGGGTCCGCTCCATCCAGCTGGTACACTACGCCCCCAACATCGCCGGCGACCTGCAGACCGAGCCGGCGCAGCACCACGGGCTGTCAGCGTTCGGCCGCGACGTGGTGCGGCGCATGAGCGCCCGCCGCATGCTGGTGGACGTGGCGCACGCCACCATGGAGACGGTGGCCGACGTGGTGCGCGTCTCCGACGCCCCGATCATCCTGAGCCACTCCATCCTCAAGATCGACGACAGCCGCCGCCTGAACGCGCGGGCCATCACCCCGGAACATGCGCGGCTGGTGGCGGGGAGCGGCGGCGTGATTGGCGCGTGGCCCAGCGCCACCAACGCCAGCTTCGCCGAGTTCGTGGAGAACACCAAGCGGCTGGCCGACGTGGTGGGGGTGGAGCATGTGGGGCTGGGGACCGACATGGACGGCAACCTGCGCCCCGTGCTGGCGTCATACGGGCAGTTTGCCGACTGGACGGCCGCGCTGGCCTCGCACGGCTTCACCGCGCGCGAGGTGGCGCAGATGGCCGGCGAGAACATGGCGCGCGTGATCAGCCAGGTGATCGGCTAGGGGATCACTCAGGGGAGGGGTGGACGCCCCTCCCCCGCGCCGTCGGCCGCCACGGTGCACGCCAGCACCGTGACGAAGATGCAGGCCCCCGGGACCAGCGCCAGCCACGGCGCCGAGGCCATGGTGGCCTGCGCCTGGTAGAGCATGTTCCCCCAGCTGGCCGCGGGGGGTTGCACCCCCACGCCGAAGAAGCTCAGCGTGCTCTCCAGCAGGATCCCCCGCCCCACCGACAGGGTGGTGGCCACCGTGGCCACCGGCAGCACCCCCGGCAGCAGGTGGCGCCACCACACGCGCCACGGCGCGCTCCCCGCCGCACGCGCCGCCGCCACGTACTCCTGCGCGGCCAGCGAGGCCACCGCCGTGCGCGCCACGCGCGCCGCCTCCATCCACCCGGTGGCCGCCACCAGCACCACCAGCAGCGGCACCCCGGGGCGCAGCACCGCCGCGGCCAGCATCAGCAGCGGCAGCCGCGGGATGGCCAGCATGGCATCGGTGGCGCGCATCAGCAGGTCGTCCATCCACCGCCGCCCCAGCGCCGCCACGCTCCCCACCACCACGCCAAGCGCCGCGCTGCACACCGCCGACAGCAGGCCGATGGCCAGCGACACGCGCGCCCCCACCAGCACGCGCGCCAGCACGTCGCGCCCCAGGTCGTCGGTGCCAAACCAGTGGCCCGTCCCGGGGGGCAGCCGGCGGTTGGCCAGATTCACCGCCAGGTCCACCGCCTCCGCACCTCCGGGCGCCGCCCACGTCACCAGCAGCGGCGCCACCACCGCCCCCGTCACCACCCCCAGCAGGAACCACCGCGCCACGCGACGTCCCCGGCCGCGCGCGCCCATGCCATGGCGGCCGGCGCTCACGCCGACTCCCGCAGGCGCGGATCCAGCGCGCGCACCAGCAGGTCGGCCAGCAGGTTGAGCGTCACCACGGCCGCTGCGCCCGCCATCACGAACGCCATCAGCACCGGATAGTCGCGCTTGGCCAGCGACTCGGTGAACAGGCTCCCCGCCCCGGGCCACGCAAACACGCTCTCCGTGACCACCGCCCCCGAGGCCAGCATGGCCGCGTCCAGCAGCACCACGGTGACAAAGGGGCCCAACGCGTTGGGAAGCGCATGGCGCAGCAGCAGCCGCGCCGGCGACAGCCCGCGCACGCGCGCCGCCGCCATGAAGGGCAACCCCAGCGTGTCACGCACGGCGCGCCGCAGGTAGCGCGACCACGCGGCCCCCTGCACCGACGCCAGCACCATGGCCGGCAGCACCAGGTGCGCCAGCCGGTCGGCCACCCCGGTGCGGCCAAACGACTGCCGCCCCGAACTCGGCAACCACCCCAGCTGCAGCGCAAACACCAGCTGCAGCACCAGCCCCAGCCAGAACACCGGCAGCGCCATTCCCACGGTGGCCGCCACCGTCGCCACGCGGTCGGTGCCGCGGTGCGCCGCCGACAGGATGCCCACGGGCAGCGCCACCAGCAGCGCCAGCAGCGATGAGGCCCCCACCAGCTCCAGCGTGGCCGGCACCCGCTCCAGCACCCGCTCCAACACCGGGCGCCCGTCGGCATAGCTGAAGCCCCAGTCGCCGCGCACGAACCCCGCCACCCACCGCCCGTATTGCACCGGCAGCGGCGCATCCAGCCCCATCGCCACGCGCAGCCGGGCGATGTCCTCGGGGCGCACGTTGGGATTCTCCAGGTACGCCGCCAGCGGTCCGCCGGGCACGGCGTGCAGCAGCGCAAAGGTCACCAGCGACACCACCGCCAGCAGCAGCGCCCCCTGCGCCAGCCGCCGCAGCAGCGCGCCCGCGGTCACGGCGCCTTCGCCTCCCCCTTCGCCGCTCCCTGCACCTCCCACGCGTGCACGTTCCAGAAGGGACCGGCGTTGGTGGGATTGCCGGTGAACCCCCGCAGGGTGGCCGGCACGGCGTCGACCTTGGCGGTGTTGTACAGCGGGATCTCCGGCGCCAGCTCGGCGATGCGCCGCTGCGCCTCCCGCAGCAGGGCGATGCGCCGCGCCTCGTCCACGGTGCGGTCACTGGCATACAGCAGCGCGGTCAGCGCGCTGTCGTTCACGTAGTTGAGGTTCCGCCCCGCCGGCGGGGTGCGGTCACCGGCGAAGAACAGCGTCAGCTCGGGGTCGGCGGGCATCTGCCACCAGTGCAGCATGACGTCGAAGTCGCCGGCAAACCAGGTGCTGCTGATGGCGGTGCCGTCGATCAGCCGCAGCGCCATCTCCACCCCCACGGCGCGGAACGCCTGCTGCAGCGCCTGCGCCACGCTCTCGCGGATGGCAAACCCGGCCTGCGTGATCAGCGTGAAGGTCAGCGGCACCCCGTCCTTGCGGCGCATGCCGTCGGCGCCGCGGCGCCACCCCGCCTCGTCCAGCAGCCGGTTGGCCGCGGCGGTGTCGTAGGCATAGCGCCGCACCTGGGGCTCGTGCGCCGGGGACAGCGGCTGCACCGCCCCATCCACCACCGACACCTGCCCGTCCAGGATGGTGCGCACCAGCAGCTCGCGGTCCACCGCGTGCGCCAGCGCGCGCCGCACCCGCAGGTCGGCAAAGGCCGGCACGCGCCGCTGGTTCAGCGTCACGTGCTCATAGCCGTTCCCCAGCACGCGGTTGAGGCGCACCCCCGGCACCTGCGCCACCTCGCGCACCTGGTCCCACGGCAGCAGCGCCACCAGGTGCACCTCCCCGGCCTTGAGGAGGTTGATGCGCGTGGTCGTGTTGGCCACGAACCGGAACAGCAGCTGCCGGATCTTCGCATCCCCCTGCCAGTACCCCGGCACCCGCTCCAGCAGGATGTGCTCGCCGGTCTTCCACTCCTTTACCCGGTACGGCCCGGTCCCCAGCGGCGCGCGGTTGTAGTCGGTGGCGGTGTTCAGGTCCCGTCCGGCCAGCACGTGCCTGGGCAAGGTCCCGCGCACGAACTGCAGCAGGTACGGCGCATACACCTCGCGGTAGTGCACCACCGCCGTCAACGCGTCCGGCGTGTCCACCCCGCTGATCCGGTCAAAGCCGTCCACGCTCTCGGGCTTCCAGTCCCCCTTGTTGATGGCCGCCACGGTGAACTGCACGTCGGCCGACGTGTGCGGGGTGCCGTCGTGCCACCGCACCCCGGGGCGCAGCTTCCATGTCACGTCCATCCCGCCGTCAGGGCGCAGCACCACGCCGCCGTTGGCCACCGTGGGCAGTTCGGCGGCCAGCAGCGGCACCACGCGCATCCGCTCGTCGTTGGTGACCAGCCCCTCCACCACCGCGCTCTCGATGTCCTCGAGAATGTGCGTGGCAAAGCGGTTCATGGTGTCGGGCTCGCGATCGTACCCGATGATGAGCAGCTCATTGGAAGGACCCGCCGGCTGCCCGACGCCCCCCCCGCACGCGGCGACCAGCCATGCCAGCCCAACGGCCCACGCGTGCCGCCCAAGGCGCCCGCTCATCGCCGCGCCTCGGGCGGCTGCGCCTCCAGCAGCCGAGCCGCCAGCGGCACCGGGATGGCGCCGCGCGACAGGAGCGCGTCGTGAAACGCACGCAGCGAAAAGCGCGCCCCCAGCCGCTCCCGCAGCCGCTCGCGCACGGCCAGGATCCCGTCGGTCCCCAGCCAGTACATCACCGCCGTGCCCGGAAACATCGACGCCTTGGCCACCTCCCCCTCCGCCGCCGCGCGCGGCATCCCCACCGCCTCCTCGAAGAAGGCCACGCCCTGGGCGTACGTCATCACCCCGGTGTGCAGCGACAGGTCCACGATGGCGCGCCCCAGCTGCCGCACGCGCGCCTGCTGCTCCGAAGCCTGCTCCAGCGGCGTCAGGAACCCGCACGCCTCCGCCAGGTCAGTGGCGTAGCAGGCCCACCCCTCGGCCATCGACCCGCCCAGGAACAGCCCGATGCGGCTGGCGCAGTCCACCGCCGCAATGGTCCCCAGCCGCGAGGTGCTGCGGTGCACCGCATGCCAGTTCTGCACATGGTGCCCCAGCCCGCCGTGGTGCACCACATGGTTGAGGGTGAGGGCGCTGCGGTTCCACACGCGCAGCCGGCGCGCCCGCTCGTCCGCGGGCACGTGCGCATCCACCGGCGGCACCAGGTACAGATGCTCCGCGCGTGGCTCCAGCGGCGCCGGCGACCGATAGAACAGGAAATACAGCTGCGGCGCCACCTCGGCCGCCCAGTCGGGAATGGGCACAAAGCGCAGCGGCCAATCGCCCCACTCCACCAGCCCCTGCTCCTCCGCCATCGCCCGACACGCCTCCCACTGCTCCGCCAGCGCCGGCAGCAGCCCCTCCGCGTCCGGGTGGTCGTCCGCCAGCGCCTCGGCCAACCCCTCCACGCTCCCGGCCACCTCGGTGGCCAGCGCCTCCAGCCGCGCCCGCGCCGGCGCAAACGCCCGCAGCGCCCGCTGCAGCAGCGCCTCCGGGGCCTCGTCACAGCAGTGCCCGCGCGCGAGCAGCACCGCGTACCCCTCGGCCCCCAAGGCCGTGGACGCGTCGTCCGGCGTCGGCTGTGCCTGCAGCCACGCGGACGCCTCCTCCAGCGCCCGCGCGCCGGTCTCCCCGGCTTCCAGCACCCACGCGCGCGACTCGGCGTCGGCGCCATGCTCGTCCAGCCACCGCGGCAGCCCCGTGCGGAACAGCGTCGCCCCGGCGGCGCACTCGCGCAGCGCCCGCGCCACCCACGGCTGCGGCATCGGCTCGGTCAGCGTGGCCGGCAGGTCCCCCAGGAACCGCGGCAGCTCATGCAGGCGCATGGCCACCGAGGCAAACGCGTCGCGGATGTTGGCCGGCGGGCGCAGCAGCAGCGCCACCACGCCAAACACCGCCTCCCCCGTCCACAGCGCGGGATTGCGCCGGTGAAAGTGCCCGCTCTCGTGCTCCAGCGTGTGCACCGCCAGCGCGGCGCGCGCCAGTTCGGCGTCCAGCGCCGCCGGCACGCGCGCCAGCACCCCCCAGTCCTCCGTGGACGGATGCTCCTCCTCCAGCGCCATCAGCAGGGCGTCGCGCTCGTCCTGCGCGTCGTCCAGCCCCTCGGGCGACCAGTCGGGGAGCTCATGGTCATGCAGCCGAACCCCGGTGAAGGTGGCGTTCACCGGGTACCGGAAGACGTAATGGTCCAGGAACTGGTCCACCGCCGAGTTCATGCCGCGTGATCCTCTGCCAAGGGAAGGCGCACCCAGCGCCGCTGCCGGAAGGAGCGCTCCACGGCATTGATCAGCTCCTGCACGTGCGCGCCGTCCTCGAAGTTCCCCTCGTTGCCGGCCACGTCACCGCGGATCTCCGAGATGAACGAATGCGTGAGGTTGGCGTAGAAGAGCGACCGCCACGACTCGCGCGGGCTCCCGCCTGGGGGGTAGAAGCGCGCGGGCACCTCCAGCGGCTGGAACTCCACCGCGTCGGCGGTGGCGCCGCGCAGCACCTCTGCCACCCCCTCCTCCTCCACCATGCGGCAGATGAGGGCGCCCTTGCTGCCGTACACGCGCGCCTCGATGCCGGGGTAGTTCCCCACCGTGACGAAGCTGGTCTGGATGGAGCCGATGCCGCCGTTGGCGAACTCGCCGATGAAGATGTCGCCGTCGTCGATGTTCATGCGCATCATCGTGCCGGTGGCGCGCACCATCCGCTGGGGGACGAAGTTCTTCATGGTCCCCACCACCTGCGCAAAGCGGCTCCCCATGCACAGGTGGCCGATGTCCATGATGGGGGCGCCGTACCCTTCCAGCGACGACACCTGGATCTCCGCCTGGTCGGCGGTGTGGTCCACCTGCCGCAGGGGCGTGCGCGGGTCCAGCCACTGCGAGTTCTGCTCGAAGCCGTTGAAGATGTACGGCTCGCCGATGAACCCGTCGTCAATGAGCGCCTTCATGTACCGCATGGCGGGGCTGTACCGGAAGGTGAACCCCAGCTTGGTCTTGAGCCCCTGGCTGGCGGCCAGCGCGGCGGCGCGCCGGGTGTCCTGGTAGTCGTAGGCCACCGGCTTCTCGCACAGCACGTGGCGCCCGCTCTCCAGGGCCGCCCAGCTCAGGGCGAAGTGCGTGGCGCTGGGGGTGCACACGTCCACCGCGTCCAGGTCCGGGCGCGCCAGCAGCGCCTCGTGGGAGTCGTGGACGTGGGGGATGCCGAAGCGCTGTGCCAGCGCGTGGGCGCGCTCCACCACGGGGTCGGCGATGGCCACCACCTTGCAGCGCGGGTCGCGGGCGTAGCCCGGGAGGTGGGCGAACTCGGCCCAGGCGCCGGCGCCCAGGAGCCCCACGCGGACGACGGAATCGGAGAGGGGCATCGAGAGAGGGGTGGCGGGGACTGTCGACGCGCACATGGTGGCCCCCTGCGCGCTTCACTGCAAAGTGCGCCCAAACCCCCACGAACGCCATTGGACGAGGCCGGCCCAGGTCCCCCAGCCGGTCCAACCACCATCCCGATCGCCTCCCCGAAAACCGGTCTTGCTACAGACGGCGCCGGAGGGCGTGCACGGGCCTCTTGACCAGCCAATGGCGAACGACGGCCACGCGCCTGCCGGGCCGAGTGCGCCGCAAGAACCACATCGTGAGGATGGCTGCGAGCAGGGCGACGATCGCGGCGGCGATCGCAAGCCACGCCGCGAGACTCAGGGTCCGAAGCGCCCACGAAATCACACTGCGAACAGGGCGCGTCTCGAGGATGATCTCCAGCAGCTTGAGCAATTTAGTCATGTTGGCTCCGTGTCCAATCCGGTCGACGTGCGGTCATTCACGTACCACACGGGTTGCAG
>JBILED010000130.1:0-7718 GCA_044352305.1 Gemmatimonas sp.
CACCCTGTCCACGGGAGCGGCACATGGAGCAGTACATCGACGGGGCGCAGATCGCGCTGTACGCGTTCTGGCTCTTCTTCGCGGGGCTCATCATCTACCTCCGTCGCGAGGACAAGCGGGAAGGGTACCCGCTGGAGTCCCCGCAGGGGCCGCGGGAAGGATGGCCGCCAGTGCCCGACAAGAAGACCTATATCCATCGCACGCACGACGAGGAGGGGGCGCACTGATGTCCGAGCTCAAGGCGGTGCCGGTTGACGGCTACAACGGGTCCCCGCTGGTTCCCACCGGCAACCCGATGGTGGATGGCGTGGGCCCGGCGGCGTGGGCCGACCGTGCCGACGTCCCCGACCTCACCTTCCACGGCACCAACAAGATCGTCCCGATGCGCGTGGATCCCACCTTCTCGGTGGCCAAGGGCGACCCGGATCCGCGCGGCCTCCCCGTGATGGCCGCCGACAAGCAGGAGGCGGGGCGCGTGGTGGAGCTGTGGGTCAACCGGTCGGAGCCGCAGGTGACGTACTACGAGGTGCAGCTCACCGGGAGCGAGCGGCGCGTGCTGCTCCCCGCGGCGCTGGTGCAGTGGCCCAACTTCGGGCTGTGGGGGAACGACCGCCTCCTGGTGAAGGCCATCACCGCCGCCCAGTTTGCGCACGTCCCCGCCACCAAGCGCGACGACCAGATCACCCTGCTGGAAGAGGACAAGATCTGCGCCTACTACGCCGGCGGGCACCTGTACGCCACGCCGGAGCGGTCGGAACCGCTGATATGAGCGGGGCGCGGGCGGACACGCCGCGGTATATCCGCGGCGTGCCGCACCCGCTGCCGGAGGGGGAGTCGCTCCTGTGGGAGGGGGCCCCCGACGCGCGGGCTGTGGCCACGCATGTGTTTCACTGGCGCCCGCTGGTTGGCTACTTCGGCGTGGTGCTGCTGCTGTGGATGGTGGCCGCCGAGGCGCCGGTCGGCTCCCCCGCGTTCCGCGCCGGGCTGCTGCCGCGGTTGGCCTTGGCCGTGGTGGCCGTGGCGGTCGCCGTCGGCACCGCCGCCGCGGTGGCGCGCACCACCTGGTACGCCATCACCACCCATCGGATCGTGCTGCGCATCGGGATGGTGCTCCCCATGACCATTAACCTCCCCTTCACGCTGCTGCAGTCGGCCGATGTGGGGGTGTTCCGCGACGGCACTGGCCAGCTCCGGCTGGTGCTGGCCCGTCCGCACCGGCTGGCGTACATCGCCCTGTGGCCCCACTGCCGTCCCTTCGTGCTGGGGCACCCCGAGCCGCTGCTGCGTGGCCTCGCCGATCCCCGCAAGGTGGGGGCGATCCTGGCACGCGCCGTGGCCGCGCGCACCGAGGAGGGCGCAGTGCAGGTGGCCACGCGGTCACCGGCGCCCACGCGCGAGGGCACCTCTTCGCTCCCGCAACCGGCCGGCGCCTGACATGAGCGCCTCCATCCGATTCGAGCCGGAACCCGGGGCCCGCGAAGGGGACCCGGGGATCACGGTGCCCACCCCGGCGCTGGTGATGGCCGCCATGCTGCTGGTGACGGTGCTGGCGCTGGCGGTGGCCGCCCGCTTCTTCAACACGGGTGCGTTTCGCGAAGCGCCGGCGGCGGTGGCGGTGGAGCGGGCGCTGCACTTTGCCGACGCCCCCAATGGCGGCATCATGGTGACCGACGGGAGCACGGGCGCGCTGGCCGCGTCGCTCCCCCCGGGCACCAACGGCTTCCTGCGCGGTGCGCTGCGCACGCTGTCGCGGGCGCGCCGCATGGCGGGGCTGGGGGCTGAAGCGCCCTTCCGCCTGGTGCGCTATGTCGACGGCCGGCTGGTGCTCCTCGACCCCGCCACCAACCAGAAGGTCACTATCAGCAGTTTCGGGCCCACGCAGGTGGCCGCCTTCGATCAGTTGCTCCCGCCAGCAGCGGTCGCCCTCCCGCGCTGAGCCGCCCGTCCGCGCGTGGCTGGCGCGGAAGTGAGCACGGGCGTCAGGGCTGCCGCGTGCCGCGCCCCGGGATGGCCACGGTGCACGCCAGGTCTTCGCCCGTCCGCAGCCGGCGATAGAACACCAGGTTGACGGTGACCGCCAAGCCGCCGGAGGGCTCAAAGCGTCCGGTCAGGCGGGTGGTCAGCGCGGTGCTGCTCCGCGCCTGATCCGGAACAATGCGGAAGGTCGAAGCGAAGTAGCCCTCGGCGTCCACCGTGCTGGGGAAGGTGTCGCCGCCGGCAAACGCCACCACCAGGGTGTCCGCCCCGGGCTCGTGCCGCACGTCGACGAGGTCCACGGCCCCGCTCCCGCGCCGCCACGCCTCGCCGCACGCCGCCGAACCCTCCACCTGCGCCGCCGCATACCGCACCGCATAACGCCCTGCGACGCCGCGCGCGCGCGGGCCGTTCTCCCGGGTGGTCGGCGCCGCGGCGGCACGGGGGGGCCGCACGGCGCGCGTGGGGGAGGACCGCTCGGTCGATCCCGACACCGCCGCACGAAAACGCACCGTGCTGCCAAACTCGGTGATCACGTAGTCCACCGAGTCCTTGCGCACTTCGTGCCGCAACCCCGTGCGGCGGTCCCGGAACTGCAGCGTGCCGGCCCGCACCACTTCGACCGTGCCGCGCATCACCTCGCCGGTGCGCAGGTGCAATTCGTCGTACGCGGCGGCCACCGAGGGTGGGCTCGCCACCAGCCGGCGCCCCTCCCCGCTGGCCCGTCGCGCGGGTTGCACCAGGAGCAGCCGCCCCTGATCAGCCGCAGTGGGGAGCAGCGCCCCGGTCAGCGACGGCACCCCCGGGGAGGGAACGGTCCCACCCCCGGGCGTCGTGGACGCCCCCGGCGCGGACGTTCCCGCCTCGAGCGATGCACCCAACGAGGCCCCCGCCGACGCCGCCACCGATGCGGCCAGGGCGGCGCTGCTGTCGGCGGATCGCGCAGCGCCTCCACCGCCCGCCACGCGTGGCGCTGCCGCCGGCTCGGCCGCCTCCACCGATGGCGTGCGCGCCACCTGGATGACAAAGACCACCAGGAGGAGGGCGACTACCCCCGCCAGCAGCCGGGGGACCCGTGGGGGGATGTGGGCCATCGTGCGCCCCCGTGGGGGGGCAAAGGCGCCGAACGTCGACGCCACGACCGGGGGCACGGGCCGGGCGCGTGATCCCCCGCCTCCGGGGCCGCGCCAAGGCCCCACCGGGCTCCCTGGGCGCGCCCCCGAGGGCCCGCGTCCACCAGCGCCTGTACCCGCACGCTGCCCGGTCACCCGCACCCCTGCGCCCACCCCCCCGCCCAGCGGCGTGGCACTGCCGCGTGCCCCCCCCGACGTCGGCGGCGCGGCCCGCGCGGGGGCCGGCGGCGGTGGTGGCGGTGGCGCCACCTGCACGCGGTCCGGGGGGAGCACCCCCAACGCCACCCCCCAGCACTCGGCGGCCCAACGTGCCATCTCGGCCTGCACGAACCGCTCGGTGGTCCACTGCAACATAAAGGGGGACAGCAGCCGATCCCACTGCGCCAACGCAACGGCGCCATGTCCCAGCCGCTGGCACCAGCCCCGGCGCACCGCCTCCACCACCAGGTCGGCGTAGGGACGGTAGTCGCTGCCGGTGCGATCCAGCAGGCGGTTGCGAAACACCTCCAAGGTCGGCGTGCTCCACCCGGTCGGGTCCTCCCGCACCAGGTCGTGCAACGCCTCGCGCACGCGCACGCGCGGATCGTGCATGGCCCGGTCCACCCGCTAGCGCGCCGGCGCCGCGGGGGTGGCCAGCGCGTGGCCGGTGCGCGTGTCCACGCGCTGCACCTCCAGCACGCGGGCCGGGACGTCATCCCCCACGCGAATCCGGGTCCCTGGCACCAGCTCCACCATGCCGTTACGCCCCGCCACGGTGGCGGCGCCGCCCCCCGGCACGGTCACCTGCCACGGAGTGCCGGCGGTGTTCACCAGCCACCACTTCCCCTGATGCTGTGACACGTAGGCACGCGGCGATCGGTCGGCCCGTTCGTCGGGGGCCACGCCCACGCGCAGGTGCCAGTCGTGCAACAGCAGGTGGTGAAACAGCACCTGGTGGTCGCCCTCATCCACCAGCCCTTGGCCCGTCTCGCGCAGCAGGCGCGCCACCAGGAGCGTGTCCGGCACCGCGTCGGTGGCCGGCCACCCCTGGGCGGCGGCGCCAGGGATGGCCAGCGTCCATCCTCCCGCGCTCCCCGGGGCCAGCCACTGCAGCGTGCGATACAGCGCCCGTTCCCAGTCGGCGGCGTCGGCGCGCCGCGTGGGGGCGTGCAGCCCCTCCACGAAGGTGCGCTCCACGCACTGCGTCAGCGCCGGCCCCAGGGCGCCGTAGCGGCGCTCCAGCGGGGCCACCGGCGGGTTGCTGCGGTCGGTGGGATGTTCCACGAACAGCGCGCGGGCGCCCATGGACAGCCGCTCGTCCTCCTCCGCCGAGCGGGTGCTGTGCACGCGGCGTCCCTGCAACGGATGGCGCCGCAGCAGCAGTTCGTAGATGAGCACCGCCAGCGCGTGGCGGTCGGTGGCGATGGACGGTTGCGCGCCGCCCGCCAGCACTTCCGGGGCGATATACCCCGGCGTGCCCAGCACCGCCGGCGGCGCGATCCCCGGGACCACCAGCGAATCGATGTCGATGATGCAGGCGTCGCCGCCGCGCAGGTCCACCAGCACGTTCTTGTGCGACAGGTCCGCGTGCGCCAGCCCCGCCATGTGCAGCCGCCGCACCCCCCGCGCGAGCCGCACCGCCACCTGCAGCCGCGTCAGGAACGAACCGGCCTCGTCGCGCGGCACGAAGCGCGCCGCCTTGCCGCCGGTGAACCAGCGCACCTCCTTCTCCTGGCGCTGTCCAAAGCGGTCGGTGAAGAAGAAGGCGGGGCGATACGCGGGGGTCACCACCCCGAGGGGGGGCCACACCAGGTGGTTGGCCTGCGCGAAGGCGCGGGGGATGGCGCGCTCGCCCTCCACCATCCCTACCGGCCAGTTGAACGCCTGCGCCCAGTAGTCACCGGTGCCTTCGGCCAGCGTGGGGTTGTAGGTGGTGAGGATGCGGGTGAGCCGGTCCACCCGCTCCCGACGGTCCGACAGGCGTCCGTGGTAGAACCCCACCGCCAGTTGGCGATCGCGCGTGAGGAACACGCGCTTCTCGCCACCGGTGCCCACCGGCTCCGCCTCCAGCTCCACCACCCGCCCGTCCGTCAGCGTGCACCGCACGGGCGTCATCCCGCGGCCCCGGGGCACCGCACCACTGCCAGCGTGCGATCGTCGTTCTCGCCGCGCTGTTCGAACGCCAGCCAGTGCAGCAACGCCTCGCCGGCCTGGTCCGACGCCCACACGCTGGAGGCCGTGCCGGCGAGCAGCAGCCCCTCGGGCACGGCCGCCTCCTCGCCTGCCAGGGAGGCCAGCAGTCCCTGGGCATGCCGCGCCAGCGGATACCACGGGTCCTCCACGCCATCGGTGGCCAGCAGCACGGTGTGCGCCTCCCCCGGCGCCAGCTCGGTGATGGAGGCGCGCAGTGCCTGCACCGCGCCCGCGTCGGGGAGGAAGTGCGCCACCTCGCCTGAAAAGGCGCCGCCGTGGGCCGCAAGCGGCTGCCGGAAGGGCTGCGTCGGTCCTGCGCAGACGATGGCCCCGTCTCCCACCTGCATCAGCGCCAGCCGCTGTCCCGCGCCGACGGCCACCAGCAGCGTGGTGCGCAGGTCGCGCGGGGCGCAGGGGGCCTTCGTGACGAGGGTGTCCAGCGCCGCCTGGGCGGCATCGGCCGCAGCGGTCAGGACGGCGGGCAGCGCGAGCCCCGCCCCAAGGGCTTGGAGGGCCTGCCGGACCACCACCTGGGCGGCCACGTGCGCACCCACTCGGCTATGGACCGCAGACCCGGCGCCATCGGCTACGGCCACGCACCATCCCGCTGCGGAGGTCCGCCACGCCATGGCGTCCTCCCGGTGATCGCCGCGATGGGCGTGCAGGCGTCCGCGTCGGCTGGCCAGCAGCAGACGGCCCCCACCGGCCAGCGGCACATCCGCCGACTCCCCGTCCGCAACGGCGCTCAGGTCGTCGGGGATGAGCGCCTCGGGGGGAAGCAGCGTCACCAGCAGCGCATGCCATCCCTCGGGGCACCACGCGGTGGCCGGGGGGTGATGTGCCCAGGTGGCGACAGGCGGCTGGGGGGCGTTCAGGGGACGATCGTGATGCCGGGGGGCGGGGGCGGGAGCGTGATCCCGTCGCCGTCCGCCAGCGCGCCCACCTTGGCGCTCGTCTGGCGCACGGAGGCGGAGACGAAGCGGAAGAAGGCCTTGAACGCATCCGGGGACATGTCCTGCATGCGGATGACCGTCTCGGTGACCTGCTTGAGCACCGTCACGTCGGCCTGGTCGCCGCAGGCCACCGCGATGATGTTGGCGGGTCGGCGGTCATGCAGGAGCTGCGCGTGGCGCGGCCACTCCGTGTCGGTGGGGGCGCCGTCGGAGAGGATGAACACCAGCGGCCGCCAGTCGCCCTTGGCGTCGGCGGTGGTGCGCACCAGCTCCCGGTCGAACAGGTCGAGCAGGAGGCGCAGGCCGTCGCCCAGGTTGGTGTTGCCGGTGGCCACCAGATCGGGCGGGGTGAAAAGCGCCACCTCGGTGAGGGGGACGGCTTGGGTGGCGCGATCGGCAAAGGTCAGCACCGAGAGATAGGCGCTCTCAATGGCCTGCGGGTCCCCCAGAAGGTCACGGTGCAGCTGGCGGATGCCGGAGTTGACGGACTCGATGGGGGTTCCACGCATGGAACCCGACACGTCGGCGAGGATGTAGACCGGGAGGCGGCGCATGGCGATGGCAGCGGGGGCAGGGGGCCAGGCATTGGCGCCTGGGGGCGCCCGGGAGGCCCCGGATGCCCTACGTGGGGTGAATGCACCGCCGGGCGTTCGGGTTTCTCCGCGGCGGCAGGTGGGACGACCCGCTGTTCCGGACTTCGGGGTGCGGCCATGCGCAAGGCCCCGTGACGCCGAGGCGCCACGGGGCCGGGGCCGCGCTGCGGGCCAATGGCCCTGTGCGCGGTGCTGCGAAACGGGCGGGGGCTAGTGGAGCGGGGCTCCGTCACCCACGGTGGCGCCGCCCGTGGTGGGGCGGGCGCTGGACCGCTTGGGGGCGGCGGTGGCCGGCGGCGCCGCGGCGGGCACTGCCAACGAGTCCATGGCCGGCACCAGCGAGGGGAAGGGGACGCCGTTCCAGTCGCTGCGTCCCCACATGGCCGGGTAGTGCTTGGCCATCTGGGCGCCGTAGAGGGGCTTGTAGGCCCCGTTGTGGCAGGTGACGCACTGCGCCTTGGGGGCATCGCCCATCTTGCCCAGCCGCACCGCGGGGTAGACCGGCTGCAGCGGCGCCAGGTAGCTGCTGTTGACGTCGCGCAGCATGAGGATGCCGTGGTAGGCGGTGACGCGCGCCGGCGGCGCCTCCGACCAGCTGGCGAACTGCCGCGTGTTGTGGCAGTAGGTGCAGTTCACCCCCAGCGACTTGGACTGCGAGATCATGAGGGCGTGCGTCCACTCCGTCTGCTTGACCGAGCTGCGGTTGGCGTTGCTGGGCGCCACGGCCTTGGAGATGACGCGGGCGCCGTCGCGGTCGAGGTAGTGCCGCAGGTAGTCGGTCTGGCTGCTGTAGAACCAGAGGCCGTTGGGGAGCGGCTTCCCCTGGTGGCAGGTGTAGCAGGTGACGCCGGTGTTCTTGACGTGCTGGCTGTACTGGCCGTTGATGTGCCGCG
>JBILED010000003.1:0-52960 GCA_044352305.1 Gemmatimonas sp.
CGTAGAAGTCCCCCATCCGGAAAAACAGGATCGCCCCCGGGTGGCGCGCCTTGATCTCCCGGTACTGCTGCATCAGCGGCGTCTCCAGCGCGCTCATGGCCGGCGCCCCGCCACCGCTCCGCGCCCGCGCGGCGCGCGGGCACGCCCCTCGGGCACGCACAACGCCAGCACCACCGTCTCCAGCAGCTGCGCCCCCGAAGACACCGTGGTCTCCTTCTGCAGCTGGTCGGCCTCCAGCAGCTGTTCCAGCGCCGCCGCGCACGATGCCGCGCTCCAGCGGTCCACCGCCCGCGTCCACGCGGACACCGCCTCCCCCCATGGACGCCCCAGGTAGCCGCCCCCGGTCTGCTTGAGATAGTCCCAATACCCCTTGGCCAGCAGGTGCGTGGGCACCCCCGCATCGCGCCGCGCGCGCCCCCACGCCAGCCCCAGCGCCTGCGTGGCCAGTGCCATCACCACCTGCACCGCCGACAGCTTGGGGGTCTCCAGCACGGGCGCCACCAGCGCCACCGCGCGCGCGCCATCGCGCATGGCCACGGCATCCAGCAGGTCGGCCAGCGTCTCGCCGGGGCGCACCCCCACCACCGCCGCCACCACCGCCGCATCAATGGGCGCCTTCTCCGGCGTCGCCTCCGCCGTCGCCGTCTCGGCCGCATATCCCGACACATAGCTGGCACACTTGTCCAGCTCACCGGCCAGCTGCTGCAGGTCGCTCCCCACGGCCTGCTCCAGCAGCGCGGCCGCCTCGTCGGTCACCAGCCGCTGCAGCTGCTTCCCCGCATGCCACACGATCCAGCGGCGCACGCGCTCGGGGGAGAGCGGCGCAAACGCCAGCACGGTGCTCCCGGCGGCCAGCGTGGCATCGGCCTTGTCCCCGGCCTGGCTGACGAGGAGCAGCAGCAGGTCGGGCGCGGGGCGCTGCAGATAGCGCTGAAGCACCGCCAGTGCGCCCTTCTTGAGCGCCCCGGTGTCGCGCACCACCAGCGCGCGCCGCTCGGCCAGCATGGGGGGCGTCTCCAGCAGGCTCCCCAGCAGCTCGGGCTCCAGCGTGTCGGCGTGGCGCACCTCGCAGTTGAAATCGCGCGTGGCCGGATCAATGGCCGCCGCCAGCAGGTCGCGGACCGCGCCGTCCTTCAGGTAGTCATCGTCGCCATGCAGGTAGTACACCGGCGCGAAGGCGCGCGCCTGCACGGCGGCCTGCACCACACGCAGCGGATCGGCTTCCTGGGGTGGGGGGACAGCGGCGGCGCGACGTGGCGGCATCCGCCAAAGATACTCACCCCGCCGAGCCGCTCCGGAGCCGACGCCGCCAGCGAGCCAGCTCCCCGTGCCCCTCCTCCCCGTCCGACTCCGGCCCTTCCCCCCCCCGCTCGTCAGCCACCGGATCCCCCACCACGTCGGTGTGCGCCGGCGGCCACGTCCCCCGCTCGTGCGGATAGCCACAGGTCGCAAAGCCGCACGCCGCAAGCCGCGCCTGCAGCCGCGCATGGAACCCCTGAGTGGGCAGCAGGTCGGGAAGGCTCCGCGCCGCCATCAGCGACCGGCGCACCAGCGCGTCGTGCGCCCCGCACGCCGCGCACTGCACCACGTGCAACTCGGCCCGCTGCTGCGCCTCCCCGGGCAGCGCCCGTTCCAGATAGGCCAGATGATCGCGGCGGAAGCGGTGGCAATCCACGAGGCGGGGCTCGACGACGGCGCAGGAGACAGGAGACGCGTGGGTCGCGGTTCCAGCAGAACCAGCCCACCAAGGGACCCCCACCGATACCCACGCGACGGGGACGGGTTCCACGCTGCCGGAACCCGCCCCCGTCCCCGAAACCCTCTGCGGCATTCCCCCGCCGGACGGCCTACTGCACCAGCGGCGCCACCACCTCCGCAAACGCGGCCCGCGCCCGGTTGAGCCGGCTCTTCACCGTCCCCAGGTTCACGCCGGTGATCTCGGCGATCTCCTCGTACGACTTCCCCTCCAGCTCCCGGAGCACGAACACCTCCCGGTGATGCGCCGGCAGCTGCTGCACCGCCGCCTCCACCATCTCGCGCAGGTGCCGCTTGCGGAACAAGTCGTCCGGGCGGCTCCCCTCATCCTCGAACTGCAGCGGGCGGTCCTCGTCCTCGAACTTCGCCGAGATCGCCTGGAAGAGCACGAGCGGGCTGCGCGACCGGTTGCGCAGCTCGTTCTTGGCCAGGTTGGAGGCGATGGTGTAGATCCAGGTGGAGAACTTCTTCCCCTGGTCAAAGCGCCCCAGGTGCCGGTACACCCGGATGAACACCTCCTGCACCAGGTCCTCCGCCCGGTCCCGGTCGCCAATGGTGCGGTACACGAAATTCAGCAACCGCACCTGATAGCGCGCCACCAGCTCCTCAAACGCCCGGCCGTCGCCCGCCAGGCAGGCGTTCACCAGCTCGGTATCCTCCAGCGCCCGCAGCGCCGCCCGCCCGCTCAGGGCGTCACGCTGAACCAGTCGGCGCGTCCGCATCGCATCCGCCATGGGATCCACTCCTCGTACCCCGGCATGGGGGTACCCACAAGGTGCCTCGACGGGGGGTGCCGGACACTCCGGCCGTCCATGTCGAGTGATGCCCTGACAAGGAGCAGGGACCATGCCGCGGGGATCCCGTGGGAACATTCGGGAACACGATTTCACAACCTGCTGCTATTTAAATACTTACAACGCCTTGCCTCAGGTTGAATCTCGAGGTGGGCGGTCCCTCGATCTCGCGCATGTCCTCAATTCAGGACAGAACGGCAGGCGCGTGTGTCATTTTGGGGACACCCCAGCATCCCCGACCAACCCCGCCGGCAGCACGTACTGGACGGTATACAGCAGCGCCAGCGCCGTCTTCGCATCCTGGATCACCCCCCGCCCAACCATGGCCAGCGCCTCGGACAGCGGCGTGGGGACCAGCTCCAGAAACTCGTCCGCCTCACGGGCCGAGGCGCCGGGGGTGAGCCCTTCGGCCACGAACAGATGGATCCGTTCGTCGGTGAACCCTGGGGTGGTGTACATCGTGAACAGTGGCGTCATGCGCGCCGCCCGGTACCCCGTCTCCTCCTGCAGCTCCCGGTGCGCGCACGCCTCCGGCGCCTCCCCGGCGTCCAGCCGCCCCGCCGGGATCTCGTACAGGTAGCCGTCGGCGGCATACCGGTACTGGCGAATGAGCAGCACCTGCGGCTCCCCGAGGCCGGTGGAGAGGAGCGGCACCACCGCGCTGGCCCCCGTGTGCCGGATCATCTCCAGCGCCCCCTCGCTGCCATCCGGGAAGCGCACCGTGTCCACGTCCAGCGACACCACCCGCCCCGTGTACACGCGCGTCCCCGACACCTTCCCGGGGGGAAGCGTCACCGCCCGGCCCGCTTCGTGGCGGCCCCCGTCTTCGCCCCCGTCTTCGCCCCCGTCTTCGCCCCCTTTTTGGCGCCCTTTTTGGCGCCCGTCTTGGCGCCCGTCGTCGCCCCCCGCGGCGCCGGCGCCTCCGCCAGCCACGCCTTCACCTGCGCCTGCATCCGTCGCGGCACCCGGAGAATCGTCCCCCGGCACGCGGGCGTCCCGCACCGGCACCGGTAGTAGCGCACCTCCTCCGCCCCGTAGTCGTCCTGCCACTCGAACCGGTAGTCGTACGTCAGCTCGTCCCCGGGGCGGATGGGGCGGATCGCCTTGATGAAGATCCGGCCGTCCTCGATCTCCGTCTCGCAGTTGGGGGCGCACGCATGGTTCAGGAACCGCGCGTTGTTGCCGCCGTAGCGCGCGTCCAGCACGGTGTCGTCGTCCAGGATGAACAGGAACGTGTGGTGGCGGCCGTCGGCGTCGTCATACCGCCGGTCGGCCTCCTCGTGGGAGATCCGCTCCCCCAGGTACTCGTCCACCTTCTGCCCGGTGCGGATGGCGCGCGTGGCAAACGCGCCGCGCCCCTGGATGACCGACCGCCGCACCTCGTACGGGCGCGGCTGCGGGAGCGGGCGGTGGTGCGCGGGCGGATGCGACACGCGGCGGGCCGGGGCGTGCGTCATGCCGCGTCCTCCCCTTCGCCGGGGTCGTACACGCGCACGGGGCCGATCCCCAGCGCCTCCACCCCCTCACGCATCGCCGTGGCGTCGCCCACCACCACCACCTGCAGCCGTCCCGGGTCCAGGTGCGCCTGCGCCACACGGTGCACGTCGGCCAGCGTCACCGCCCTCACGCGGTCGCGATACGTGAAGAAGTAATCGCTGGGGAGCCGGAAGATCTCCACGTTGGCCAGCCCCCCGGCCACCTCGGCCGTCGTCTCGAAGCGCACCGGGAACACCCCCACCAGGTAGCTCACCGCCAGCGACAGCTCGTCGGCGGTGACCCCCTCCTCGCGGATGCGCGTGAACTCCGCGAGGATCTCCCGCAGCGCGTCGGCGGTGACCGCCGTCTCCACCGCGGTGGAGATCTCGAACGGGCTGGCCGCGCGCCGCCAGTCGAACGCCGAGTGCGCGCCGTAGGTGTACGCGTGCCGCTCGCGCAGGTTGAGGTTGAGCCGCGACGAGAACAGCCCCCCCAGGATGGCGTTCATCACCATCATCGGGAAGTAGTCCGGGTGCAGCCGCGGCAGCGCCACGTGCCCCACGCGCAGCTCCGACTGCGGCGCGTCCGCCTTGTGCACCAGGTGCACGCGCGGCTCGGCGTGCCGCTGCCGGTCCACCGGCTCGGTCACCGGCGGCGCGCTCCCCTCCCAGTCCCCCAGGTACGTGGTGGCCAGCCGCACGGCGTGCTCCACGTCCAGGTCCCCCACCATCATCAGCGCGGTGGCGTCGGGGCGATAGAACGTGCCGTGAAAGCGCGTCACCGCCTCGCGCGTGAGGCGCGGCACGCTGGCCTCGTCGCCGCCGGCCAGCCGCGCAAAGCGCGACGCCGGCTCGTACAGCAGCCGCGAGAAGAACACGTCGGCCAGCCCGCGCGGCTCGGTGCGCAGCTGCGCCAGGTCGGCCAGCCGCTCGGCGCGCAACCGCCCCAGCTCGGCCTCGGGGAACGCCGGGGCGCGCAGCACCTCCGCCAGCACCGCGAAGGCGTCGTCCACCCGCGACGACAGCGCCGTCACCTGCACGATCGCCGAGTCCCAGTCGGCGCCGGTGTCCAGCGTGGTGCCCAGCCCCTCCAGCCGCAGCGCCAGCGCCAGCGCGTCCATGCTGGCCGTCCCCTCGGCCAGCGCGCGCGTGGTCAGCTGCGCCAGCCCCTCCTCGCCGCGCGGATCGCGCGTGGCGCCCCCCTCCACCACCGCCAGCGTGGTCACCACCGGATGGCGGTGCAGCGGCGCCACCACCAGCCGCAGGCCGTTGGCGAGGATGCGCGTCTGGAAGTCGGGGAAGTGGAAGTCGCGCGGCACCCCGGGCGCGGGGCGCGGCGGCGCGACGGGGGACGGGACCATCGGGGTGGCACTCATGCGGCGGCCTCCTGCGGCACGTAGAGCAGCAGCGCCCGGTTGTCGGCGCCCAGCCGCTCGGCGCACAGCGCCCCCACATCGGCCGCGGTCACCCGCCGGTAGCGCGCCACCTGCTCGTTCACCAGCCCCGGATCGCCGAAATAGGTGGCAAAGCGCGACAGCTGGTCGGCGCGCTCCGCGGCCGACTGCAGGCTGGTCACGAAGCTCGTCTCGATGAGCGCGCGGGCGCGCCCCACCTCCGCCTCGGTCACCCCCTCGCGCTGCAGCAGGTCCAGCTCGGCCATCACCGCCCCCTCCAGCGCCTCGGCCGGCACGTCGGGGTGCGCGGTGACATCCACCACCAGCACGTCGCTCCCCTTGGCCAGGTCGTACGTGAAGGCGCTGGCCTGCGACGCCACCCGCTGCCGCCGCACCAGCGACTGCTCCAGCCGGCACCCCGTGCGCAACCCCAGCACCGCCGCCGCCAGGCTGGCCGCGTAGTAGCCGTCCGTGCCGAACGCCGGGGTGCGGCACCCCACGAACAGCCGCGGCAGCGCCACCGCGTCGGGGACCACCTCGCGCACCGGCGCGCCCAGCGTGGGGGGGAGCGTCATGTCGGGAAGGGCGGGACGGGCGCCCCCGCGCGGGATGGCGCCGTACAGCGCATCAATGAGGCGCACCGCCTCCGCGCGCTCGAAGTCCCCCGCCACCGTGAGCACCGCGTTGTCCGGGGTGTACCAGGTGGCGAAGAAGTCGGCCACGTCCTCCAGCGACGCCGCGCTCAGGTGCTCCATCGACCCGATGAGCGAGTGGTGGAACGGATGCGCCTCGGGGAAGCACAGCGCCGGCAGCCGCTCCCACCAGGTCCCGTAGGGCTGGTTGTCCACGCTCCACCGCCGCTCGTTCTTGACCACGTCGCGCTGGGTGTCGAGTTTCCCCTGTGTCATGGCGGGGAGCAGCCGCGCCATCCGGTCGGCCTCCAGCCACAGCGCCAGCGCCAGCTGGTTGGAGGGGAGCGTCTCGTAATAGTTGGTGCGATCCAGCCAGGTGGAGCCGTTGAGGGTCCCCCCGGCGCGCTGCACCAGCTCGAAGTGCTCGTTGGCCCCCACGTTGGCCGACCCCTGGAAGAGCATGTGCTCGAACAGGTGGGCGAAGCCGGTGCGGTCGGGGCGCTCGTTGGCCGAGCCCACGTGGTACCAGAGGTTCACCGCCACGATGGGCGCGGTGTGGTCCTCGGACAGCACCACGTGGAGGCCGTTGGCCAGATGATAGTGTTCGACAGGGATGGACATCGTGGTAATGTGGGGGGGTGGTCCGGGCGCCCGGAACCCCATGGCTGCACCGGCCCGTCCGCCGTGTTTCCTTCGACTCCGCTCCTCAGGATCTTCATGCTGCCGCACGTCCGTCCGTCCCGACCGACCCGCATCGCGCTCGTGTCCCTCCTCACCGCGGCCGCCTGCGGCGACCCGCAGGTGCCCACCAAGGTCGAGTCCACTGCCTCGGTGAACAGCGCCGGCACCGTGGCATCCAGCCTTGGCACTGTCCCGGTCGTGCGCATCCTCGATGCCAAGGGGAAGGCCATGAAGGGGGTCATGGTGCGGTGGCGGGCGTCCGGGAGCGGGCGCGTGGTCAACGATTCGGTCCGAACCCTCCCCAGCGGCGAGGCCAGCTCGGGAGGGTGGACGCTGGGAACGGTAGCCGGGCAGCAGACGCTGACGGCCACCGCGGACGGCATCGCCACGCCGTTCGTCTTCACGGTCACGGCGGCGCCGGGCCCGGTCGCCACCCTCCTGCGCGTGAGCCCTGATGCCCAGACGGCGCCGGTGAACACGGCGGTCCCCGCGCCCCCGTCCGTGCGCGCCGACGACCTGTACGGCAACGTGGTGCCGGGAACCTCCGTGACCTTCGGGGTGGCGTTGGGAGGGGGTCGGCTTACCGGCGAGGTCCAGGTGACCAATGCCCAGGGGATCGCCACCGCCACGGCGTGGCGCATGGGCACCACCATCGGGCAGCAGCTCGTGCGGGCGGTGGCCGGCACCGCTGAGCCGGCCTCCTTCACCGCCGTGGCCGTGGCAGGTCCGCCGGTCGACCTCGTGCGGGTGGTGGGGTTGCAGCAGGACGGCCTCCCTGGCGTGCCCGTGTCCACGCCGCCGGGCGCGCGAGTGGTGGACGAATTCGCCAACCCCGTGGGGAATGTGCCGGTGACCTTCACCCCGGGAGCCAACTCCGGGAGCGTGACGGCGGGCACCACCATCACCGACCCGGCCACCGGCACCGCGTTCGTGGGCAGCTGGACGCTGGGGACCGGGGCTACCCAGACGCTGGTGGCGAGCAGCTCGGCCGTCCCCGGACGAAGCGTCACCTTCAGCGCCACCGCCGTGCAGACTCAGTTCGATCTGGAGGTCCGTTTCGTGGGCGATGGGGCGTCCGCCGCGGTCCGCGAGGCCTTCACCACGGCGGCCAACAAGTGGCGTCGGGTGATCATCGGCGACGTGCACAACATCCGGGCCGAGCTCGCAGCGGGATGGTGCGGCACCACCTGGCTGCCGGCGCTCAGCGAGGTCATCAACGACGTCGTCATCTACGCCCGCATCGCCTCCATCGACGGCCCTGGCAACGTCCTGGGGCGCGCCGCGCCATGCGGGGTGGGGTCGGTGTCTCGGCTCCCCGTGCTGGGGTTGATGGAGTTCGACCTGGATGACATGAACACGCTGGTCTCCCGCGGGCTCCTGACCGACGTGGTGCTGCATGAGATGGGCCACGTGCTGGGGGTGGGGACCCTGTGGACGGCCAGCGGTCGCACGCTGCTGGTGGGCCGGGGCACCGAGGATCCCCACTTCACAGGCCCGACCGCGCGCGCCCAATTCGCCGCCCTCAACACGGTCACCTACTCCGGCACGCCCATCCCGGTGGAAAACACCGGGGGGCAGGGAACCCGTGATTCACACTGGCGGGAGAGCATCTTCGGACGCGAGCTGATGCAGGGGTTCGCCAAGGCCGGGGGAATGCCGCTCAGCCGGATCACCACGGGATCGCTGCAGGACTTGGGCTACCTGGTCAACCTCAACGGGTCGGACAGCTATTCCCTTACGGCCCCGCTGCGGTGGGACGCCTTCGGTCCGGCACCGCTGCCTTTGGGTGACGACATCATCGACGTCCCCCTGGTGGAACTGGACGCGACCGGGCGGCAGCGGGTCATCCGCCCGGCGCGGAAGCGACCGTAGCCGGGGCTGCCAACCGCCGCGCCAGCAGCGGCAACAGGTCGGCCGGGAGCGCCCCCGTCTCGCGCACCAGGTACTCCAGCTGCACCGCGTGACGCGCGGAGATGGGGCTGGTGCGCGTGGGGGTGGGGCGCGGCGCCATCCCCAGCAGCCGC
Organism: Gemmatimonas sp.; assembly: GCA_044352305.1. Classification (GTDB taxonomy): domain Bacteria; phylum Gemmatimonadota; class Gemmatimonadetes; order Gemmatimonadales; family Gemmatimonadaceae; genus Gemmatimonas. The sequence continues at coordinate 8,756 of JBILED010000003.1, forward strand.
GCCACCAGCTCCAGGCGCAGCATGTGGAAGGGGTCGCTCACCAGCAGCACGCGCGGATGCGCCCCCACGGTCCGGTGCAGCACGGCGGCCGCGGCGGTCATCGATTCCCGCGTGGTCCGCCCCGCCCCCTCCATGAGGATGGCGCTGGCGGGCACCCCCTGGCGGCGCAGGTACCGCGCCCCGGCCTCGGCCTCACTCAGCGCGTCCCCGGCGCGGCGCCCGCCGGTGACCAGCAGGTGCGGCGCGCGGCCGGCGCGCCACAGCGCCAGCGCGTGGTCCAGCCGCGCTTTCAGCACCGGCGACGGGCGTCCGGCGTAATGCGCCGCCCCCAGCACCACAATGGCGTCCGCCGTGCCGGACGCGTTGCGCCGCCCCCACCCGGCGATCGCCAGCAGCAGCCCCGCCCACCCCAGCACCGCCCACGCCAGCAGGCGGCGCACCAGCCGGCCGATCACCGCCCAATCACCGCGTGGTCACAACCGGACCACCGTGCCGGGGTGCGGGACCTCCACGGCGAACCCGTCGGCGCGCAGCTGCGTGGCCAGGGCCGACTGGGCCGCGGGCTCGCCGTGCACCAGGTACACCGGCGGGGCCGGGCGCGCCGTGGCCGCGCCCCCCAACCGCACCGCCGACAGCCACCGGTGCAGTTCGGTGCGGTCAGCGTGCGCGCTGTATCCGTTGAGCACATCCACCTCCGCCCGCAGCGGCACCTCCTCCCCCAGCACGCGCAGCACCGGGCGCCGCTCCAGGATGCGCCGCCCCAGCGTGTGCTCGGCCATGAAGCCCACGATGAGGATCGTGTTGCGCGGGTCGTCGGCCCCGTTGCGCAGGTGGTGCAGGATGCGCCCCGACTCCGCCATCCCCGATGCCGCAATCACCACCATCGGGCCGCGCAGCGTGTTGAGCTTCTTCGACTCCTGCACGTCGCGAGTGAACTTGACCAGCGGGAAGTCGAACAGCCCGCCGCCGTGCCGCACCAGCTGCTCCCCCAGGTCGAACACCTCGGGGTGCATGGTGAACACCCCGGTGGCCGCCGTCGCCAGCGGCGAATCGATGAAGATGGGGATGTTGGGGATCTTCCCGTCGTGATGCAGGGCGTGCAGGTCGTACACCAGCTCCTGGGTGCGCCCCACGGCAAAGGCGGGGATGAGCACGCGCCCCCCCCGTTCCGCCGTGCGCCGCACCACCGCCGCCAGCGCCTCACGCGCCCCCTCCACCGACAGGTGGTCGCGGTTGCCGTAGGTGCTTTCGCACACCACCAGGTCCGCGCCCCCTTCGGGGGGGTGCGGATCGCGGATGATCGGCAGCCCGCTGCGCCCGATGTCGCCGGAGAACACCACCCGGAGCACCCGCGTCCCTTCCGTCACCTCCATCACCACCGACGCGCTCCCCAGGATGTGTCCGGCCTCGGTGAACTGCGCCCGCACGCCGTCGGTGACGGGGAACCACCGTCCGTAGGGCACGCCCCCCATCTGGGTCAGCGTGCGGGTGGCGTCCTCCACGCGATACAGCGGCGGCGCGGCCTCGCGGCCATGCCGCGCCAGCCACTCGGCGTCCTTCTCCTGGATGTGCGCCGAGTCGGCCAGCATGATGGCGCACAGGTCACGCGTGGCGGGGGTGGCCCAGATGGGACCGGTGTACCCCTGCGCCACCAGATAGGGGAGGCGCCCCGCATGGTCGATGTGCGCGTGCGTCAGCACCACCGCGTCGATGGTGTCCACCGGCACCGGCAGCCGCTCGTTCTTGCCGCGGCTCTCCGAGCGGCGCCCCTGGAACAGCCCGCAGTCCACCAGGACCGTCCGCCCGTTGGCGCGGAGGATGTGGCAGGAGCCGGTGACCTCGCCGGCCGCGCCGGAAAACTCGAGTTCCATGGGGCGTAGGGGGCGCGGAAGGAACGGAAACCTCACCCCGTCGGACGACGGGGCGGGGTTCGGTCTGCTCTCCGATCTTATCGTGCCGTGGAACGCTCCGCCACCGGCCCCGTGCCGTCGTCCGCGCGGTCCAGCAGCTGCGCGCACAGCCGCATCACCTGCCGATCGGCCAACCGATAGAAGGCAAAGAGCCCGGCGCGCCGACGCGAGACGAACCCCTGCGCGTGCAGCTGCTGGAGGTGCTTGGAGACGTTGGCCTGCCCCTGCCCCGTGCGCGTCACCAGCGAGGTGACCGTGTGCTCCCCCTCATGCAACAGGGTCAGCAGCTCCAGGCGCGTGGGGTCGGACAGGGCGCGGAACCGCGCCGCCAGGCCGGGAAACTCGTCGGGGGTGGGGATGCGGCGACCCATGCAGGAGGCGTGTGCGCGCGGCGGGACATTGGGGGAGAAGACTCCCGCGCCGCCATCGGCGCGGGAGCGAGTTCACCCTCCAAATATACAGCCGAGCTCGCCGGTCCGGAATGCACGGTCATAGCCGGAAGGCACGGTCACACCGGGAGGCAGGCGTCCCGGATCCCCGCGTCCCCGGTGCGCCCCTCCTGCCGAAGGGCGCGGCGCGCCAGCAGCTTCTGCAGCGACTGCCGGTGCAACCCCAGCGCCCGGGCGGTGCGCGCGATGTTGCCCCCGTGTCGTTCCAGCGCGGCCGCCAGGAACGCCCGGTCGAACTCCCGCAGCGCCTGCTCGCGCGCCTCCACGAAGGGGAGATCACCGAAGGCCTCCGGCGCCGGCACGGCCGCGTGCGCCACGCCCCCGCTGTCGGCCACCCCGTCATGGCGCACCGGCACCTGCCGTTCGATCACCGTGCCCGCGCGCACCGCGGCCGGCAGGTCCCCCACCGTCACGCTGGTCCCGTCGGCCATGACCAGCGCCCCCTCAATCGCGTTGCGCAGCTCCCGCACGTTCCCGGGCCAGTCGTGGCGCAGCAGCGCCGCCAGCGCCTCGGGGGCCAGCACCTGCGTGGGGCGCCCGTAGCGCGTGGCAAAGTGCCGCAGGAAGTGACCGGCCAGCAGCGGCAGGTCCTCGCGCCGCTCCCGCAGCGGCGGCAGCGCCACGGTGATCACCTTGAGCCGGTACAGCAGGTCCTCGCGGAAGCGCCCGTCGGCCACCATCTGCTCCAGCGGGCGGTGCGTGGCGGCCACCACGCGCACGTCCACCAGCGTGCTGCGCGTCCCCCCCACCCGCATCACCTCGCCGCTCTCCAGGGCGCGCAGCACCTTGGCCTGCGCCAGGGGCCCCAGGTCGCCGATCTCGTCCAGGAACAGCGTGCCGCCATGCGCCGCCTCGAACAGTCCGCCCCGGTCCTTGATGGCCCCGGTGAACGCCCCCTTGGTGTGCCCGAACAGCTCGCTCTCCACCAGCTCCGACGGCAGCGCCGAACAGTTGAGCGCCACGAAGGGCTTCCCGCGGCGGCGGCTCTCCTCGTGCAGCGCGCGGGCCACCAGCTCCTTCCCCGTCCCGCTCTCGCCCGTCACCAGCACCGTCACGTCGGTGCACGCCGCGCGGCGGACCATGCGATACACCCCCTGCATCGCCGGGGCGGCGCCGTACATGCCGTGGAAGGGGCCGGCCGAGTCGCCGACGTCCTCCGTGCGGGGAGCCGCAGGCGCTTCCGCAAACACGGGCGCTGCGGACACGGCCTCCGCCGCCTCCGCCGCTACCAGCTCGGGCACGACGGTCGCCGCCACGCCGGCCCCCTGCGCCGCGGGCTTCGTCTCCGACTCCGCGTCCGCCGCCCCTTCGTTGAACAGCAGCGCCCGCACCATCGGCTGCTGCGCACGCACCTGCTCCACCAGCGCGCGCGCGCCCGGCATCCGCGCGTCGGCCAGCAGGCACTGCACTTCCGCCTGCTGCAGCATGACCGGGATCCCCTCGGTCCGGCTCGCCACCAGCACGTCGTGCCCTTCGGCCCCCAGCTGCGCGCGCAGCGCCTCCACCGCCCCAGCCTCCTCCCCCACCACCAGCACGCGCACCATCTCGGAGGCCGACGCCCGCCGCGCGGAGCGCTCCTGCGCCCCCGGGCGACGGTCGGCCAGCATCGGGAAGCGTCCCCCGGCACCCAGCCCCCCGGGGACCGGCGCAAACCGCGAGGGCATCGCAGCAGACAGGGGAGACAAGAGCGGCGGCAGCACAACCGCAGCCGCGGGAGTGGCGAGGGACGTCTGGACCATGGGAAGACCCGGTTGAAGAGGGCGGCCGCGGAGAGGGGCAACAAAAAAGGCGCGCCGCCGCTCGGGAGAGCGACGAGACGCGCCTTCAACTTCCAGGACCTGATATCCTGGCCGCCAAGGGTGGGCCGCGCGAGGCGACCCTGATGATGTGGACAACCACCTGCGAAGTGCTTGCAGAACAAACTTGTGAGGCGCACGCCGTCGCGCAAGGGGGGGGCTTCCACCACCCGGCGGCGACGCCCTCGCCAGGGGGGAGGGCGCGTGCCGGCGCCTACCCGTGCTTCAGGAGCAGCTCCAGGCGCCCGCGCAGCTCGCCCAGCGCCTTCGACTTGAAGCTCCCCTTGGTCTCCTCCAGCACCGCGATCGTCTCCTCCACCGCCTGACGCAGCTGCGCGCCGCGCGGGCAGTTGATCACCTGGCAGGCGTGCGACTCCGGCGGGGCCCCCTGCGTGGTGAGCGCCCGCCCCAGCTGCTCCAGGTCGGTGAGCGACCCCATGACGTTGCGCAGCGTGAGCGTGAGGAAGGTGTCCACCCCCGTCCCGCGGTCGGCGGCGGCCTTCGCATCCACCTCGTGCCGCGCGCTGCGCAGCCGCGCCTCGGTGCGCTGCATCGCCTGGTACGACCGGAAGCGCGCCACCGCCTGCGAGACCCGCCCCAGCAGCTCGGGGAAGTGCACGGGCTTCACCAGGTACGCCGTCACCGGCAGGTCGATGGCCGCCACCGCCGACCGCACCGACGGAAAGCCGGTGATGACGATGATCGGCAGCCCGCCGCTCAGGTGCGCCACCTGCCGCACCAGGTCGAGGTCCGCGTTCCCCGGCATCTCCAGGTCGGTGATGAGCAGGTCGTACGCGGCCGCGGTGATCGCCGCCACCGCGCCGGCGGCATCGCTCACCGTGTCCACCGCGTACCCCTCCTGCCGCAGCAACGCCGCCGTCGCCTGCAGGAAGGTGGGCTCGTCGTCGGCCATCAGGATCCGTCCGCGCGTCGTCACGCCATCGCCTCCGCCAGCGAGGTCAGGGGAAAGGTCACGTCGTAGCAGGTGCCGCCGCCGTCCACCGGGTGCGCCGACAGGGATCCCCCCACGGCCACCACCGACTGGCGCACGAGCGCCAACCCGATGCCGCCGCCGCGGGCGCGCTCCCCGCGGGCCACGGGCCCCGCCACCGGCTCAAACAGCTGGGCGCGCTGCGCCTCGGTGAGCGTCGGACCCCCGTGGTGCACGTGGATCCGGCAGGTGTCCCCGTCGCGCGCCACCCGCACCGCCACCGTCCCCCCGTCGGGGACCTGCTCCGCCGCCTGCTGCAGGAGGTTGTACAGCGTCTGCCGCAGCAGCGCGTCCGGGACCGCCAGCATCGTGGGCGCTGCCGCCAGGTCGGTGGTAACCGCCAGCGGCCGCCCGGCGTGCAGCTGCCGCAGGAAGTGGACGGCGTCATGCACCGCCAGGATCACCGACGACTGGGCGTGCATCGCCTGGTCGGGGCGGTAGGTCTCCACCAGCTGCCGCGTGATCGCGGCGATCCGCGCGATCTCCCGGTCGATCGCCTCCACGAACCGCGCGTGCGGATGGTCGGCGGGGATGGCGCCGCGCACCAGGAGGAAGGCGTTCTGGATCCCGGCCAGCGGGTTGTTGATCTGGTGCGCCACGCGCGCCGCCAGCGTCCCCATCGACGCCATCGCGCCGATCTCGCGCCGAGCCCCCTCGGCTTCATGCCGGCGCGTCTGGTCGCGCCCCTCCAGCAGCACGCACTGCACGGCGCCCGCCGCATCGCGCAGCGGCGTGGCAATGAACTCGATCCGCCGCGGGGGCTCATCAAACAGGGTGACCATCGTCTCCAGGCGGGCGCCCTCACCGGCCATCGCCTGCGTCATCAGCCGACGCACCCCGTGACCCGCATCCCCCAGCATGTGCCAGAAGGGGAACAGCGCAGGGCCCATCCCCACGAGGGCCTCGGGAGGCTGCCGCACCGCCGCCGCCATGGACGCATTGGCCGCGCGGACGCGGCCAGTCCGGTCCACCAGCATCATCAGGTGCGCGGCCTGGTCAAAGGCCTGTTCGAAGATCGACGACACAGTCATGGACCGTCCATTCTCGCCACGAGGGCCCGCGTGTGCCAGATGCAGCCGCCGGGCTGCACCGCCCCGCGCCGCGGCGCTAGGTCTCGCCCAGGCGCAGCCACCGCCGCACCGCCGGGGGCGTCACCTGCGGCAAGCCGGCCACCACCGCCTCGGGGGTGTCGTACACCCGCAGCCAGGCATCCAGCGTGCCCCGCAGGAACCCCTCCCCCTCCGCATGGCGCAGCATCCCCACCAGCGGCGCCCAGTAGCCGGCCACCTCCAGCAGCGCCACCGGCTTGCGGTGCACCCCCAGCTGCGCCCAGGTCCACGCCTCGAAGAACTCCTCCAGCGTCCCGATCCCCCCCGGGAGGGTGACAAAGGCGTCGGCCAGCTCGGCAATCATCGCCTTGCGGTCGTGCATCGAGTCCACCACGTGCAGCGCGGTGAGGCGGTGGTGCGCCACCTCGCGCTGCACCAGCCCGTGCGGCATCACGCCGATTACCTCGCCGCCCGCCTCCAGCGCGGCATCGGCCAGCGCCCCCATCATTCCCACGCGCCCACCCCCGTATACCACCCCCCACCCCTGCAGCGCGATGGCACGCCCCAGCGCGGCGGCGGCCTCCATGTAAGCCGGCCGGGCGCCGGGGTTGGAGGCGCAGAACACCGCCACGCGGCGGATCGGCGGCGGCGCGTTCCCGGCGTCCAGCGGGGGCAAGTCCAGGCGAGTGACCATGCCACAAGCTATGCCGCATTTCGCCCGCGTGCAGCCGCCGGTATGTTGGCCTCATGGCCTCCACCCCCCCCGACCTCCCCACGCTGCAGCTCGTGGACCACCCGCTGGTCCGCCACAAGATCACCCTGCTGCGCGACCGCGCCACCTCCACCAAGCAGTTCAAGGAGCTGGTCGATGAAATCGCCATGCTCATGGCCTACGAGGCCACGCGCGACCTCCCGCTGGAGCCCGTGCCGGTGGACACCCCGCTCGAGTCCACCACCGGGCATGCGGTCCGCGGCAAGAAGCTCACCCTGGTCCCCATCCTCCGCGCCGGACTGGGGATGGTGGAGGGGATCCTGCGCCTCATCCCCTCGGCGCGCGTGGGGCACATCGGCCTCTACCGCGACCACGACACCCTCGAACCGGTGGACTACTACTTCAAGGTCCCGGGGGACGCCGCGGAGCGCGACTTCCTGCTGCTGGACCCCATGCTGGCCACCGGCGGGAGCGCCTGCGCGGCGGTGCGGTCGTTGCGGCGCGCCGGGGCGCGGCGCATCCGCTTCCTGTGCCTCGTGGCGGCCCCCGAGGGGGTGCGGCGGCTGGCGGCGGAGCACCCCGACGTCCCGGTGCTGGCCGCGGCGCTCGACCGCGAGCTGAATGCCAACGGCTACATCCTCCCCGGGCTGGGCGACGCCGGCGATCGGCTCTTCGGCACGCGGTAGGGCCGCGCGGACGCAGCACGCGGGAGCCCCGCAGCGTTTCGCGCGCGGCCGCGCGCGCGGCGTCTCGCCTTGTTGGCTGCCGGGCGCATCGGTATGTTGCGGCACGCATGCTCATCAATCTTGTCCCGGATTTCCTGGCGGTCCTCGAGGCCCCCGATCGCGAGGCCGCGTACCGCGCGTACTTCGAGCGGCACCGACCGCTCCTCGCCGCCTACTGGGACAACTACGTCGTCGAACCCGAGGGGCCGGTGTTTGACGAGGTGGTGCGCACCACGGTGGAGGCGCGCCGCGAGGACCTGCAGGCGCTGCTCCGCACCACCGACGTGATGGCGCTGGCGGCGCGCACCGAGGCGGAGGTGCGCGCGCTCCTCGCCCCTGACGTGGACTTCGATGTGGTCCTCATGGTGGGGGTGGGGGCCGCCAACGCCGGCGAGCTGGTGGTGGACGGGCGCGGCGTGGCCTTCGCCTGCCTCGAGCACTTCACCGGCGTGGTCAACCCCGACGTGCAATCGCTGGGGCTGGACGCCGAGCTGCTCCCCCTGTGGATCGCGCACGAGCTGGCCCACGTGATCCGCTACACCTCCCCCTCCAGCCGCAGCGCCATGCGCCCGCTCGTGCAGCAGGCTGGCGGCTACTACTCCTACTGGGAGACCGGCCGCCACGCCACGCTGCGCGAGCTGCTGGTGAACGAGGGGCTGGCGGTGCACCTCTCCCGGACGGTCAGCCCCGGGCACGCGGCGTGGGAGTACTTCGGCTACGGGCGCCGTCACTACGCGCGCACCCGCGAGCTGGAGCCGGTGCTGCGCCGCGCGGTGGCCCCCGACATGGACCGCGCCGCGCTGGGGCTCCGCCTGCGCTACCTCTCGGGGGGGATGAGCGACGAGGCGCGCACCGTCGAGCGCCAGCTCCTCCCCGAGCGCTCGGGGTACTACCTGGGCGCGCGCCTCGTGGAGCCGGCCATCGCCGCCCACGGGCTGGCCTGGGCGGTCCGCGCCAGCGCCGAGGAGATCGCGCGCGTGGAGCAGCCGCTGGTGGCCGAGCACCTCAAGATCATCGCCTGATCAGCGCTCCAGCGACATGGGGGCTGGTCCCCTGTTCGCCCGTTCCATTGCGCCGCCGTAGTGGGCCGACACGCGCGGGTCCATCACCCGCCGCCACAGGGGCGGGATGAGCGCCAGCAGGATCATCCCGGCATACCCGGACGGGAGCACCGGCGCCTCCGTGTCGTCGCGCAGCGACTGGTAGTGCCGCGACGGGTGCGCGTGGTGGTCGCTGTGCCGCTGCAGGTGGAACAGCAGCACGTTGGTGGCCACCCGGTTGGAGTTCCAGCTGTGGCGCGGCGCCACGCGCTCGCGGCGCGGCCCCTCCGGGGTGTCCACCATCTGGCGCAGCAGCCCGTAGTGCTGCAGGTAGTTCACCGCCTCCAGCAGGGCGATCCCCACCACGGCCTGCACCACCAGGTAGGGGAGCACCACCGGCCCCAGCCACCACAGCATCGCCCCCCACACCGTCAGCGACAGCAGCAGCGCGATGACAACCTCGTTCCCCATGCGGAACGGATGGACCCCGCGCCGCGCGTGGCGCTCCGCTTCCAGCGCCCATGCGCTCGTCAGCGACCCCAGCACCGTCCTCGGGAGGAACGCCCAGAACGACTCCCCCAGCCGCGCGCTGGCGGGGTCGTCGGGGGTGGCCACGCGCACATGGTGCCCGCGGTTGTGCTCCACCTGGAAGTGCCCGTAGAAGGTCTGCGCCAGGGCGATCCGCGACAGCCACCGCTCCAACCGCTCGCGCCGGTGCCCCAGTTCGTGCGCGGCGTTGATCCCCAGCCCGCCGATGAACCCCAGCGTCACCGCCAGCCCGGTCCGGTCCGCCACGGACATCGTGTCGGCGGCGAGGTAGGCGAACCCCGCCACGAAGCCGGCGTACTGCAGCGGCAGGAACAGGATCGCCAGCCACCGGTAGTACGGGTCCGCCTCCAGCGCGCGGATCACCGCCTCCGGGGGGTTGGCCTGGTCGTCCCCCCCCAGCCAGTCCACCAGCGGGAGGATCCCCAGGATGAAGATCGGGCCCAGCCACAGCCACGCGCCGTGGCCGGTGCGGGCGTGCGCCGCCATCGCCACGAAGGGGAGGAGCGGCATCGCCGTCCCCAGCACCCACAGGTGGCGCTTGGGGTCGCGCCACCGGGGGACGGGGTCCCCGGCGGACGCGTGCAGGGGAGCGGCACCGACGGTCATCGGCTGGCCTGTGCCAGCGCCTCGACGGCCTCCGCCAGCTGCGCCACCTTCGCCGGGTCCCCCTGCCGCGCCCCCTCCTGCCGCAGCCGCGCGCCCAGCGCCGCCAGCGCGTCGGCGCGCTTCGCCCCCTTGGCCCGCTCGGCCTGGTCCACCGCCCCGGTCACCTCGCGCAGCCACGCCGCGTCCACCGCCGGGTTCCGCCCCAGCTGGTCGGTGAAGCTGCGCACCACGGGGAACGCCGCCGGCCACACCAGCTGCGGCTGCTCCTGCGGGTTGAACCGGTCGAAGCGCACCAGCTTCGCCGCCGCGATCTCGTTGGCCGACAGGTGCGCGCTGGGCTGCAGCTCCAGGATGTCCAGCCCGCGCGAGATCTCCGACCCGTAGATGTGCCCGTTGTACCAGTACGCCGACCAGTGCCCCGCGCTCACCAGCCGCGTGGTGTCCATCGGGCCGCGGTCGAAGTAGGCGATCTCCACCGGGCGCGCGGGGTCGGTCCAGTCGAACACGTTGATCCCCCCCTGGTACCACGACTGCACCATCACCGTGCGCCCGGGGACGGGGATCAGCGACCCGTTGTGCGCCACGCAGTTCTCGGTGCGCGTCTGCGCCGCCGGCATCTTGAAGTACGACTGGAACTCCAGGGCGTCGCCGCGCCGGCGGTAGATGGCGTCGGCCCCCCACTCGTTCCGGTCCGTGGCGCGGCACCGCGGCGACGACCCGCCCCCCCACTCGTCGGAGAAGAGCACCAGGCTGCCGTCGTTGCTGAAGGTCACCGAGTGCCACGCCGACATGTTGGTGTCGGCCACCGCGGTGATCCGGCGCGGGTTCTTCACGTCGGAGATGTCCAGCAGGATCCCGTAGCCGCTGCACGCCCCGCCGGCCAGCCCCACCGCCGGGTAGGTGGTGATGTCATGGCACTGCGTGGGGCCGCGCCCCGCCACCGACGGGCGGGCGGGGGCCCCCTCGCGGCGCGGACGCTGGTCCTCCGGCGCGTCGCCGTGCCGCTTGGCCTCCGCGAGCCCCTCGAAGATCCGCGGCGAGCTCACGATCGCCGCGTCCTGCGGGCGCGCCAGCGGCACGCGGATCACCTCGATGCGGAACAGCGCGCTGTTGGGGTCCACGTCGGGGGAGGCCGCCGAGCACCCCGGAAGCTCGTCGGGGGAGCGCACCCCCGCCGACCCGGAGACGTAGACGTACACGTGGTCGGGGTCCTTGGGGTCGGTGGCCAGCGTGTTCGTGTGCGACCCGCGGCAGGTCTGCACCGTCTTGATCGCGCGCGGCTTGGCCACGTCGCTGATGTCGATGATGCGGATCCCGCGTGCGCGCTCCGGGCTCACCTCGGGCTCCACCCCCTGCATCCCGCAGTCCACGCGCCCGCTCAGCGCCTCCGCCGACACGAACAGCAGCGTGCCGTACACCGTCACGTCGCTCTGCGACCCCGGGCAGACGAACTCGGCGCGCAGCTTGGGCTTCCGCACGTCGGCCGCGTCCCACACCTGCCACCCGCTGTAGTTCCCCTGGAACACCAGCGTCCCCTGGAACGCCAGGTCGGAGTTGGTGAGGCGCGGGTCGGCGGGGTTGGTGGGGGTGGCGAAGGCCGGCGACGGCTTGGTGGTGGACACGAGGCGCAGATTCCACGCCGCCTGCTCGGCGTCGTACCACCCGCCCTTGAGCCCCACGCGCCGGTCGGGAACGGGGGCGTCGGGGGGGGTCCCCTGCGCGGCGAGCGGACGGGCGGCGGGGAGCGCGCCCAGCGCGACCCCGAGGGCGGCGCCCACCAGGAGGGCCTGGTGCGCGCGAGGGCGGCGGAGCGTGGCGAGGGGGGGCATGGGCGGCTCCGTGGCGGGAGGGGGAAGGGTGCGCGGGGGAGATCAGGGATGGGCCAACGACACGCGCACGAGCGCGCTCACGGACGCGGGATCGACCGCAGCAGCAGCTCCATGCGCCCGATCTCCGTGGTCTGGTCGGCCACCACGTCCGACACGAACTTGAACACCTGGTCGTCGTTGGCCGCGCGGCGCGCGGCCATCAGGTCGTCCACCATCGCGATGGCGCCACGGTGGTGCTGGATCATGTACGTGAGGAAATGCCAGTCGAACGCCGCGCCGCGGGCGCGCGCCAGCGTGTCCATCTGCGCGGGGGAGAGCATCCCGGGCATGGCCGGGGCCCCCGCCCCGTGGGCGTGGTGCGCGCCATGGTCGCTGCCGTCGCGCGGCGGCACCGCCTGCTTCCGTCGCAACAGCCAGTCGGCCATGAAGTCGATCTCGTCCGCCTGCGCCACCGCGATGCGCCCGGCCAGCACCCGCACCGGCGAGCTGGCGCCGTTGGGCTCGGCGAACGCCGCCATCGCCACCGCCTGCGCGTGGTGGCCGATCATCCCCTGCATGAACGCCACGTCGGCGGCGGTGTAAGGCGCGATCCCGCCGTCGCGCGCCACCTGCTGCGCGGGGGTGAGCGGGCGCGCGGGGGCGGGGCGGCACGCGCCGAGGAGGAGCAGTGGCAGGGCCAGCACGGCCGCCACCGCAACCCGCACCGCCGGCGCGCGTGTCGCAGGCGTCATGGGCGCCGCTCAGGACCCCAGCACGTTCACGCACCCCTTCGGCGGGCTCGCCGTGCGCTGGTTGCACTCGTCCACCGGGATCGGCGCCAGCGGAAACACCCGGTGCGTGGGCAGCTGCTTCCGCAGCTCCCCCAGCCGGTTGTAGCGGCGCGCATCCACCCAGCGGTGCCCGTACTCGAAGAACAGCGAGTAGCGCCGGTCGTACAGGATCTCCGTCACCAGGTCGCCGGCGAAATCCGCCGGCAGCGGCGCCAGCCCGCCGGCGTTGGTGCGCACGAAGTTGAGGTCGGCAATGGCCGCCGCGCGGTTCCCCAGTGCCAGCTGCGCCTCCGCCCGCAGCAGGATCAGCTCCTCGTTCCGGATGATCGGGATCGGCGTGACGTTGGTGGGATACACCGTGGGGCGCACGTTCGAGCTGATCCCCTGCGTGGCCAGTGTCACCGTCCCCACCACCGCCTTGCTGGTGGCGCGCAGGTCGCGGCTGCCGTCGGGGCGCAGCCGCGCCTCGGTGAGGAACTCCGGCACCGCCACGATCGCGCGCGGCGCCGGGTCGAACAGCCCGTTCACCGCGTCCCCGGACGCCGTGCTGAACACGTGGTACACCCCCGTCTGCAGCGACGCCGCCGACCCCGAGGCCGTGCTCAGGAACGACTCGTTGAGCGCGGTGAGCGCGTCCTGCCACCGCCCCCGGTACGCCTGCAGCCGCGCCAGCAGCGCGCGGTTCACCCGCAGGAAGGTGGCCGGCGTGTTGAACCCGGTGAACCCGCTGGTCAGCGTGAAGGGGAACGCCGTCCCCGCCGCCGCCAGGTCGGTGCGCGCCTCGTCGAACAGCGCCGCCGTCTTGGCGTATCCCTCCTCGCGCGTCACGAACGGCGCCAGCACGGTGGGGTCCTTCGGGATGTCGAACACCAGCCCGAAGGTGTCCCGCACCCGCAGCTGGTTGAGGTAGTCCAGCGCCATGAGCGTCTTCACGAACCCCTTCACCCCGCTGCGCTGCGCCGCCGTGTAGTCGGGGACCTTGTCCACCACCTCCAGCACCGTCGCCGCCGTCCGCAGGTTGCGGTAGGTGTTCGTCCATCCCACGTCGGTGCCGAAGCCGCCGGGCTCCAGCGGGCCGATGAGCAGCGCCAGCACGTTGCGCGGCTCGGCGCCGTCCAGGTTCATGATCTCGCGCCCGAAGATCCCGAGCGTGCTCGCCCAGGTCCCCGCGCTGCCGCGCGCGCCCCCCAGGAGCCCGATCACCGTGGTGTTCACGGTGGCCGCGTTGGGCGCCGCCTCCAGCTGCGAAGTGCTGGGGCTGTTGAAGTTGCCGATGTCGGCCGCCTGGCAGGCGCCGACCGCGGCGGCCGCCGCGAAGGTGGCCGTCAGGCGAAGTCCGCGAAAACGGGAGGCGGCCATGGTCAGAAGTCCACGCTGAAGTTGAGCCAGTAGCTGCGGCTGGCCGGATAGGCCGCCAGCTCGCGGTTGCGCTGCACGGCATCCGGGGCCCCGCCGCCGCCGAAGTTCTGCGCCTCCGGGTCGCCGCCGCGGAAGGCCGTCCACCAGTACAGGTTCCGCCCGCTCAGGGCCAGGCGCGCCCCCCCGGCCCCTGACCACACCCGCGTCACCCACGCCCCCGGCACCTCCCACGTCAGCGTGACCTCGCGCAGCTTCGTGTACGACGCATCCTGATAGTAGATGCGCGTCACCTGCAGGTAGCTCGTCCGGCGCACCTCTCCCACCTTCCGCCCCAGCGCGTCCACCTCGTCATAGTCCCGCGAGTTCTGTCCCAGGTCGTAGTGCCGCCACGTCCCGTTGGCCAGCATCCCCCCCGACTGGCGGTCCACCAGCGCATACAGCGACAGGCTCCGGTAGCGCACCTCGTTGCTCCACCCCCCGGTCCAGTTGGGGTTGCCGTCCCCCATCACCACCGGGACCACCACCCGCCCCCCCGCCTGCGGGAGCGTGTCGTTCCCGATCAGCTGCGTCGCCGACTTCCCCGCCTCGATCCGCACCGCGCCCACCTGCGGCGACCCCAGCAGGAAGGTCGGCACCGGCAGCGCCGTCACCTTCGACCGGTTCATCCCCCAGTTCACCCGCGACGTCCACCCCCACGTCGGCGTCTGCACCGGGAACGCGTTCACCGCCACCTCCGTCCCCGTCACCTGCATCTCCGCGCCGTTCGACGTCTCGCTGCTGAACCCCGTGGTGGGCGCCAGCGTCCGCGTGATCAGCAGGTCGGAGATGTTCCGGCGGAAGTTCGTCACGGACACCGTCGCCCGGTTCCGCAGCACGTTCACGTCCACGCCGGCCTCCAGCTCCCGCTGCCGCTCGGGGCGCAGGTCCGACGACGCCCGCACCGACCCCACGCGGAAGCCGCCCAGCCCCCCTACCGTGGTCTGGTCGAGGTTGGTGAACTTCTGCCCGTACAGCGGCTGGTTCCCCGTCTCCCCGTACGCCACGCGCACCTTCACCTCGTCCACCACCCCCGGCCGCAGGTCGGGGAAGCGGTACGAGGACGCCGCCTTGGGGAACAGGAAGAAGCGCTGCGGGTCGCCGTTGTTGGAGCTGCGGTCGGCGCGCGCCCCCACCGTCAGCAGCAGGCGCTCGCGCCACAGCGCCTCCGTCTGCGCGAACACGCCGAAGTCCTGCACCTCCAGCCGCGACTCGTCCACGTCGCGCACCGTCCCCGACGTCACCACCTCCAGCCCCCCCAGCAGGTTCTGCGCCGAGGCGCGCGTCTGGTTCAGCCATCGCGCCTCGTACTGCGTCCCCACCTGCGACGTGACCTTGAGCGACGGCGTCACCGCCCAGCCGTGCACCAGGTTGAGGTTGAGGTTCCGCTGCAGGTTGGTGGTCTTCGAGTTCCCCGTGGTCCCGGGGAGCCCGTCCACCGGCTCGAACTGCAGCGTGGGTGGCGAGTACACCAGGTTCGACTGGTTCAGGAGGTCCACCCCCCCGAAGCCGATGAACTGCAGCGTGTGCCGCTCCCCCTGCACCACGTCCGCCGTGAGGCGCGCCGTGGTGATGTTGCGCCACACGGACTCCTCGTTGTCGAACTGGTCGATCGTCTGCAGCGGGTTCGAGGGGTAGAACGGGTTCACCGGCCAGCTGCCGTCGGCGTTCCGCCGCAGGTCCAGGAACCCGGGGATCTTCGTGAGCGTGTACGCGATGGAGTTCCCCGCGTTGTCGTTCCCGAAGAGCCCGCGGTCGTTGGCGTTGTTTACCAGCTCGTTCCCCAACTGCAGGTTCACCCGCGCCCCCAGCCGCTGGTCGAGGTTCACCCGCACCCCCGTCTTGCGCGCGTAGGTGTTGCGGACGATCCCCTCCTCGTTCCGCTGGCTCACCGACGCGAAGTAGCGGGTGTCCTGGCTCCCGCCGCTCACGCTCAGCGACAGGTCGGAGTTCACCGGGCGGTTGCTGTACGCCTCGGTCTCGTAGTCGATGTAGCGGTTCGGGTCGAAGAAGGGGGTGATCCCCGCCCCGAACACCCGCACCGCGTCGTCCAGCGTCTGGAAGCGGCGCGACCCGTTGCGGTACGCCAGCGTGGAGGTCCCCGTCCCCATCCGCAGCGCGTACTTGGGCTTCCCCGCCTGCCCGCGCTTCGTCGTGATGATGATGACGCCCCCCGACGCCTTTGACCCGTAGATCGCCGCCGCCGCGGACCCCTTCAGGATGTCCACGTTCTCGATGTCGTTGGGATTGAGGTCCGCGATGCGGTTCACCGGCGCCTCCTGGTTCCCCACCGAGATCGCCGTCCCCGCCGCCCGCGTCACCTTGTTGGTCCCCGACCCGATCGCCACGTCGGACACGATCACGCCGTCGATCACGTACAGCGGCTGCGCGCTCCCCAGGATCGAGCTGATCCCGCGGATGCGGATGCGGTTGCCGCCCCCGGGCGCCCCGGTGGACTGCGAGATCTGCGCCCCGGCGATCTTCCCCTGGAAGGCGTTTTCCAGCGACTGCGCCGACACCCGGTTCACGTCGGCGCCGCTCACGCTGGCCACGTCGTTGGCCAGGTTGCGCCGCGAGATCCCGGTGGCCTGCCCCGTCACCACCACCTGGTCCAGGTTCAGCACATCCTTCTTGAGCAGCACCTCCAGCGTGCTCCGCCCCGCCGCCACGGTGATGCGGGTGAGCGGATAGCCGATCCGCCGCACCACCACCACCACGTCGGCGGCGGGCACCCCCACCAGCGTGAAGCCGCCGTCGTCGCGCGACAGGGCGCCGATCGCGGTCCCCTGCACCTGCAGCTGCGCCGCGGTGACGGGGGCCCGGCTTCCTTCCTCCAGCACCTTGCCGGTGATCGTCCGCACCTGCTGCGCGGCGAGGGGCGTCGAGGTGAGCGCGAGGACGGCGAGCAGCCGCCGGGCGCGCGCGAGCACTCCGTGCATAACGGGGACCCTCACGTGGGAGACGTCGCGACGGCTCGCCGAAGGGGAGCGTCAGGCGCTAACGTACCGCCACCCCATATGCCCCGCAAGAAATCCGCGGCGGCCCCGCCCCTTCGCCTCCCCACCCCGGAGCCCATCCATGCAGCGCAGGGATTTCCTCGTCACCTCCGCCCTCGGCACCGTGGGACTCGGCGCCGGCCAGCTTTCCGGCGGCGCGCCCGCCCACGCGCCCGAGGTGCCCCCGGCCGACGCCCCCGCGCAGGGCGCCCGCAAGATCCTCATCGCCGGCGGCGGCTTCGGCACCGCGTTCATCCGCTACATGGCCGCGCTCACCGGCAAGGCGCGCCCCCGCATCTGCTACCTCCCCACCGCCTCCGCCGACTCCCCGCAGGGGGCGCTCACCTTCTACCAGAACTGCGCGCCGCTGAACGTGGAGCCGCACGTGCAGAACAGCTTCATCGCCAGCACGCGGCAGGACCAGGACTGGGACGAGGTGCTCCTTTCCATGGATGCGATCCTCTGCTCCGGGGGGAACACCCTCAACCAGCAGGCCATCTGGAAGGCCCAGGGGATCGACGCCGTGCTCCGCACCGCCTGGGAGCGCGGCATCGTCCTCGGCGGCGCCAGCGCCGGCTCGCTCTGCTGGTTCGAGGAGGGGACCACCGACTCGCGCCCGAAGGCGCTCTCCATCGTGAAGTGCCTGGGCTTCCTCCCCGGCAGCCACTCGCCGCACTACGACGCCGAGCCGGGGCGCCGCCCCCTGTACCAGCGCCTCATCGCGTCGGGGGAGATGAAGCCCGGCTACGCCTGCGACAACGACGCGGGCATCTACTTCGAGGGCACCGCCGTGAAGCGGGTGGTGGCCACCCGCGCCGCCGCCAAGGTGTACCACGTGACCGTGGAGGGGGGCCGCGCGGTGGAGAAGGTGCTGGAGCCCGAACGGATCAGCTGAGCCGGAGTCCGGCTTCTGCAGCGGGCGCTCCACGACGATGCGCGCGGAGCGGGCTTCCGACGCGTCGCGCGCATCGTCTTGGAGCGCCCGCAGCGTGCTGGAGCACGGCTTCGCCCGTCGCCGCCGGCGGAGACATTCGGAGGGAAGCCTGATTCCTGGATCTCGCTGACCGTCTGGAATGGGCCTGACGCATCACGAGAAACGGTTGTGTGTCCGGGCCGGAACGTCATCCTGTCCGGTGGGGGGGCGACGCCGGGCATCCTCGGCATCACCGCACCAGCACCATCACTCCGCCGATGGCCAGCAACGCCACGAGGAAGATCGCGCCGAACACCAGGCCCAGTCGCCAGAAGTCGCGGCGATCGAGATATCCGCAGGCGTAGTACACCGGCGCCGGCCCGGTGGCATACGGCGTCAGGACCCCCATCAATCCGAGTGAGTAGCCGAGCAGCAACACGAACGGCTGCATCGGCAGATCCGGCACGGCTGCCCCCGCGGCCAGGACGACGGGCAGCAGCGCGGTGGTGTGCGCGGTGAGACTGGCAAAGAGGTAGTGCACGAGGAAGAACACCAGCACGAGCGTCAGCATCACGACGGTTGGTGGATGTCCCGAAAGCACACCCGCCGCACGCTGCCCGAACCAGTTGATGAAACCCACGCGACTGAGACCGTCCGCGAGCGCCACCAGCGTGGCGAACCAGGCAAGGATATTCCACGCGGACTTGTGCGCGACCAGGTCATCCCACGAGATGGTCCGACTGACGAGGAGCAGCGCGATGACCGCCAGCGCCGTCGTCGTGGGGTCGATCCAGCGACCGCCGAAGATCCACAATATGAGCGCCAGGCCGACCAGGCCTGCCATGGTCCACTCGGCACGGGTCACGCGCCCCATCGCCGCCAGTTCCCGGGCGGCCCACGCCGGCACCTCGTCGCTCGACGTGATCTCCGGTGGAAAAAGCCGGAAGATGAGCCACGGCAATGCCGCGAGCAGCGGTCCCCCGATCGGGAGAAATCCGAGGCACCATTGCGTCCACGTGATGCCGATCCCCACGCGATCACGAACGATGCTGACGAGCAACAGGTTCGGTGCGAGCGCGGTGAGGAACATGGCACTCGTCACGCACGTGCTGGCGAAGGCCACCCACATCAGGTACGCACCGATCTTGCGCGGCGACTCGTCAGGCCCCGACCCGTAGAGCGCCGGAATGTTCCGGATGATCGGATAGACGGCACCCGCACTGCGCGCGGTATTGGACGGCGTGAACGGGGCAAGGACGAGGTCCGCAAGCGTGATCGCGTAACCGAGGCCCAGCGTGCGTTGGCCGAGCGTCCTGACGAGCAAGAGCGCCACACGGCGCCCGAGTCCCGTCTTCTCGTAGCCGAGCGAAAAGACGAACGCGCCGAAGATCAGCCAGACGGTGGCGTTGGAGAAACCCGCCAGTGCCCACTTGATGGCTTCCGCCGGCGCCTTGAATGCCGCGTCCGCATGCTGCGCGGGCGAGAACAGGACACCGGTGACGGCCACGAACGTGACGCCGATCCATCCGACCGCGGCGGCGGGCAACGGTTCGGTGATGAGGGCCAGGATCACCGCGACGAAGACCGCGAAGTAGTGCCACGCGTGTGGCGAGAGCCCGTCGGGTGGTGGCAGAAGCGCCAGCCCCAGCCCTGCCACCAGTGGAAGCGCGAGGCGCAGGCGGCTCACAGCATCGCGGCGATCGCGCGCCCGACGTCGGCGGTACTGGCACGTCCACCCATGTCGGGTGTGCGCGGCGACGCCGCATCGGCCAACACGCGCTCGATGGCCTGCACCACCTCGCCCGCCGCTTCGGCGTGACCGAGGTGTTCGAGCATCAGCGCGCCGGACCAGATCATGCCGATCGGATTGGCGATGCCACGACCGGCGATGTCTGGGGCCGAGCCGTGCACGGGCTCGAAGAGCGACGGAAAGTGTCGCTCCGGATTGATGTTCGCGCTCGGCGCGATGCCGATGGTACCGGTACAGGCCGGCCCCAGGTCGGAGAGAATGTCGCCGAAGAGGTTGCTGGCCACGACGACGTCGAACCAGTCCGGGTGCTGCACGAAGTGCGCGGTCAGGATGTCGATGTGAAACTTGTCCACCCGCACGTCGGGGAAGCGCGCCGCCATCGCGACCACGCGTTCGTCCCAGTACGGCATCGTGATCGAGATGCCGTTGCTCTTCGTGGCGGAGGTGAGATGCCGTTTCGGACGTCGCTGCGCCAGCTCGAACGCGAACTTCAACACGCGATCGACGCCTGTGCGCGTCATCACGGTTTCCTGAATGACCATCTCGCGATCGGTGCCTTCGAAGATGCGTCCGCCGATGCTGGAGTATTCCCCCTCGGTGTTCTCGCGCACGACGTAGAAGTCGATGTCGCCCGGAGTGCGCCCGGCGAGCGGCGACGGAACGCCCGGCATCAGCTTCACGGGACGCAGGTTCACGTACTGATCGAACTCGCGCCGGAAACGCAGCAGGCTGCCCCACAGCGAGACGTGATCGGGGACGGTGGCGGGCCACCCCACGGCACCAAAGAAGATGGCGTCGGTGCCGAGCAACTGCGCGCGCCAGTCGGGCGGCATCATCTCACCGTGCGCGACATACCACGCGCAGCTGGCCCACGGCTTGTGCTCCCAGGTCACCGTGATGCCGTGCCGTCGGCACACGGCGTCCACCACCCGCATGCCCTCCGGCAGGACTTCGACGCCGATGCCGTCGCCGGGAATGCTGGCGATCCGATAGTGATGCTTCATGTCACTGTGCGTGTGTCGTCAGGAAGGGCAGGATGTCGGCGAAGAGTGCGTCGGGCGCTTCTTCCGCCAGGTAGTGGCCGCACCCGAGTGTACCGCCCTCGACCGATTCCGCAACACGGCGCCATTCGTGCAGCACGTCGAAGCACCGCGCCACGACGCCGTGCTGCCCCCAGACGACCCTGAGCGGCACGCGCAGCTGGCGACCCGCCGCGCGGTCGTCCCGGTCGTGCGCGAGGTCGATGCCGGCGGATGCCCGATAGTCCTCGCAGATGGCATGGATCGTGGCCGGATCACTCGCGCACCGCTCGTATTCCGCCAGCACGTCGGCGGGAAACGGACCGAGACCGGCGTGCCGGCCACCGAGAACGCTGCGCACGTAGAGCGCCCCGTTCGTGCCGATCAGCGATTCCGGCAACGGGGCCGGCTGAATGAGGAAGAACCAGTGCCAGTATGCGCGAGCGAAGGCCTCGCTCGTCTGTTCGTACATGGCAAGCGTCGGCGCGATGTCGAGCAGGACCATTGCACGCACCCGCGCCGGTTCGTCCATCGCGAGCCGGTGCGCCACACGCGCGCCGCGATCGTGCGCGACGACCAGGAACCGGTCGTGCCCGAGCGATGCCATCAGCGCCACGAGGTCGGCGGCCATGACGCGCTTGCTGTACGTCGCATGATCGGCCGAGCTCGGGGGCTTGTCGGAGTCGCCGTATCCACGCAGGTCAGGCGCGACCAGGGTGAACCGCGGCGCCAGCAACGGCCACAGGCGATGCCACATCAGGTGCGTTTGCGGATGCCCATGCAAGAGGAGCACGGGCGGCCCGGCGTTCGCACCGACGCGCACGTTGAGCGTGATCGCCTCCGGCCCGGTACCGACCGTGATCCGCGACGCGCGGACGTCACGCAGCGCGTCGGGCGCCGGGAACGCTGAGTGTGCGTCGGGCGCGCTCACGGCATCGCCGCCATCGCCGCCCCGATGCGGCGCGCGAACGCGATCGGCTGAATCTCCTGCCCCTGGAACATCCACTGATTCAACACCGCCACCGTACGCGTCTTGGGAAACACGAAGACGTATTGCCCGCCGTAGCCCCAGCCGAAGTACGCGCCCGAATCCTGCAGCACACCGGGGCCGACGGTCCACCACATCAACCCGTAATTCACCCGTGGCAGCGGCTGCCCCGGCGTCATGGGTTGCTGGCCACGTACCGCGTCGGCGACCCATTCGGCGCTCACCAGACGCGTCCCGTTCCACAGCCCTTGATCCAGCATCAGTTGACCGAGCTTGGCGAGGTCGGCGGGTTCCAGGTACAGTCCCCCCTCGGCATCGGTCAGTCCACCGGATGATCGCTTCCAGTGAAACCGGGTGATGCCAAGCGGGCCGAACAGATGCTGCGCGGCATACACCTGCAGATCGACGCCGGTCGCGCCGCGGAACACTTCGGCCAGCAGGGCGGCGGCACCATCGTTGTAGTGGTACTTCGCGCCGGGTACCGTTTCCATCGGCTGCGCCAGCACCATCGCGACCCAGTCGGCGCTGTTCTCCATGCGCTGCGTGATATCGTCATCGCTGCCGTACCCGCCGCCTTCGGGCCAGTGGATTCCCGACGTCATCGTGAGCAGATGACGAATGGTAATCTGCCTGCGCAGCGAATCACGAAAGGCATCCGCATGCGCCGGGATGAAGGGTGCGATCGGCTGATCGATGGAGGCGATGTCCTTGCGCGCGAGGGCCACACCGTAGACCAGCGACACGATGCTCTTGGTCACCGACTGCAACGTGTGCAGCGTGCGGCCCTGGTAGAACGGATGCCAGTTCGGGTCCTGATAGTTGTACGCGCCAGGCGGTGTCTTCATGGGATACACGCCGACATAACTGCGCGCGAAGGTGCGCGACAGCAGCGGCACTCCGTTGCGCTGCACGTGGAGGGCGTCGACGTAGCCGAAGTCGCCCCGCGCCATGGAGTCGGCGAGGGCCGTCAATGCCGGTGGTGGTGTGACCGGTGCGGGGGCCAGGCAACACGCAGCGTCGCGCTGACGGGCAAACCAGTCCGTGATGTACGCCACCTTGGCGATGTGATGACTGGGCCGGCTGCGGGCACCATGCGGTTCGCCGGGCAGCCGTACCAGCTCCGTGGGCACGCCGCGCAGGCGCAACGCCGTGAACCATTCCTCGGATTGCCCGAATGGCGTGCGATAGTCGCCGTCGCCACCCATCACCAGTGTCGGCGTCTGGACACTGGCCACCCGCGACAGCGGCGACTGTGCCCAGTAGTGCGTCGGATTCTCCCACGGCGTGCCGCGCAACCAGTGGCCCTGGAAGTGTGAGCCGTTGTCGGACGTCAGCACGACACTGGTCCAGTCGATGGCAGGATAGAGCACCGCGGCCGCCCGGAATCGCGTGGTGCGCGCGGTCAGCCACGCCGTCAGCAGGCCGCCGCCGCTGCCGCCGGTGACGTACAGCTGCGCCGGATCCGCCATGCCACGTGCCACGACGGAATCGACGGCCGTGAGCAGGTCATCCGCGTCGTCACCGGGATAGGTCTTGTCGATCAGGCGCGCGAAGGCTTCACCGTAACTGGTGGAGCCGCGGGGATTCACGTAGAGCACCACGTATCCCTGCGCGGCCATCCACTGCTTCTCGATGTCGAAACGATCGCCGTACGCAGCGAAGGGGCCGCCGTGGATCTCGAGGATCGTCGGATACCTCCTGCCCGGGGCGTAGCCGGGCGGCGTGATGATCCACGACTGGAAGCGCTGGCCGTCTTTCGACGACGTTGCCCAGAAGGACGTGACCTGCCCCACCTGCCGCTCCGTGAGGACATCGTCATTCACGGCCGTGAGCCGCTTTGCCGGTGCGCCGGCGGTGGTGGCGAACCAGATGTCGCCCGGTGACGTCGGTGAGCCGCGCGTGAGGGCCAGGGCGCCGCTGCGACTTTGCGAAAACGCCTGCCCGCCACCATACGCGTCGAGATCGCTCGCGAGCGAGTCGGCCATCAATGTCGTTGCGCCATCGAGCGTGATACGCCACAGGCCGGCGCGGCCTTCACGATCGGCAAGGAACAGCAGGCCACTGCCGTCGGGAAGCCACGCCGGGTTCTCGACTTCGGCGTCGAACTTTGCCGACAGCAATCGCGGCGTTGCCTCGCCGTGCCGCGGAATCAACCAGAGGCGCGGCTGCGTCCACGCGTGCCCCGAATCCGCGACGCTGACGAACGCGAGCCACTTGCCGTCGGGGGAAACAGCGGGCGAGCGATTCGTCCCGCGCCGACGGAACACCGGGGTCACCACCCCATCGGCGACCCGCACCTCGAACAGGTCCGCCGAACGTGATGTCAGGTCGGGGAAGGGATTGCCGTTCGCCGTGACGATGAGTGCCGTGCCGTCCGGGGTCCAGATACCAGGCGTCGCGCCGTACGCCCGTCCGAATTGCAGCACGCCACCGGATGTGAGCTGTCGCGCCGTGCCACCAGATGCGGGGATCACGAAGAGCTCCGCGCGACCGGTCGGCAGCAATCCGACGCCGTCCATGCGGTAGCGTACGTCGGTGGCCACCACCGCGGACGGTGCCCACGTCGCTCCCGCGGGCGCCGCCGGCATTCCGGAGGGTACGTGCGGCGATGACCGCACGAGCATCGCGAACGCGATCTGCGATCCGTCGGGGGAAATGGTGAACCACTCCGGCGCCGCCGGCAGCTTCGCCAGGCGCACCGTCTGTTCACTGTCGACGTCACGGCGGAACAGCTGCGTGGTGCCATCCACGCTCGACAGATACACGATCGCATCGCCCGACGGTGTCCAGTGCGGTGCCCGGTCGTTCCCGTCGCCCGCGGTCAGGCGCCGGTGCCTCGAACCGTCCGCGTTCACCACCCACAGCTGCGTCACGGCCCGGTCGCGCATGATGTCGTGGCTCTGCCGCACATACACGACACGCGTGCCATCCGGCGAGAGTTCCGGCTCGCTGACCTTCTCGAGGCGGAAGAGGTCGAGCGGTGCCAATGGCGTGGCGGCGCCGCGCGCCGCCACCGGAGCCGTCGCCTCGGCGCTCGTCGCCGCCGCGCCCAGCAGATCGCGTCCCTCGGGGGGACGATCATGGCCCGCCGGCGCCAGTCGCGGTCCACTGCCGGGGATGCGCTCGATGCCGTAGGGCGTCACGGGCGTGCGATGCAGGAATCCGCGCACCTCGGCCTCGGTCAGTGGCGACACCGTCCGCTGGCCGGCACGATGCCAGCTGTCCACCTTCCGCCAGGCGCCGCTCTGCCGCGTGATGACGATGTAGTGGTTCGCCGCATTGCCGGTCGGCGCGCGGCTCGGGCGTGCACCCCGGCTGAGATCGGCATCGGCCCCGACGATGAACACGGGGGTCTCATGGCGCCGGAGATACGCGTTGACCGCGCTGTCCCGCACCCCGACGGTTTGGAGCGTCGCCCCGAACAGCGGCTCGGCGCGCAGGCCGAGCGCCTCGAGCAGCCGATGGAACTCGTCGGCGGCGGCACGGCGTCCGGCGACGATCACGCCGCTCGCGTCGGTGACCGGTTTCGTCGAGCCGATGACGCCCGCCACCCCGTCGACGTCGGCATGCCGATAGAGCCGATCCTGCACGCGGTGCGCGGTGCCGATCGTGCGGTCGAGCGGCAGGCCGAACACGCGGGCAACTGAGTCGATGCTGCCACCGAGGAGGACAAAGGCGTTCAGGGATGCCGCGGCGCCGCATCGCGCCCCGTCGCTTCGCGTGTCCTCGAGGCGGTCGAGCTGGGTGAGATACATGATCCGCGCCAGCGGTGACGCGGTGCTGAGCGTGTCGCTCTCGCGCCCTTGCGCGGTGAGGGGCCGGGAGGCGGTGACGAGGCCGAGCAGGGCCAGCGCGCGAAGTCGGGGCATGGGATGGAGACTCGGGGGATGGAGCGTGAGGCGCGGCGCGGATCAGCTTGCCCGGGACGGCGGCATGCCCAGCATGGCGCGCGCGTCAGCGGGCGTCGCCACGGCACGATTCAATTCGTTCGCCTGACGGACCGTGCGCGCCACCAGCTGCGCATTGCTCTCGGCCAGTTCGCCGCGGCGAAAATAGACGTTGTCTTCGAGCCCGACGCGCACGTGGCCACCCATCATCAGCGCCAGCGTCGTCATGGGAAGCTGATGCGGCCCGATGCCGGAACACAGCCAGAGCGCGCCATCGGGGAAGTCGCGCAGCAGGTCCAGCACCGATTGCACGGTTGGCGGACTCCCGGCCTGGTAGCCCATCACGGTCTGGATCCAGTACGGCGCCGCCAACAGCCCCTTGTCGATCAGGTGCCGCACCACGGATGCACCACCCGGGTGATACGTCTCGAGTTCCGGCTTGATGCCGCGCGATTGCATCTCGCGCGCGAACGACTCGACCAGTCCGAACGTGATCGGCCAGCAATCATCCACTTCCCGCGCCGGGCGGGGAGAGCGCAAAGGGGCACGCCGCTCCTTCGTTCGCACGAGACTCATGTCGGGCGTGAGGTTGAGCGACGCCATTTCGGCTCCACTCTCGAGGCTCGCCAGCCGTTCCGCGTCGGTCATGCCCACGCTGCCGCCGGTCGTCACGTTCACGATCACGTCGGGACACCGATCGCGAATCAGCCGCACCACCTGCTGCCAGTCGTGCGCGGTACGGGCCGGCTCCGGTGGATCGTCGGGGTCGCGCGCGTGCACATGCACCATCGCCGCACCGGCTCGATACGCGGCGAACACCGCATCGGCGACTTCCTCTGCCGATTCCGGGATCGCGGGATTCACTTCCTTGCCTTGCACACCACCGTTCACGGCACAGCAGATGATCACCGGCGGCAGGCCGCGTCGGACGCGATCGAGATAGCTGGTCGTTTCGGTGTATCGGAATGCGGCGTCTTCGAATGCGGAACGTGCGTGATTCATGTGACGTCGGGGAGGATGGTTGCCAACCGGTCGCGCTCGGCCCCGAGAATGAGCGCCCGTCGTTGGGGCTCACTCAGGGCGGCCTGTGATTGACGCAGTCGCGCCCAGAGCACCGCCCCGCCGAGCACCCACACCGACAGAATGAGCCATTCCAGCGGCACGCCGCCGAAGACGCCGGTCGGTGATGCGAGGGACACCACGATCAGTCCGATGGAGGAGAGCAGCGCGACCCACGCGAGCGTCACGCCTCCCGGTACACGGAACGGTCGCGGCATGGCAGGGTCACGGTGCCGGAGCACGAGGACCAGCGCGCACACCACGGCACCGACGATCGCGAAGCACGTACTGGCGACGTTGACCACCGGTGCGATAGCCTCCTTGCCAAGCAGCACACCGACCGAGGCGATGGCGGACATGCAGATGATCGCAACGGCTGGCGTGCCACGACGCGCATGTACGCGAGCCAACGACGCGGGCATCAGCCCCGCGCGCGCGAGCGTGTAGACGACGCGGGATGTGGCAATCAGCGTGCTGTTCCAGACCGTGAGGTTGCCCAGCAGCGCGACGATCAGCACGATGCGTGTGAGGCTCATGGATCCGAAGCGATGATCGAAGACCTGCGCCGCCGGCAACTCGAGCGCGAGCAGCTCGGCACGCGGCAGCAGACCGGCACAGGCGACGATCAGCAGCACGTAGAACGCGGCCGCCGCGACGATCGACCAGATGAGTGCCAGCCCCATCTTTCGCGGAGTGACGCGCGCATCCGCTTCCGCCGCGACCTGCGCGACGTTCGCGAACCCGGAGAGCCAGAATGGCACGGATATCAGGACACCGCGCACGCCGAGCCACGTTGACGGGTGCGGTCCGAACAGCGGATCGAGGCGCGCCGGCGACATGGCGCTGAGGCCGACGGCCACGACGATGGTGACCAGTGCGACCTTCGCCAGCGTCAGCGTATCCTGCAACCGCGCGGCGAATTGCAGGCCGGCGACGTTGATCCATGCCATGAGCAGCATGCCGCCGATCCCGAGTGCCAGATCACCGACGCCGATCGTGTATCCAGCCAACGTGTAGAGGGGCATCGACCCCACGGCGGGAATCAGTGTCGCCACGATCCAGGTCATGCCCAGCGCCTCGAAGACGAGCGTGACGACATTCGCGAGCACGAGCAACCAACCGACGGCAAAGGAGGCGCCGCCGCCGAGAATGTCATACGCGTACGCGATCTCTCCGCCGCAGGCCGGGAGCAGGCCGAGCAGTTCGGCGTAGCAGCAGCCGACCAGGACGGTGATTGCGCCACCGAGGACGAAGGCAACGATCGCGCCGACCGGTCCGGCCAGTCCCAGCCACTCGCCGAGGCCGATCACCCAGCCGACGCCGACGATGCCGCCGAACCCGAGCGCGAAGAGTTGACCGGCGCTGAGCACGCGATGCAGGCGATTCAATGGTCGCTCGGTGTGGGATGGGGATGCGGTGAGTCGTCCGGTGCCGGCGCGTGCGCGCGGGAAGGCGAGCGGTGGCCGCGTCAGCGTCTCGCGACCGGGTTCTCCCTTCCGCAATGCGTGCCGCGAAGGCGCGACGCACCGGCGCCACGCCCCGGCCATGGCCGGTCAGATCGCCGGGCGAAAGAAGTGTGTGGAGCGCGCAGCGATCCTGCCGTCGACGAGCCGGTAGACGTCCGCAAAGCGCTCGTCGAGCATCGCCCCATCGCGACTCTGTCCGGCGAAGCGCCCCCAGCAGGCCGCCCGATCGGTGTCGGCGATGACCTGCCAGAGATCGTGGGTGCCGGCGGCGACGATGCGGGTCCGCTCGTAGAAGTCGCGCAGGGCCGGCAGGCCGCGGATCGGCGCGTAGCCGGGGCGCTCATAGACGACGTCGGCGGTGAAGTAGCGATCGAGGTGGGACCAGTCACGGGCGTCGATGGTGGCAAACATCTCGCGGATCAGCGACTCGCTCATCGGACTGCCTCCGGATGGGAATGGGAATCGGGGTCCCTCGAGCACGGCGTGCGATCGTCCATCGCGTGGGCGCCGCCAGGTGAATGGCGGCATCCCCTCCGCCTCGTGCGCGCACCGCGTCATCGGATCGGGGTATCGTTCGGGACCGCGTCGAGACCGGAGTACAGGATCTCCTCGACGCAGCGCCTGGCCGCCTTGGCATCATGGTGCCGAAGCGACGACAGCAGTCGCACGTGTGCCTGTCGTGTCGAGCCAAAGAATGACTTCGCGGTCAGCGGACGCATCGAAGTCGACGCGAGCAGTTGCGGCCCCTGCTGGAGCCAGAGCTGTTCGATGCACCGCACCAGTGGCGGAAGGCGACTCGCCGTGTAGATCTGGAAATGGAAGGCCATGTTCTCGGCCAGGCACGTCGGCGCATCACCGGCATCCGCCGCCTCGACCACCCGACGGAACGTGGCGCTGGCGGTTCGCAGCTCCGCGGTCGAGATGCGCCGCGCGGCCAGCGCCGCCGCCTCGCCCTCGAGGATGAGGCGGGTCTCGTACAGCGCGGTGAGCTCCTCCCGATCGGGCTTCGGCACACGCACGCGCCGGTTCGCCGCCGATTCGAGGACACGCTCGGCAGCCAGCCGCTGCAGCGCCTCGCGGACCGGGGTCGCCCCGATGCCGATTCGGTCGCTGACCACGCGGACGGGAATCGCCTCGCCGGGCGCAAAGCCGCCGCGCATCAGCAGGGCCCGGATCTCGGCATACGCTCGGCTGCCCAGCGTCTGCGCCGGCGCGATGTGATGCTCGGAGTCTGTATAAGGATGCATGTTTTTATAAAAGAATACTTGCGGGCTCCGGTTTCGCAACCTACCGTTTGGCCGGCAGCGGCGACGGCGCCGTCCTCTCGCCACGTAGTGGCCGGCCCTGAGTTCAGGTCCGCTTCCGCTATCCCAATCCCGGAGGAAATCATGCTGGCTCGTCGATGGTTGTGGACTGTCGTGGCGGGGCGGGCGCCCGCGGGTCCGCGCGTGGCGTCCCTGCTCGCACTGGTCGGGGTCCTGTCGGTGACGCCGGGTGCGGGCGCCCTGCAGGCGCAGGGCGCCACCGGTACCGTGCGTGGCTTCGTCAGCGACTCCACCACCGGACGCCCGGTCGCCGGCGTGCAGGTGACCATCGCGGGCGCAACCGCGCGCGCCGCCACGTCGGAAGCCGGGAGCTATCAGCTCACCGGCGTTCCCGCCGGGCGGATCACGGTGCGCGCACAGCGCCTCGGCTACGCGGCCTTCCAGCGCACCGTCGATCTGACCGCCGGGGGCACCGTCACGGTGGACATCCGCCTGCGCCCCGTGGCTGCCGTCCTCAGCACCGTCGTGGCCACCGGCTACGGCAGCAGCCGGCGCGCCACCGTCAGCAACGCCATCGCCAGCATCGACAGCAGCGCCTTCGACGCGCTCCCCGTGGTCAGCCTCGACAACGCCCTCCAGGGGCGCGTCCCCGGCGTCCAGGTGATGCAGAACAGCGGCGAGCCCGGCGGCGGCGTCTCCGTCCGTATCCGCGGCCCCGCCTCCCTCAACGCCGGCAGCCAGCCGCTCTACGTCATTGACGGCGTCCCCATGCTCCAGGGGACCTTCGAGCAGATCACCGGCACCAGCGGCCAGCGCATGACCCCCATCTCGGGGATCAACCCCGACGACATCGCCTCCATCGACGTCCTCAAGGACGCCGCCGCCGCCGCCATCTACGGCTCCCGCGGCTCCAACGGCGTGGTCGTCATCACCACCAAGCGCGGCGCCGGCGGCAACCGCTTCCGCTTCAACCTCAGCGCCTACTCCGGCGCGCAGCAGGTGGAGAAGACGGTGGACCTCCTCAGCGCCAGCGAGTACGTGGCGGTCATGAACGAGGCGCGCACCAACCAGGGGCTCGCCCCGCGCTTCGCCCCCGGCACCGACAGCATCAACACCGACTGGCAGGCGGCGATCTTCCGCCCCGCCCCCATGAGCGAGGTCAACCTCAGCGTCAGCGGCGGCACCGACCGCCTCCGCATGTTCCTCAGCGGCAGTGACATGCGGCAGACCGGCATCGTCATCGGCTCGGGCTACCAGCGCCAGGCGCTGCGCCTCAACACCGACGCGCAGGCCACGAGCAAGCTCACGATCACCTCGAACATCGGCCTCACCCGCGAGTCCAACGACCGCGTCCCGGGCGACCAGAACATCGACGGCATCGTCACCAACGCCCTGGCGTTGCAGCCCTTCTCGCCCGTCACCGGCGGCTCCTTCGGCTTCGCCGGCATCGCCAACGGCCTCATCTACTCCAACCCGGTGGCCATGGCCACCTACAGCTCCCTCAACGTCAGCACGCTGCGCGCGCTGGGGAACCTCGAGGCGCGCTACGCCGTCACCGACCGGATCAACGTCTCCGCCCGCCTCGGCACCGACGTCTACGCCCTCGACGAGCTGCGCTGGCGCTCCCCCAAGGTGGACCGCGCCGTGAGCGCCAGCGTGGGGGGCGAGGGGGCCAACGGGCGCACCCGCGCCTACCGCTACCTGGCCGAGACCTTTGGCACCTGGGACGTCATCGAGTCCGACAACCAGTCGCTGCGCCTTACCGCCGGCGCCAGCCAGGAGCGCAACAGCACCAACTTCAACTACGTCGCCGGCACGGGCTTCCCGACCGGCTTCGAGCGCTACGTCCGCAACGCGGCGCAGGTCTCCGTGTTCGACGGCGGCGAGACCGAGAACACGCTGGTGTCGTACTTCAGCCGCGCCAACTGGACGTGGCGCGAGCGCTACGTGGTCACGGCCAGCCTGCGGCGTGATGGCTCGTCGCGCTTCGGCGACAACAGCCGCTACGGCAACTTCGCGGCGCTCTCCGGTGCGTGGACCGTGAGCGATGAGAGCTGGGCCGGCGCGATCTCGCGCCTCATGACCCTCAAGCTGCGCGCCAGCCGCGGCACCACCGGCAATCAGCAGATCGCCGACTTCGGCAGCCGTACGCTCGCCACCGCCAACCCCTACGCCGGGGTGGCCGGCCTCGCGCCCTCGCAGCTCGGCAACCCCAACCTCCGCTGGGAGCGCACCACCGAGACCGACCTCGGTGCCGACATGGGCTTCTTCAGCGGACGCGTGAACCTCGTGGTGGACTGGTACAACCGCGCCACCGCCGACCTGCTGGTCAACCGCCCGGTGGCCGCCACCAGCGGTTACACCACCGTGGCCGACAACGTGGGGTCGCTGCGCAACCGCGGCGTCGACCTGCAGCTGCAGACGGTGAACATCCGTCGGCCCGGCAAGGGCGGCTTCGAGTGGACCAGTGACCTCAACATCACCTGGAACCGCAACACCATCACCTCGCTCTCCGACGGACAGCCGGTGACGTCCACCACGTCGAGCCGTCTCACGAGCGTGGCCATGGTGGGCAAGCCGATCGGGACGTTCTTCCTCTACGACTTCCTCCGCGTCGACCCGGCCACCGGCAATGCCGTCTACCGCGCCGCCAACGGCGGCGAAACCCTGAACCCGGTCACCGCCGACCTGTCCGCCGACCTTGGCAGCGCGCAGCCCGACTACTTCGGCGGCCTGACCAATGCGATGCGCTGGAAGGACTTCGATTTCCGCACGTTCGTGCAGTTCACGCAGGGGAACGAGATCCTCAACATGAACCGCCTCTTCGCCGATGACGGCGGCAACTCCTCCGACAACAAGTTCGGCAACGTGCGCAACCGCTGGCAGAAGCCGGGGGACATCACCGACCAGCCGCGCATGGGCAGCACCGGCGGCGCCCGCTTCATGTCCGACCGCTTCATCGAGGACGGCTCCTTCGTCCGCCTCCAGGAGGTCACCCTCGGGTGGCGCCTCCCGGCGTCGCTGGCCAAGCAGATGCGCGCCGACAACGCCCGCCTCTACGTGAGCGGCCGCAACCTCGTCACGTGGACCCGCTACACGGGCTACAACCCCGACGTCAGCTCCACCGGCGCCAACGCCAATCTGTCGCTGGGCGTCGATTTCTACGCGTACCCCCTGGCCCGCACGTGGACCGTGGGCATCAACGCCGGATGGTAATCATGACTTACTTCAAGGACCGCACCCGCGCGTTCGCGCGCCTCACGGCCGTGGGCATGCTCGCCGCCGCCACGGCGTGCGACGGCATTCTGCAGACGGAACCGGTCACGTCGCTGCCGCAGGACCTGATGATCCAGGACGCGGCCACCGCCACCGCCTCCCTCAACGGCGCCTACGACGCGCTGCAGAGTGGCAGCTACTACGGCCTGTCCGCCCTGCTGGTGGGCGACCTCGCCGCCGACAACGCCGTGTGGTCGGGCACCTTCGGGTACCTCGGGGAGATGCAGACCAACCGCATGCAGGCCGACAATCAGGAAGTGACGGCGCTCTGGACGGCGATCTACTCGAGCGTGAACCGCGCGAACCTGCTCATCGACGCTGTCCCCAAGGTGGCCAGCATCCCCGAAGCGACCCGCTCCGACATCCTGGGGCAGGCGTACTTCATTCGCGCCCTTGGCTTCCACAATCTCGTGAAGTACTGGGGTGCCGTTCCCATTCCCACGAAGGTCACCACGGGGCCCGACGAGTCCAAGAGCTACGTGCGCACGCCGGTGAACGACGTGTACACGCAGGTCCTGAAGGATCTCGACAGCGCGCAGGCGCTCACCCGCAACACCGCCAACACCCGCTACGCCACCCCGGTGGCCGCCCGCGCGCTCCGCGCCCGCGTGCTCTTCTACCGGGCGGGGCTGGCGGGGAACGCCGGCAGCCAGGCCGACTACCTCGCCGCCCTCGACGCCGCCAACCAGGTGCTCGCCGGGCGCGACACCCTCACGGTCCCCTTCGCCAGCCTCTTCTCGGCCGCGGGGAACAACACCACCGAGGACATCTTCCGCGTCTCCTTCAACGCCACCGAGACCAACGGCCTCAGCAACTACTACCTCTCGGTGGGGCGCGCCGAGGTGGCCCCCAGCGCCAACCTCGACGCGGCGTATCCGGCGGGTGACCTCCGCAAGCCGGCCACCGTCGCCCCCAGCGGCGTCGCCGCCCGCCCGCTCAACGGCGTCAAGTGGTCGGCCCGCCCGGGCACCGAGCACGTCCACGTGATCCGCCTCGCCGAGGTGGTCCTCATCAAGGCCGAGGCGCTCGCCCGCCTCAACCGCCTCCCCGAGGCCGTGGCGCAGTACAACAAGGTGCGCCTCCGCGCCGGGCTGGCCCCGCACACGCTGGGGACCCAGGTCACCACGCAGGCCGACGTGATCAACCAGATCGAGCTGGAGCGGCGGCTGGAGCTGGCCCTGGAAGGGGACCGCTGGCCCGACCTCAACCGGCTCGGCAAGGCCGTGCAGGTGAAGGGCATCCAGGACCGGGCGGGGCAGGTGCTGTTCCCGATCCCGCTCCGCGACATCCGCGTCTCCCCGCAGCTGACGCAGAACCCGGGGTACTGACCGGCGCTGCGGCCTCGGCCGCGCCATCGGGGGGCGGGGATCGGCACACGCCGGCTCCCGCCCCCCGCGTGCATCAGGGCCCCTCGAGCGGCATCAGGGGGGCGCGAGCACACGTCCGGGACGCGCGTCCGGCACCGTCGCTCCGTTCCAGGGGGAGCAGGCGCCCCAATCATCCATTACTCGTCGGGGTTGTCAAGAAAGCCCGCGCGGCGGAACGCCGGGTCGGGGTACTCGTAGAAGCCGGCGCCGCTCTTCACGCCCAACCTGCCGTCGGCGATCATCGCGTCGAGGAACGCGGGCGGCCGGTCCGCGGGATCGCCACTCGCGTCGGCGTAACTCTGCTCGATGTCGCGGACGACATCGAGGCCGATGGAATCCATCAGGCCGCAGGGCCCGATGGGAACGTCCCAGTCGAGCATCCACGATCGGTCGAGATCCTCGGCGGTTGCCGTTCCGGCGGCGAGCTGTCGCAGGACTTCCTTCTTCACGGCCCGCCACACGCGATTGCCCGCATAGCCGAACTGTTCCTGCTGCAGGACGATGGGGATGAAGCCGGCCGCGCGAAGCAGCGCCACCACGGCATGGCGCGTCCCGGCGGAGGTCGCAGGGTTGGGCATCACCTCCACCTTGGCTTCGCCCAGGTGGGAGAAGTTCGCATTGATGAACCGGTCGGCGCGGCCGGACGCATCGGCCATGACCGACCCCGGGAGCGACGAGGTGTTCGACACGATCACCGTGTGGTCGGGCAGCATGGTGGACAGCTGCGCGAACAGTGTGCGCTTGAGGGCCAGTCGCTCGGGCACATTCTCGAGGATCACGTCGGCGCCGTTCGCGGCCTCGGCCAGCTCCTCGCACACCGACACGTTCGCGAGGGCCGCGTCGGTGGCACCGGCCGGCACTCGTCCCTCCGATTCCCACGCCGTCATGGTGGTGCGCAGCCACGCCACCGCGGCGTCGGCCACGCCGGGGGTGGCGTCGTGCAGGCGCACTGGCGACCCCGTGCGCGCGAAGTCGAACGCGAGGCGTCGGCCCATGGTGCCG
This sequence comes from Gemmatimonas sp., assembly GCA_044352305.1. Classification (GTDB taxonomy): domain Bacteria; phylum Gemmatimonadota; class Gemmatimonadetes; order Gemmatimonadales; family Gemmatimonadaceae; genus Gemmatimonas. The sequence continues at coordinate 43,565 of JBILED010000003.1, forward strand.
GCGCCGATGATGGTCACGAGCGTCATCGTATCCGTGGAAAAGTGGAGCGCGAAAACCGACTGCTGCCGTGGGCGGGACACTCCAACATCGCGCACCGATCCCGCGTTCCGCCAGTGCCGGACGCTGGCGCCGCACGATGGCAGGCCGGAGCATTGTCGTGCGGTGACCGAGTCCTTCATCCAGACCGCCCCATGCGCACGTTCCTGCTTTCCCTCGTGCTCGCTGCGGCGACCACCTACCCCGTGCATGCGCAGCCGACCGGCGCGGAACCCGCGCGCTGCCGGCGCACGGCGTCGCAGGTCACCATCCCGCGCGACGCGCACGGCGTGCCGCACGTCCACGGCCGACGTGAACCCGAAGCGGGTCCACGTCCCCACGTACATCGCGCTCCAGCCCGACAACTGGCGGGCGCGGGCCTCGCGCGCGATGCTGGGCCGGCCGGGAAAGACCACATTCGACGAGTGGTCGACAATGGCGTTCGACCGCCATTGCTACCCGGCCGATCGCGAAGTGCCTCTGCTGTTCCGGGGAAAAGAACGCGGCCCAGTTGAGCGGTCGGTTGTTCTCACCGCCCGCCTGCGCCCGCCACGCTCCGAGGTGGCAGTCCGCGTTCGGTCCGACAAATGAACGGAGATCCGCCTCCGAGACTCATCGAGGCCACGTCCTCGTGCGATGTCAATGACCACGGGGGGCGTGCCGATGGCACGCCCCCCGTGTCGCGTCGGCGCCCGAACGCCGACGTCGCGGCACCGCCGCCCTACATCATCACCTGCCGCGCCAGGAACTGCCGCACCCGCTCCATCGCCGCGCGCAGCTCCACCGCCAGCTCCTGCGACAGCCCGCGCTGCGGCCCGGTGGGCGGGAAGTTCCCGCTGTCCACGTTGCGCAGCAGGTTGCTGATCCGCTCGCTCACCCGCGGCCCCTCGCTCCAGTACGGATAGTTGGCCGGCTTGGTCAGCGTGGTGACCAGCGAGTCGAGCTGGGCCAGCTCCGCGCCCAGCGTGGCCGCCACCGGCGCCCCTTCATTGTTGGGGAGCGCCAGCGCCCCGCGCCGCCGCGCCTCCAACTCGCCGCGCCGCGTGTCCAGCGCCCGCAGCGTGTCGTTGGCCAGCGACTGCAGCGCCCGCAGCTCCATCGCCAGGTCAAACTGCGCCTTGAGCCCCTCCGGTGTGGTCCGCGTGGTCGGATCCACCCGCACCTGCAGCGGCTGCTCCACCACGGTGCTCCCCACCGTCAGCCGCACGGTGTAGCGCCCGGGGAGCGCCCGGGGACCCCCGCTGGCCGCCCAGAACTCGTCGTCATCGCCCCCCGCCGCCTCGTCACCGGGCGCCGGCGCCCGCCGCGGCCGCGGCCCGTCGTGCGCCAGGTCCCACGCCGTCGTGTTGATCCCCGCCTTCACGGGGATCCGCCCCAGCGTGCGGATCACCGTCCCCGCCGCGTCCACGATCTCCACCTTGGCCGTCGACCCCGCGGCGGGCGCCGACGCCAGGTGGTAGCGGATGATCGCCCCGTACGGCGGGTTGGGGGCGCGGAACAGCGCGTCTCCCAGCGACCCCTTGGCCTGCTTGGTCGCAAAGCGCGTGGCCGTGCGCATCCCGAACAGGTGCACCGGCTTGCCCGCCGCCGCCGCCAGCTCCTGGATCACCGACGCGTCGTCCAGGATCCACGCGCCGCGCCCGTGCGTCGCCACGATCAGGTCGTTCTCCCGCCCGTGCACCAGCACCTCGTGCACCGGCACCGCCGGCAGGTTCCCCCCCAGCCGGAACCACGACCCGCCCCCCGTCACGCTCACGTACAGCCCCGTCTCGGTCCCCGCATACAGCACGTCGGGGGTGCGCGGGTCCTCGCGCAGCACCTGCAGGTACGCCCCCTCCGGCAGGTTCCCCGCGATGCTGGTCCACGTGGCCCCGCAGTCGGTGGTGCGGAAGGCGTACGGGCGCAGGTCGTCCATGAACTTCCGCTCGAAGGTGGCGTACGCCGTGCACGCCGCGCGCCGGCTGGGCTCCACATGGCTCACCACCGCCGCCGGCCCCACCCCGGGCACGTTCCCGTCCACGCGCGTCCACGACTTCCCGCCGTCGCGCGTGAGCTGGAGGTTGCCGTCGTCCGCCCCCACCCAGATGAGCCCCGCCTGCACCGGGGACTCGGCCACGCTGTAGATCGTGTTGTAGAACTCGGCGGTGGTGGCCTCCAGCATCGCCGGCCCGCCGGCCCACCCGTGCTTCGTGCTGTCGTTCTTCGTGAGGTCCGGCGAGATCGCCGTCCACGTGCCGCCGAAGTCGGTGGACTTGAACAGCACCTGCGCCCCGAAGTACAGCACCTTCCCGTCATGCGGCGACGCCACCACCGGCGCGTTCCAGTTGAAACGGTAGCGCAGGGCGTTCACCGGCCCGCCGTCGTTGCGGCGCGGCTGCGGCGAGATGTCCTCCTGCTCGCGCGTCTGCATCCGCGTGCGGAAGATCATCCCCCCCTGCGCGTCGGTCACGAAGTACTCCGGGTCGTCGGGGTGCGTCACCTGGTAGTAACCGTCGCCGTACGACACCATGCTCCAGTCGTCCACCAGGATCCCCAGCGGGTCGCGCGTGCGGCTGGGGCCCACCCAGTTGCCGTTGTCCTGCAGCCCGCCTCCCAGGAAGTAGAAGGGCTCCCGGTTGTCGGCGTGCAGCTGGTAGAACTGCGCCAGCACGAACTGGTTGGGGAAGCGCCACGTGGCCCCGCGGTCGTGCGACACGGCGATCCCGCCGTCGTTCACCTGCCAGATCCGCTTCGGGTCGCTCGGGTCGATCCACAGCCCGTGGTGGTCGCCGTGGATGCGCTGCGAGATGCTGCGGAAGGTGCGCCCGCCGTCGATCGACACCGACAGGTTGCAGGCGATGGCGTACACCCGCTCCGCGTCCGCCGGGTCCACCCGCAGGTCGGAGTAGTAGTAGCCGCGGCAGATCGTCTTGGCGTCGTCGCTCACGCGCCGCCACGTCTCGCCGTGGTCGTCGCTGCGCCACACGTACCCGTCCTTGCGGCTCTCCAGGATGGCGTACACCACGTTGGGGGACGACGGCGCCACCTTCACGCCGATGCGCCCGATCAGCGACGGCAGCCCGCCCCCCAGCTTCTTCCAGCTGGTGCCGCCGTCCACCGACTTGAAGAGCCCCCCCTGCTCGGAACCGGAGGTGAACGTCCACTGCTTGCGGTCGAACAGCCACATCCCCGCGTAGAGGATGTTGGGGTTGGCCGGGTCGAGGTCCAGGTCGGCGCAGCCGTGCCGGTCGTCCACGTACAGCACCTTGGTCCAGGTGGCGCCGCCGTCGCGCGAGCGGAAGACGCCGCGCTCGGGGTTGGGGCCGGCCATGTGCCCCACCGCGCACACGTACACCGTCTGCCGGTCCACCGGGTGCACCAGCACGCGCGCGATGTGCCGCGTGTCGGTGAGCCCCACGGTCTTCCAGGTGGCGCCGCCGTCGGTGGACTTGAGCACCCCGCGCCCGAAGGACACGGAGTTGCGCACGTTCCCCTCGCCGGTCCCCACGTAGAGCACCGACGGGTTCCCCGGCTCCAGCGCCAGGTCCCCCACCGCCAGCGTGCCCTGCCCGTCCATGAGCGGCTGCCAGGTGGTGCCGGCGTTGGTGGTCTTCCACACGCCCCCCGCCGCCGTCCCCACGTAGACGATGTTGGCGTCGCCGGCCACTCCCTCCACGTCGGTGGAGCGCCCCATCATGTTGGCCGGCCCCACGTTGCGGAACGTGAGGCGCGCCAGCGCCGTGGTGTCCACGGCGGGGCGCGCGGGGGCGGCAGGGGCCCCGCGCTGCGCGAGGGCGGCGGAGACAGGCAGGAGGACGGCGGCGGTGGCCGCGTTCACAAGCGAATGGCGCATGCGAATCACAGAAATGGAGGAGTGGGAGCGAAACACCATGCCCGCCCACATTGCCCCCCGTGCACGCCCCCCGCAACCCTTGCGGAGGGGGGAGTCCCCCCTCACCCCACCACCGCCTCCGCCTCGATCTCCACCAGGTACTCCTCGCCGATCAGCTTCGCCTCCACCAGGGTGTTGGCCGGCAGCACATGCCCGAACCGCTCCCCGTGCGCCCGGGCCACCGGCTCCCACTGCGCCCGGTCCGCCACGAACACCCGCGTCCGCACCACATCCTCCAGCCGCCCCCCCAGGCTCTGCAACGCCCCGGCGATCTTGTCCAGGCAGAAATGCGCCTGCGCGGCCGGGTCATTGCCGCCAATGGCCCGGCTGCCGTGGGTGGCCGTGGTCCCCGACACCAGAATCCGGTTCCCCTTCCGCACCGCCCGGCTGTAGCCGGCCATCGGCTCCCACACCGTGCCGCTCAGCGCCAGGGTGCGCCCGTCGCTCCCCTCGCGCACCGTGAACGGAGCCGGAAACGACGACAGGTGATGGCTCAGGTCGCCGCTCGCGGTCAGGAACGGGGGCGTGCGGTACTCGTCGCCGCAATCGCCGGGGATGGGCGCCAGTGCCGCCTGCGCATCCGCCAGCCGCGCGTGGTCGTCGGCATCCAACCGGAACGCCAGGAGCCGCCGCGACTCCTCCACATGCGCCGACACCCCCAGCCGCGCGCCCACAATGACCGCCGCCACCCCGGGCTGCTCCAGCACCCAGCGGCTGGCCACCATGGCGATGGACACGCCATGCTTCCGCGCCACGGCGTCCGCCGCCCGCAGCACCCCCTGAAAGGGCGCCCACCCGCCGGCCGCGCGGATGAACCGCCCGTACTTCATCTGCGACCAGGTCTCCAGGGCATCCCAATCAGGCTCGGGCGCCCCCAGCCACCGCTGGCTCAGGAACCCCCCCAGCACGGTGCCGTAGCACAGCAGCCCCACGCCGTGTGCCGCCGCGTACGGCGCCAGCCGCTGCGTGAACCGCCGGTCCACCAGCGACCCGCTCACCTGGTTGCTCACCAGGCGGATGCCGCTGGCGATGGCAATCCGCAGGTGCGCCGTGTCGAAGTTGGTCACCCCGATCGCGCCAATCCGCCCCGCATCGCGCAGCGCCTCCAACTCCCACAGCGCATCCAGCCACCGCGGGTCGGCAAAGGTCCACGCGTGATACTGCATGAGGTCCACCCGGGACGCCTGCAGCCGCTGGCACGCCCGCTCCACCGCCGCCTCGGCATCGGCCGCGGTCACCGGACCCGGCTCGGGGACCCACTTGGTCAGCCGCTGCACCGGCGCCGAACCCACCCCCGCCGCCACGAAGCGCCCCGCCACCACCTCGGCGGACCCGTAATGGTCGGCCATGTCGAAGGTGGTCAGCCCCGCCGCCACATACGGCCCCATCGCCGCCGCCATCGCCTCCAGATCGGCCACGCGGCCGTCGCGCTCCAGGTCGGCCACCTGCCAGAGCCCGGTGATCACCCGGGCGATGTCGAGGCCGGGGGCCAGAGGGACGCGTTCCATGGGAGCATGGGAAGAGGGCATGCGGGGGGGAGTTGCCGTTGGAGTTGGAAATGCAGTTGGAAATGCAGTTGGAAATGCAGTTGGAGACGCAGACGGAGACGGCGATGCCGGGGCGTGGTCCCGGGGCTACTCCGCCGGCAGCACCGCGGTGCGCGCGGCCAGGTCCACGCCGCGCGCGCGCAACCCGCGCACCTCGCGCCAGTGGATCGCGCCGCCCACCCCCATCACCGCCACCCAGATCCACGTGGGGTGCAGGTACCACGCGCCGGGCGCCGACAGGTCGCGCCACGTCTGCGCCACCAGCAGCGCCCCCAGCAGGACGATCGCCGGAATCGCCACCGCGCGCTGCGCCCCGCGCGTGCGCAACAGCCGGAGCTCCGCCGCCAGCGCCGGGTTGCGCGACGGCAGTCGCAGCAGCGCCACCGCCATCATGAGGAAATTCACCAGCATGGCGGTGACCAGGATGTCCACCCCCACGAAGAAGTCATTCGCGAAGTGCCCCCCCAGCACGCTGGCCGTGGCCAGCAGCGCCGACACCCCCAGCGCCACGTGCGGCGTGCGATGGCGCGGGTGCACCGCCGCCAACCCCGCCGGAAACACGCCGTCCTCCGCCCACGCGAAGCACAGCCGCGACACCCCCAACAGCATCCCCGGCAGGTCGTTGATGAGCGACACCGCCGCCCCCGACACCATCAGCAGCGCCACCGGCGCCGACACCAGCGGCGTGAGCAACCCGGGCGCGGTCACGTCGCCGCGCCCGCTGGCGTCGGCCACCACCTGCCACGGGACCGCATGGTACACCGCCGCCGTGAACGCAAAGTAGAACGCCCCCACCGTCAGGATCGCCGCGCCCACCGCCAGCGGGATGTTCCGCGAGGGGTTCCGCGCCTCTCCCCCGGCCTGCGCGATGGCGTCAAAGCCGATGAAGCTGGAGAACAGCACCGCCGCGCCGGCGGGGACCACCTGCCAGAAATCGCCGCGCGCCATCGACGCCGGCACCGCCTCGGCGCGTGACGCGAGCAGCGCCGCGTAGTCGGCCGCATCATGCGTGGCACCCGTCACAATCACCATCGCACCGCAGACGAACATCAGCACCATCAGCGGCAGCAGCGTGCGCGCCACCGCCTCGACTCCGCGCAGGTTCACCAGCACGAACGCCCACAGCAGCGCCAGCGCCAGCGCCAGACGCACCAGCGGCGCCCCCAGCGCCGCGGCCGCTCCCGTCCACCCGGCCGCCACCGCGATGTCGCGCAGGAAGGGCGGAATGACATACGCCACCACGCCGATGGCCATGCACAGCCCGAACCACTGGGAGAAGCTGGCCAGGAACCCGGCGTGCGCGTTGATGGCGCGGCTGGCGTACACGTACGACCCGCCGGCGCGCGGCATCGCACTCCCCAGCGCCGCATAGCACAGCGCCGCCAGCACTGCCGGCACCGCGGCAATGGCATACGCCGGCAGCACCCAGTCGCCAATCCCCGGCACCGTGCGCTGGATGGCAAAGGGGACGATGTTGATCCCGGCGCCCACCATCGAGCAGATCCCCGTGGCGGCCAACCCCGCCACTCCAAGCCCGCGGCGCAGCCGCGGCGCGCCCCCAGACGCGTTCATCGGCGCGTTCATCGGCGCGCCCCCGCCCGCCCCACCACCAGCAGCACGTTCGCCACCGGGCGCTCCCCCGTGCCATCCGACGGCACGGTCACCAGTCGCTGGTTCACCACCATGGCCGTGCTCCCTCCGCCGTCAAGATTGAGCGCGTCCCACGCCCCCAAGGCGCGCAGCCGCTCCCCCAGCTCCACCAGCGTCATCCCCACGCTGCTGGTGCTGCGCCCGTCCACCGCCACCAGCCACAGCGTGCGCCCGTCGCGCGACACCCCCACCGCGCTGCGCGGATGCCGCGCCTCGGCATTGCGCGAAATCGTCCCCTCACGCTGCGGCGCATCGCCCGCGACGTTCACGCCACCCGCCACGATCTGCGGCCACCCGCCCAGCAGCTGACGCGGGGGACGGCCATCGCGCAGGGCGGGGCGCGTCCCCAGCCGCACCCGCACCGTGTCCCCCGCCCGCACGGCCGTCAGCGCCGCCATCCGGTCACCCGCTGCCAGCAGCACCGCACCATGGGCGGGGATCAGGGTCCCCTGCGCCGCGGGGGCCGCTGCCGCAGCGGTGGCCACGTACACCCCGGTGTCACCGCGCATGGCCGCCGCGCGCACCACCAGGTCGCGGCGCCGCGCCGCGGTCGCCGAGTCGGCGGGCGGGGTGCGCAACGCCGGGGCCGTGTACCACGCCGCCACTTCGATGGGCGCGGTGGGGGTGGGCGCGGGGAGGGTGTTCACCCCCAGCAGCGGCAACGTCCCCCCAGGCAGCCACGCCCGCCCGTCCAGCACATAGCGATCGATCGAGACGCGTCCGTCGTGCGCCACCGCCAGCTGCGCATGGACGTTGTCGTAGGTGTCGAAGGGAGAGGCGGTCACCATCTGTCCGCGCCACCAGGTGCCGTCAGTGACCTGGTTGTTCTCGCTGGCCCCCGTGCGCAGATCAAAAAAGTCGGCGTTGAGCGCCACATGCACCTGCAGCGAGTCGCCGGCATGGCGCCGGGCCATCGCCGAAGGGGACTCGCGTCCGGTGAGGTCGTCCTGGGCGTGCAGTGCGCGCAGCGCCACCGTGCGGCGACGCAGGTCGACGCGGGCCACGGACAGCCGCCACGGGCCGCGCGCGTCATGCAGCTGCCACCAGGTGACCCCCGGGGCCAGCGTGGTGCGGGGCACCAGGACGGAATCGCGCGACTGCCCCCGCAGCGCACTGGCGGGAAGGGCGAGCGTCAGCAGCCCCGTGCCAGTGAGCAGGGCACGCCATGGGGTGCGAACGCGACGGCGGGGGTGGGCCATGGGCGCAAGATACCGCCGGATGGCGGGACGCGAGCGCTCGGGACCCGCCGCTATTTCCCCACGCAGAACTCCCGAAACACCGCCCCCAGCACCTCCTCCACCTCCACGCGCCCCACCACCCCCCCCAGCGCCTCCCGCGCCGCGTGCAGGTGCACCGCCGCCACCGACGCCGGCACCCCCGCGTCCCCCCACGCCGCCGCAAACCGCTCCACCTCCGCCAGCGCCTCCGCCACCGCGCTCCGGTGCCGCTCGCGCGTGAGCACCACGGCGTCCCCGTCGGCCCCGGGCACCCCTGCACCCCCCACGGCCTCGCCCGCCAGCGCGCCTAGCCGCTCCACCAGCGCCGACACCCCCTCCCCCGTCTCGGCGCTCACCACCATCCCGTCGTCCAGCGCCCCCCCGTCGGCCATCAGGTCCCCCTTGGTGCGCACCGCCAGCACCACTCCCGCGCTCAGCGCCCGGGCGCGCATCACCGCCTCCGTCACCGCCGCCGCCGAATCGCCGCACGCGAGCACCACCTGCGCCTGCGCCACGTACCGCTCGGCCACCGCGATCCCCAGCCGCTCCACCTCGTCGGTCGACGCGCGCACCCCCGCCGTGTCCACCAGCCGCAGCGGCACCGGACGCACATCCAGCACTGCGTCCACCGCGTCGCGCGTGGTCCCCGGCATGGGGGTGACCAGCGCGCGCGACTCCCCCAGCAGCGCGTTGAACAGCGACGACTTCCCCGCATTGGGGGCGCCGGTGAGCACCACCAGCACCCCGTCGCGCACCGCGGCTGCGCGCGGCGCCGTGGCCAGCAGCGCCGCCAGCGCCGCGCGCAGCGCCGCCACCGCCGCCGCCACCCGCGCGCGCGGCACCGGCCCGTCGTCCTCCTCGGGGAAGTCCAGCTCGTAGGCCAGCAGCGCCTCCACCGCCAGCAGCTCGCGCCGCAGGGCCTCCAGGCGGCGCGACAATCCCCCGTCCAGCTGCGCCAGCGCCTGGCGGCGCATGGCGCCGCTGCGCGCGTCGATCAGGTCGGCCACCGCCTCCGCCTGCACCAGGTCCATCCGGCCGTTGAGCACCGCGCGTTGGGTGAACTCGCCAGGCCACG
>JBILED010000132.1:0-7619 GCA_044352305.1 Gemmatimonas sp.
CCCGTCGGCGCGCCGCCCCATGGAGCGGAGGAAATTGTGCAGCGTGAAGTGGATGGCGCCGTCGTCGGGGGCGCCCCCTTCGTGGTAGCGGTGCAGCAGCTCCACGTAGACGTCCTGGTCGAAGGTCCCCGGGAGGCGGTCGCCGGGGGCGGGGATGACGCGCCAGCGCCCCCCGGCATCCGTGAGGAAGGCGACGGGGGCGTCATCGGCGGAATCGCTGAGGCGGAAGAGCGGCAGCTCCTCGAGCGAGCGGTCCAGCACCACCCCGCGAGCCACCGGCCGGCGACGGGCGGCGACGTTCATGGCGGGGAAAGCTGCGCCACCGCCCGCAGGGGCGCCACCCGAAGGCGCATCACCGCGGGGGGGCGTCACCTCAGACGGCGCCCCGCGCGGGGGCCCGCAGGCGCTCCCGCACCACGTCGGTGACCACCGCCAGGCAGTGCGCCAGCGCGGCAGGGGTGTGGTCGCCCATGTGGCCGATCCGGATGGTGGTCCCCTTGAGGCGCCCGTAGCCGTCGCCGATGACGAAGCCCGCACGCGCCACGTCGCGCACCACCTCGGTCCCCGAGAGCCCGGGGGGGAGGGCCACGGTGGTGACGGTGGGGGCGCGCTCGCCCGCGGGGGCGTACACGCAGCAGGGGGCGCCCGTCTCCTCGCGGAGGGTGGCCACCCAGGCGTGGGTCTGCGCGGCCATGGCCGCGTGGCGCGCCCACCGCCCCTCCACGGTCTCGGCGGCGATGCGCGCCCCCTGCACGTCGGCGGCGTACAGCAGCGACAGCGCCGGCGTGTTGGGGGTCTGGTGCTTGTGGATCGCCTCCTCGTATTCGACCAGGTCGAAGTAGAGCCCCCGCCCCGGGGTGGCGGCCGCCTCGCGGATGAACGCCGCGCTGGCCACGCCGAAGGCGAGCCCGGGCGGGAGGGCCAGCGCCTTCTGCGAGCCGGTGAGGACGAAGTCCAGCCCCCAGGCATCGGTCTCCACCGGGGCGCCGCCAATGCCGGTGACCGAATCCACCAGCAGGCGGGCGCCGTGCGCCTGGGCCAGCTGGGCCAGCGGCGGGAGCGGGGTGAGGACGCCGGTGGAGGTCTCGGAGTGGACCACGGTGACGGCGGCGTAGCGGCGGGCGCGCAGCGCCGCCTCCACCGCCTCCAGCGGGACGGCGCGGTGCCACTCGCCCCCCACGCGGGTGACCTCGCGCCCGCAGGCGGCGGCGATGTGGGCAAAGCGCTCGCTGAACGCGCCGTTGACCAGCGCCAGCACCGCGCCCGGCGGCGCGCAGCGGAGCGCGGCTTCCATGAGCCCCGTGGCGGAGGCGGTGGCCACGTACACCGGGCGCGCGGTGCGGAAGACGGCGCGCAGCTGCGTGTCCACGCGCGCCAGCAGCGCCTCGAAGGCGGCGCCGCGGTGCGGCATCATGGGCCCCGTCATGGCGGCCAGCACCTCGGGGCGCACCTCGGTGGGGCCGGGGAGGAAGAAGGTCCCGGACGCGGGCAGGGCAGGCTCAGGGGGCATCGGCATAACCGTTGGCATCGACCTCGGCCTCCAGCAACAGCGGGGCCAGCGCCGCCACGGAGGGGGCCACCACGTGGGCCACGGCCACCACGGCGGGGCGGTGCACCACCCCGGTGTACGCGATGAAGGTGTCCACCAGGTCGCGCACCGCAGCATCGGTGCTGCCGTCGCCCACCATGGCTGCGGGGGCGGGGAGGGCCAGGCTCCGCACCACGGCGGGCTTGCCCCCCTGCGTGGCCAGCGGCTGGTCGCCGTCCAGCAGGCTCAGCGTGCCGTCGGCCGGGTCGGCGGCCAGCGTCACGGCGTGCACCTGCGCCTCGGGGACCCCCAGCCGGCGCGCCAGCGGGAGGATGGCCTGCCGAAAGCCGCCGCTGACCAGGTGCACGGCGCAGTCATGGGCGAGCAAGGCGGCCACCAGGCGGTCCATCCCGGGCTGCAGCGCGGCCAGGTAGGCCTCGGCCAGCTGTGCCATCTCGCCGGGGGTGGGGCGGATGCGCGCCAGCCGGACCTGATACACCGCCTCGATGGGGAGGCGCCCCTCCATCGCCTCGGTGGTCAGGGCGTGGCTCTCGGCGGCCACCTCGGCGCCGCGGCGGTCGGCCAGCCAGTCCACCCCCTCGATGGCGGCCAGGGTGGAGTCCACGTCGAAGCACACCGCGCGAAAACGCGGGCGCCCCGGGAGGCGGTCGGCGCGCGCCCCGCTCATCCGAGGATGTTTCCGCGGGCGAGCAGCCCCAGCGGGTCGAGCTCCGCCTTGAGCGCGCGCATGACCCGCTGCTGCAGCGGGGTGGCCTGCAGCGGGAGCCAGCGGCTCTTGAGCTTGCCGATGCCATGCTCCGCGGCCACGGTCCCCCCCATGGCGATCACCGCGCGCAGCGTGGCGTGCACCACCTGCTCGATGCGCCGCAGGTCGTCGGCGTCGTGCGCGATGAAGTTCTGGTGGGGGTGACCGTTGCCCGCGTGGCCGTAGGCGATGCCGCGGTCGATGCCGGCCTCGTCGGCCAGCTGCCGCGCCACGGCCAGCGCCTCGGCCAGCCGCGGGTACGGCACCGCCCAGTCGGTGCTCACCTTGCGCCCCCCCCGCGCGCGGCAGGCGGCGCCCCGCTCGTTCATCGTGGCCGGCACCGCATGGCGCAGCCGCCTCGCCTCGTGCAGCGTGGCCGGGCTGTCATACACGCGAATGTCCCCCGCCAGCGCGTCGTGCGCCTCGGCGAGCGCGAGCCACGCCTCCAGCGGCAGCTCGGCCTGGGGATCGTCGCCCCCCGTCTCCTCCACGTACACCATGGCGGCGGCGCCGGCGCCCCAGCTGGCGGGCCCCGCCGCCGTCCCCTCGGCGTGGCGCGCAATGGCCATGGCCCCCGCGTCGAAGAACTCCAGGCAGCGCGGGTGCACCCCCGGGGCGCGGCGGGCGGCCACCACGAAGGCCAGCGCGTCGGCTTCGCGCGCAAAGGGGACGGCCAGCCCCAGCAGCTGCGCGGGGAGCGGCACCAGCGCCAGCTCCGCCTCCACCACCACGCCCAGCGTCCCCTCGCTCCCCACGAACCACTCCACCGGGTCGTGCGCCACCGGGTAGCCCACGGTGTTCTTCTCCAGCGCGGGGCGGCGCAGCTCCACCTGCTCGCCGCTGGCGAGGAGCACGGTGAGCGCGACCACGTGCCGCCCGGTGGCGCCGTGGCGCAGCGAGCGCGCCCCCGACGCGTTGCAGGCGATGGCGCCCCCCACGGTGCACTCCTCCTCGCTGGTGGGGTCGGGGGCGAAGAGCAGCCCGTGCGGCGCGGCCGCGCGGCGCACGTCGGCCACGATGGCGCCGGCGCCCACGCGCACCGTGCGCGCGGCGGCGTCCACGGGGCCGATGTGGTCCAGCGCGCGCAGCGACAGCAGCCATCCGCGGTCGGTGACCGACGCGCCCGTGGTGGAGGACTGCCCCCCCGCGGGGGTCACCGGGGTGCGGGTGGCCGTGGCCTCCGCCAGCAGGGCCGCCACCTCCTCCACCGACTGCGGACGGCACACCGCGTCGGGGAGCAGCTCCAGCCCCGAGGCGTCACGCGCGAAGGCGCGCCGGACGTCGGCGTCGGCGGTGGCTGACGGGTGCATGGGAGCCCGCGCGAGCGCGCTCAGTCGTCGCGGAAGTGGACGACGCTGGCCGAGCGCACGTCGGGGAGCTCCAGCAGCGCGCGGCGGGTGTCCTCGCTCACGGCGCCGTCCACCGAGACGGCGGCCAGCGCGTCGCCCCCCTGCGCGAGGCGCGCCTGGTGGTACTCGGCGATGTTCACGCGCCGCTCGCCCAGAAGCGTCCCCACGCGCCCGATGACGCCGGGGACGTCGTGGTTGGTGAGCACCAGCAGCGTCTGGCGCGGGTTGACGTCCACGTGGAACGCGCCAATGCGGGTGAGGCGCGGGCTCCCCTCGGCGGCGGTGCCGGCGACCGCCAGCTGCTGCATGCCGCCGGCCAGGGTGACCTCGAGGGCACGCGGGTGTCCCAGCTCGGTGGAGGTGCCCACCGACAGGTCGATGCCGCGCCCGTCGGCGAGGGCGCGGGCGTTGATGAGGTTGAGCCGCTCCGTCTCCAGGATCCCTTCCAGCACGCCGGTGGCGGCGGCCGCCAGCAGCGGGGCGCTGCCGTGCGCCAGCTCGGGCCCCACGCGCAGCGCCAGGCGGCGCACGGCGCGCATCCCCTGGTCGGCCAGCACCGCGCGCGCCACCGCGGCGGCGCGGCGCGCCACGACCATCGCGGCGTGCAGCTCGGCCCAGCTGCCATCGCTGGCGGCCACGTTGATGGAGCGGGAGAGGTCCTGCCGCACCAGGGCGTCGCGCACGGCCAGGCAGACGTCGCGCGCCACGTTGCGCTGGGCCTCGACGGTGTTGGCGCCCAGGTGCGGGGTGAGGAGGAGGTTGGGGGCGGTGCGCAGCGGGTGGTCGGCGGCCAGCGGCTCGTGGGCGAAGACGTCCAGCACGGCGCCGCGCAGTTCGCGGGCGGCCAGGGCGGCGGCCAGCGCCTCCTCGTCCACCACGCCGCCGCGCGCCATGTTGACCACCACCGACTTGGCGGGGAGGCGCCGCAGTTCGCGCGCGCCGATGAGCCCGCGGGTCTCGTCGGTGAGCGGGACGTGCAGGGTGACGATGTTGCTCTCGGCCAGCAGCGCCTCCAGCGACGGGGCGCGGCGCACGCGGAAGGCGGTGAAGCGCTCCTCGGGGATGTAGGGGTCGTGCGCGACCACCGGCATGCCGAAGGCGTGGGCGCGGGTGGCCACCTCGCTGCCAATGCGCCCGAGGCCGATGATGCCCAGGGTCTTCCCCTTGAGCTCGCGCCCCATGAACTGGCTGCGGTCCCAGCGTCCGGCGTCCATCGAGGCGGCGGCGGCGGGGAGCTGCCGGAGGAGGCCGATGAGGGCGCCAACCACCAGCTCGGCCACGGCGACGGTGTTGCCGGCGGGGGCGTTGATGACGGCGACGCCCAGTGCGGTGGCGGTGTCGAGGGCGATGTTGTCCACCCCCACCCCGGCGCGCCCCACCACCTTGAGGCGGGGGGCGTGGCGGAGCAGCTCGGCGGAGATGCGGGTGGCGCTGCGCCCCACGATGGCATCGTAGTCGCCGATGCAGCGCAGGAGCTCCTCCGGCGGGAGCGTGGGGCGCTCGTCCACCTGGAGCGCCGGATCGGCGGTGAGCAGCGCGACCCCCTCGGGATCCACCTGGTCGGTGACCAGGACGCGCCACGTCACGGGAGCGGAGCTCCCGCGGTCAGCTATCGCCGCGCCCGCCCAGGGCGCGGAGGGTGTCGCGCAGCGCGTCGCGAAGGGCCAGCAGGGTCTCGTCGCGGGCGGCGGCCAGGTCGTCGCGCACGGCCAGCTCGATGCCGTCGGCCACCGCCAAGCGGCGCCACGCCGACACGGCGGCGGCATCCCGCCCTGGGGCGGGGTCGAAGTTGAGGGCCAGCGCTGGCGCCAGCGTCTGGGCCACCCGCCGCTCGAGGGCGTCACCGGTGACCTCGCGCATCTCCTGCTTGATGGCGTCGAGCGTCTGCCCTTCGCGCTGCCGGATCTTGATGGCCAGCAGCTGCAGCAGGTGCCGGTAGCCGTAGGTGGCCGTGGTGCCCGCGCCCTCGGGGCGGTCAAGCAGCTGGTTGGCCACGTAGAAGCGCACCGCTCGGGCGCTGGGGGTGGCGCGCGCCGAGGCGTTGGTGGGCTTCACCCCTGCGGCATCGACGAGGGCGGCGGCGTGGGCGGCCAGCCCTCGGGCGTTCCAGGGGGCAAAGCGGGCGTGTGCGCGCAGCAGCGGGACGGGGGATTCAGCCATGACGCCGGAATATAGGCGTGCCGAGCCGACCCTGCGCCTCTACCGGGGTGAGGCCCGGGAGGCGCGGCGTGCGGGGCACGAGACTACTGCCCGTCGGTGGTCAGCGCGGTGCGGATGCCGCCGCTGGCGGCGTGCTGGGCGATGGTGGCCAGATCGACCGGCTTTTCCAGGAAATGCAGCGCGCCCAGCCGGAAGGAGGCTTGCCGGTTGGAGTCGTCCGGGTAGGCGGTGAGCACCAGGACGATGGCGTTGGGGGAGAGCATCCCGGCCAGCGCCAGCACCTGCAGCCCGCCATCCCGCTTGCCGCCCAGGCGGAGGTCGGTGACGATGAGGTCGTACGGGTGCGCCCGCAGCAGCTCCATGGCCACCGGCAGGACCTCGGCGGCGGCCACCGTGTTCCCGTCCACGTCGAACAGCTCGACGAGGGCCTCGCGGATGGATTCCTCGTCCTCGACGATGAGGACGTTGCGGGTGGCGATGGCGGAAGCGGTCATGGCCGTAATCTGGCAGGGTCCGGAAACGCGGGCGATGGGACGGGGAACAATTCTAGGACTCCGGACCAATCGGCCACCGGCGTCGAAAGTTCCGGCGGGCGGGGGATGCGCCGGAGGCAAGGCGGACGATCAGCTGGCGGGGGCGGGGGGGAGGGTGATGGTAAGGGTGGTCCCGTCCTCGGGGGTGCTGTCGATGCCGATGGTGCCGCCGTGGTCGTGGACAATGCGCTGGCACAACGCGAGGCCGATGCCGGTGCCCCCCGGCTTGGCCGAGTAGAAGAATTCGAAGACGTGGGGGAGGACGTCGGGGGGGATGGCGGGGCCGCCGTTGGAGAGGCGGCAGCGCCACCCGCCGGCGGGGGAGACGCTGGACACCAGCTGCAGCTCCGAGCCGGGCGGTGCCGCGTCGCAGGCGTTCCCGAGGATGTTGCGGAACACCTGCCCCATCTGGTCGGCGTCGAGGCGGGTGCGCACCGGGGGGGCGGCACGGACGCGGCGGAGGGTGAGGCGGCGGGGCTCCAGCCGCCCGCGCTCCCCTTCGAGGATGTCGTCCCACACCAAGTCGGGGTCGCCACCTCCCAGCCGGACGGCGTTGGGGCGTCCGAACTCCAGCAGGGCGGTGACCATGCGCCCCAGCCGGTCCACCTCGCGGAGGATGCGCCCGATATTGCGGTCCACCGCGGGGTCTTCGGCGGTGCGCGCGCGAATGAGCTGGGCGGCGGAGGAGATTCCGAAGAGCGGGTTGCGGAGTTCGTGGGCCACCCCGGCGGCCACCTCGCCGATGGCCTCGAGGCGGCGCTTGTGCTCGACGCGCTGGACCAGCCACGCGCGCTCAATGGCCACGGCCGCCTGCGCGGCGATGACCGTGACCACGCGCACCGCCTCCTCGAGCGCCTGCTCCGATTCCGGGGGGCGGGCGGTGAGGGTGATGGCGCCCAGGGCGCCGTCGGAGGAGATGAGGGGCGCGGTGATTTCCAGCGCGCCCGGGGCGGGCTCGCGGAGGGTGGCGCCGGAGGAGAGCGCCAGCTGCCATGCCGGCGCCAGGCGCAGCGCCAGGGTGGGATCGGGGGGGTGGCCGTGCCCCTCGGCGTGGGCCACCTCGAAGCGGTCGGCGCCCGTGCCCTCCCCCTCGGTGACGATGGCGATGACGAAGCCGGTGGAGGGGACGGCGCGGCGGAGCTGCCGCCCCACCTCGTCATAGACCCGATCGATGGCGATGGCCTCGGCCAGCGCGATGCCGGTGGCGAGCAGCGCCTCGCGGGAGCGGTGGCTGGGGGTGATGTCGACCGTGGAGAAGACGTACCCCAGCAGCACCGCGCCGT
>JBILED010000133.1:0-7617 GCA_044352305.1 Gemmatimonas sp.
GGCGCTGTTGGACGCGGTGCACGTGGAGGTGGCGATGGCCGACGTCGTCATCGTGGCCACGGGGAGTCAGGAGCCGGTGGTGGAGGCCGCAGCGCTGCAGGCGGCGCGCTCGGCGTGCGCGGCGACGGGGTATCCGCTGCTGCTGATGGACCTGAGCGTGCCGCGCAACATCGACCCGCGGGTGGCCGAGGTGGCCGGGGTGACGCTGCTGGACCTGGACACGCTGCAGGCGCCGGTGCACCTGGCCGAGGAGATGCGGCGGGACGCGGTGCCGGCGGCGGAGGCAATCTGCGAGGCCGAGGTGTCGGCGTTCCTGGGTTGGGTGGCCACGATGCCCGCGCGCGAGGCGATCCGGCCGCTGCGCGAGGCGCTGCAGGACGTGGCCAAGCGCGAGGTGGCGTACGTGTTCAAGAACGACGAGGTGGCGGAGCGCGCCGCCTCGCGCATCGTGGCCAAGCTGCTGGCCGGCCCCAGGGCCGCGCTGCGGCGCGCGGCGCAGCGCGGCGAGTCGCTGGATGCGCAGGCCATGATGCTGCTGGAGATGTTCACGGCGGAGCCGGGCGCCACGACGTACCCGGCGCACGCCACCCCAACCCTGCGGTCGTCCCCCGCCGTGCCGCCCCCCGCGGGCGTGGTACGCCCGGCGGGGGTGAACCCGATGCCCCATTCCTCGCGTCCGGCCATGCCGGCGCCCCCTCTCTCCTCGGAGCAGACCGCGTGACGTACACCCCGCCGGGCACCACGCCCGCCAACGACCTGCTCCTGCGGGCGCTCCGGCGCGAGCCGGTGGAGCGCCCGCCGGTGTGGATGATGCGGCAGGCCGGCCGCTACCTCCCCGAATACCGGGCCGTGCGCGCCGGGAGCGACTTCCTGACCATGTGCCGGACGCCGGAGCTGGCCGTGGAGGTGACGCTGCAGCCCATCGACCTGGTGGGCGTGGACGCGGCGATCATCTTCAGCGACATCCTGGTGGTCCCCGAGGCGATGGGGATGGCCCTCACGCTGGACGAGGGGGTGGGCCCGCAGTTCCCGTCGCCCATCCGCTCGGCCGCCGACCTGGCGCGGCTGCATGCCGTGGACCCGGCGGATCACCTGGGGTACGTGCTGGACGCGCTGCGCCTGTGCACGCGGGAACTGGCGGGGCGGGTGCCGCTCATCGGCTTTGCGGGCGCCCCGTGGACGCTGGCGGCGTACATGGTGGAGGGGCGCGGCACCAAGCAGTTTGCGGTGGCCAAGCGGATGCTGTACGAGCAGCCGGCCCTGGCCCATGCGCTGCTGGAGCGGCTGGCGGAGGCGGTGGGGGAGTACCTGGTGGCGCAGGTGGAGGCGGGCGCCCAGGTGGTGCAGCTGTTCGAGTCGTGGGCCGGGGCGCTGGGCCCCGAGCTGTTCCGCACCTTTGCGCTGCCGTACCTGGCCCGGGCGGCACAGCGGGCGCGCCAGGCGGGGGTGCCGGTGATTGTGTTTGCGCCGGGCGCCGGCTGGGCGCTGGGCGAGATTGCCGCCGCCACGCAGGCGGACGCCATCGGCGTGGACTGGCACACCGACGCGGCCGCCGCCCGGCGGCAACTGGCGCCGTTCGGTGTGGCCATGCAGGGGAATCTGGATCCGTGCGCCCTGTATGGGCCGCCGTCCGAGATCCGGCGGCGCACGCACGCCATGATCCAGGCGTTCGGCCCCGTGGGCCACGTGGCCAACCTGGGGCACGGCATCCTCCCCGATGTGCCGCCCGCGCATGCGCGGGCTTTCGTGGACGCGGTCAAGGAATGGCAGTGGCCCGAAGCGGTCCTTGCGGGGAGCGCCGGTGGCGCCTCGGCGTTCGCGGGGGGCGCATGACCACCGCCGTGCGTCCCACCCCGTCGGCCAATGGCTTGGCCGCCCTCCCGCCGACGGCCGAGCGCCGGGCCCTCGCCACCCGGTGGATTGCCGGGCTGCATGACGAGATCACGTCGTTCTTCGGGCGCCTGGATGGCGGCGGCACCTTCACCGAGGACCGGTGGGAACGCCCCGGCGGCGGCGGGGGGGTGGCCCGGGTGATGTCCGAGGGGGTGACCTTCGAGAAGGCGGGGATGAACCGGTCGGCGGTCCAAGGGGCGCTCCCTGAGCTGGCGGCGCGCCGTCTTGGGGGGCAGGGCGCCGCCGCAGGGGGCACCCACTTCTTCGCCACGGGCGTGTCGCTGGTGGTGCATCCGCGCAGCCCGATGGTGCCCACGGTGCACCTCAATGTGCGGTACTTCGAGCTGACCGACGAAGCGGGGAACCTCACCGACCTGTGGTACGGCGGGGGTACCGACCTCACCCCGTTCTACCCGCACGAGGAGGACGCGCGGCACTTTCACCGCACGTTGCGCTCCATGTGCGACCGGCACGCCCCCACGCTGTACCCGGCGTACAAGCAATGGTGTGACGATTACTTCGTGAACGCGCACCGCGAGGGGGAGGCGCGCGGCGTGGGAGGGATCTTCTTCGACCACCTACGCCCCGACGACGCGGAGCACGGGCTGGGGCTGGAGGGGGTGCACGCCTTCGTGGGGGACGTGGCCCGCGTGCTGCGCACCGCCTACGAGCCGCTGGTGGCCCGACGCCGCGACGAGCCCTATGGGGAGGCAGAGCGGGACTTCCAGTTGGTGCGCCGGGGGCGCTATGCCGAGTTCAACCTGGTGCACGACCGGGGCACGGTGTTCGGGCTGCAGACGCAGGCGCGGGTGGAGAGCGTGCTCATGAGCCTGCCGCCCCTGGCACGCTGGCACTATGCGCCCCGATATGCGGCTGGCTCGTTTGAAGCCCGCCTGGTCGCGATGCTGCGGCCGCGGGAGTGGGCGCCCCCCGACAGGGCGTAGCGTGGGGGCGCTGGCGGAGGACGGACGCGCCATGACGCCAACCGACGAGGCGGGGGACCGCGGCCGCACGGTGGCGGTGGTGGGCGGGGGCATCACCGGTCTGGTGGCCGCCTACGCCCTGCACCGTCGTGGGGTGCGGGTGCGCCTCTTTGAGGCGGGGGAGCAGGTGGGGGGGGCCATTCGCACCACCCGCACCGAGGGGTTCCTGGCCGAGCATGGGCCCGGGGCCTTTCTCACGTCGCCGATGGCCGACGCCCTCGTGCGGGATCTGGGGCTGCTCCCCGCCGTGGTGGAGGCCAGCGCCAGCGCGGCCCGTCGCTACGTGGTGCGGGACGGGGCCATGGTCCCCTTCCCCATGGGACCGGTGTCCATGCTGACCACTCCCCTCCTGTCCCCTGCCGCCAAGCTGCGCGTGCTGATGGAACCGCTGGTGCCCGCGCTCGGCGGGGACGGCGACGAGTCGGTCGCGGCGTTCGTGCGGCGGCGACTGGGCCCCGAGGTGCTCGAGTACGCCGTGGACCCGTTCGTGGCCGCCATCTTTGCCGGGGACCCCGAGCAGCTGAGCATGCGACACGCCTTCCCCCGGGTGGCGGAGCTGGAGGCGCAGCACGGGTCGCTGTCCCGGGGGCTCATGGCGTCGCTGCGCCGGCGCCGTGGCCGGTCGGCCGTGGCGCCGGGGGCAGAGGGCGCGACCGACGTCGCCGCTCGGCCGCGGCTCATCTCCTTTGCCGACGGCATGCAGTCCCTCCCCGAGGCCATCGCCGCCGCGCTGGGGGACGCGGTGCACTGCCGGTGCCCGGTGCGGCTGATGCACCGGCACGGAACCCGGTGGGCGCTGGAGGCGGGCGCCGAAGGGGCCACCACCACGCATGTGGTGGACGCCGTGGTCATGGCCACCCCCGCGCATGTGCTGTCGGCCATGGAACTCCCCGCCGAGCTGCGGCAGCTGTCGATCCCGGTCGAGCAGGTGGAGTATCCGTCCATGAGCACCCTGGTACTGGGATTCATGCGCGACGAGGTGGCCCATCCGTTGGACGGGTACGGGGTGCTGGTCCCCTCGGCGGAGCGGCGGACGCTGCTGGGGGCGCTCTTCAACTCGTCGCTGTTTCCCGGACGCGCCCCGGAAGGGGAGGTGGCGATCAGCTGCTTCGTGGGAGGAGCCCACGGGGGCGAGCGTGCCCGGGAGGTGACCGACCTCCTGGTGGAGCGGCTGCTGTTCGAGCTGCGGACGCTGCTGGGGGTGGACGGGGAGCCCACGTTCGTGCATCACGTGTACTGGCCCCGGGCCATCCCCCAGTACACGATGGGCTACCAGGCGGTGAAGGATGCCGCCACGGCCATGGAGACCCGCTTCCCGGGGCTGTACCTCGCGGGGAACTATCGGAACGGGGTGAGCGTGGGCGATTGCCTGGCTGAAGGGACGGTGGTGGCCGGACGGGTGGCGCAGTTCCTGGGGCGCCCCCTGTAGGCGCTCGTGACCGGGGCACGGTTGACCGTCGGGATTGCCCGCGGCGCGGTGGCCCCCTAGCATGCGCGCATGATGCCGCCATCAGAGCCACACGCGGAGCCACCCGGGGAGCCGCCCACGGAGCCCAGGATGGCTCCGTTGGACCTGCTGGCCATTGCCCCGCACCCCGATGACGCCGAGCTGACCTGTGGCGGCACCCTGATTCGTGCGGTGGACGCCGGACACCGGGTGGGGGTGCTGGACCTGACCGCCGGCGAGATGGGCACCCGCGGGACGGTTGCGCTGCGGGCGGCGGAAGCGGCGGCGGCGGCGCGCGTCCTGGGGGTGTGCGTCCGGGAAAACCTCGGGCTCCCGGACGCGGGGATCGAGAACGACCGGGCATCACGGGAACGTCTGGTGCACCGGCTGCGGGCGCTGCGGCCGCGCGTGGTGATCCTCCCCGCCCCGCGAGGGCGCCACCCGGACCACCGCCGCGCTGCGGAACTGGCCCGGGACGCCTGCTTCCTGGCGGGGTTGGCCCGCTATGCCCCCGGGGCGCATCCGGCGTTCCGGCCGGTCAAACTGCTGCATGCGATGGCCTATCGCGAGGAGGCGGTGTCCCCCACGTTCGTGGTGGACATCACCGACCAGTTTGCGCGCAAGCTCGCGGCCATCGCCTGCTATGCCTCGCAGTTCGGGGGGCTCACGCAGGCCGGCGAGGTGTACCCCAACGGGGAGCCGCTGGCCGACATCGTGACGCACCAGGCGGCCCACTACGGGGCCCGCATCCGCTGCCGCTACGGCGAACCGTTCTTCACCGAGGAGACGATGCGCGTGGACGACGTGACCACGCTGGCCGTCTCCACCTTCTGATTCCGGCCATGACCGACCACTCGCACGCCGGCAGCGGCGTGGACTACGCGGGCTACCTCCACCTTCCCGCGCTGCTGGCGCTGCAGCACCCCCTCTCCACCCCGGAGCACCCCGACGAGCTGCTGTTCATCGTCGTGCACCAGGCCAGCGAGCTGTGGTTCAAGGTGTTGCGGCACGAGATGGATGCCCTGATCACGGCGCTGGAGGCGTTCGACACCATGCGCGCGCTGCTGGCCGTGCAGCGGATCAACGTGCTCACCGAGATCGTGGCCCAGCAGCTCACGGCGCTGGACACGCTGCCGCCGCAGCGGTTTGCGCAGTTCCGCGGGTATCTGGGCGCGTCCAGCGGGTCGCAGAGCGCGCAGTTCCGCGCCATCGAGGCCACGGCCGGGCTGCGCGACCCGCACTTCCTGGCGGCCATCCGCGAGCACGGGGCCCCCCCGGCCGAGGTGGAGGCGGCGCTGGCGCGCCCCACGCTGCAGGCGCTGGTGCTGGCGCTGCTGGCGCACCACGACGTGCCGCTGGTGTCGCTGTACATGGGGCCCGACCCCACGCCGATGTTCCTGCTGGTGGAGGGGCTGCTGGAGTTCGAGCAGCGTTTCGTCCGCTGGCGGTTCCTGCACGTGCAGCTGGTGGAACGGATCATCGGCCCCGGCACCGGCGGCACCGGCGGAACGCTGGGCGCGAAGTACCTGATGCGCACCACCAACCACCGGTTCTTCCCGGAGCTGTGGGCGGTGCGGTCGCAGTTCTACGGCGCGCACTGAGGGGCGGCGGATGCCGATGGCCCGCCCCGCCACGCGCCTGGCCGACGGCACGTGGGATGTGACGGTGCCGTTGGCGCCGGACACGCCCCCGTGGCCGGGTGACATCCCCTTTGGCTGCGGCTGGAGCTGCCGCCGCGAAGCGGGCGCCAGCGTGAACCTGGGGGTGTTCACCCACAGCCCGCACGTGGGCACGCACGCGGACGCGCCGCTGCACGTGGAGTCGGGGTGGCCGCCCAGCGAGGCGTTGCCGCCGGCGGTGTTCGTGGGGCCGTGCCGGGTGGTGGCGCTTCCCGCCGACCATCCGGTGACGGTGCCGCTGTCGGTGGCCACGCTGGTGCCCCTGCTGGGGGCGGGGGCGGTCACGCGGGTGCTGCTGCGCACGGGCCATACCGTGGCGCACGGCGTCTTCCCCGACGCGTGGCCGGTGCTCACGGTGGAGGCGGCCGAGTGGCTGGTGGCGCGCGGCATGCGGCTGTGGGGGAGCGACGCCCCCAGCGCCGACCACCGCAGCAGCCAGACCCTGCCCGTGCACCATGCGCTGTTTGCGGGCGGTGCCTACGTGCTGGAAAACCTGGCCTTGGACGGCGTTCCGCCCGGGGCGTACGAGTTGCTGGCCGCGCCCCTGCTGGTGCATGGGGCGGATGCCGCCCCGGTGCGGGCTCTCCTGCGCCCCCCTACATTTCGCGCGTGATCCGCCTGCCCCGTCTCCGCCCCCTTTCGCCCCTTGGACCGGGATGACCACGCCCGTCTATCTCGACCACGCCGCCACCACGCCCGTGCGCGAGGAAGTGGTGGCGGCGATGACCCCCTACTTCGGCCGCTGCTTCGGCAATCCGTCCAGCGTGCACGCGTGGGGACGCGAGGCGCGGGTGGCGCTGGACGAGGCGCGCGAGCGGCTGGCCACCTGCCTTGGGGCGCACGCTGACGAGCTGTGCTTCACCTCCGGCGGCACGGAGGCGGACAACCTGGCGGTGCTGGGGGTGTTCCGGGCGCGGCAGGGGGAGGGGCGGACGGCGGTGGTGACCACGCCCATCGAGCACAAGGCGGTGCTGGCGGCGGCCCACCAGGCCGCCCACGAGGGCGGCGAGGAGCGGCTGGTCCCCGTCGGTGGCAACGGCCGTGTGGACGCCCTGGCCTACGATCGCGCCATGGATGACCGTGTGGCGGTGGCCAGCGTGATGTGGGTGAACAACGAGACCGGCGTGGTGCAGGAGATCGCCGCACTTGGGGCGGCCGCCCGCGCAGCGGGGGCGGTGTTCCACACCGACGCCGTGCAGGCCTTTGGCAAGGTGGCCATAGACCTGCGCGCGCTACCAGTGGACCTGCTCAGCCTGTCGGGGCACAAGCTGGGGGCCCCCAAGGGGGTCGGCGCCCTGTACATCCGGCGGGGAACGCCACTGGCCCCGTTGTTTCACGGGGGGTCGCAGGACCGCGGACGCCGTCCGGGCACCGAGAACGTGGCCTACGCCGTGGGGCTGGCCACCGCGGCGGAGCTCACCCTGGCTGAACACGCCCAGGAGCAGGTGCGTCTCGTGGCGCTGCGCGACCGGTTGGAAGCGGCGCTGCGCGCCCAGGTGCCGGACGCGGTCATCCACGGGGCGGATGCGCCGCGGGCGCCGCACATCGTGAACGTGTCCATCCCGGGGGCCAACAGCGAGGCGCTGCTGATGGCGCTGGACCTGCGCGGCATCGC
>JBILED010000031.1:0-21666 GCA_044352305.1 Gemmatimonas sp.
CAGCTCGTTGAGCGCCTCCACGTCGCTGGTGACCCGCGTGACCAGCCGCCCCACCGGCGTGCGGTCGAAGGTGGCCACCGGCAGCCGCTGCAGGTGCGCGAACAGGGCGCCGCGCAGGTCGCGCATGACCCGCTGCCCCAGCGCGGCGGTCAGCACCGTCTCGCCGTAGGCCGCGGCGAACTGGCCGGCCAGCATGGCGGTGAACAGCAGCACGGCGGTGCGCAGCGCCGACAGGTCGCGGGCGGGGAGCGCGTGGTCGATGACCCACCGGGTGAGGAGCGGGGCGGCCAGCTGCATGGCGGCCTCCACCACCAGGCACCCCAGCGCGGCGGCCACCAGCCCCCGATGCGGGCGCACCCACCCCAGCAGCCGGCGCGCCAGACGGGCGTCCAGCGCCCGCCCGGTCCGGTCCTCCTCGGGGGGCGTCACGGCGGCCATCCGGGGAATCTAGCCCGCCCGTGTAGCTTTCGGCCGATGAAGGACTGCATCCGCATCCGGGGCGCCCGGCAGCACAACCTCAAGGGGATCGACCTCGACCTCCCGCGGCGCGCCATCACGGTGGTCACCGGGGTGTCGGGGTCGGGGAAGTCGTCGCTGGCGTTCGACACGCTCTACGCCGAGGGGCAGCGGCGGTACGTGGAGTCGCTGTCGGCGTACGCGCGGCAGTTCCTGGAGCGGATGGAGAAGCCGCAGGTGGACCGCATCGAGGGGATCTCCCCGGCGGTGGCCATCGAGCAGAAGAACCCCACCCGCACGTCGCGCTCGTCGGTGGGGACCGCCACGGAGATCTACGACTACCTGCGGCTCCTGTGGGCGCGCGTGGGGCGCACGCACTGCCGCGTCTGCGACCGGCTGCTGGCCCCCGACACGGTGGACGGCGTCACCGACGCCATCCTGCGCCTCCCCGCGGGGACCCGCTTCGCGGTCACCTGCCCGCTGGTGCGCTCGGCGGCGCTGTCGCACGCGGTGCTGGAGGAGAACCTGCGCGCGCGCGGCTTCCTGCGGGTGGCGGTGGGGGAGCGGGTGCTGCACCTGGACGACCTGGCCGGGGCGACGATCGACCTGGCGGCGGAGGCCGACCTGTCCATCGTGGTGGACCGCCTGGCGGCCGACCCCGCGCAGCGCGGGCGCATCGCCGAGGCGGTGCAGGCGGCCTTCCGGGAGGGGGAGGGGGAGCTGCGGCTGCTGTTCCCGTCGCCCGTGGCGCCCCCCGCGGGCACCGCGCCCCCGGGGAGCGCGCCGGTGACGCGGTTGGCGTTCACGGAGCACTTCGCCTGCCCCGACGACGGGACGCGCGCGCCGGTCCCCACGCCGCAGCTGTTCTCCTTCAACAATCCGCGGGGCGCGTGCGGCGCCTGCAACGGCTTTGGCGCCATCCTCGGGTACGACGAGGCGCTCATCGTCCCCAACCCGTCGCGCTCGGTGCGCGAGGGGGCCATCGACCCGTGGACCGCGCCGCGGTACGAGACGCAGCGGCGCGCGGTGGTGCAGTTCGCCCGCAGCATCGGCGCCGACCCCGACGCGCCGTGGGCGTCACTCCCCGAGGCGGCGCGCACGCAGCTGCTGCGCGGCAAGGGGCGCGGCTACCTGGGGATCTTCCCCTTCCTGGAGGCGCTGGAGGAGAAGCGCTACAAGCAGTACATCCGCGTGTTCCTGCGGCAGTACCAGAGCGCGGGGGAGTGTCCGGCGTGCCGCGGGGCGCGGCTGCAGCCGGAGGCGCTGCAGGTGCGCGTGGACGGGCACACCATCGCCGCCGCCGCGCGGTGGCCGGTGGAGCGGCTGTCCGGCTGGCTGGAGGGGCTGGCGCTGGCCGGGAACGAGGCCGCGGTGGCGGAGGCCGTGCTGCGCGAGGCCCGCGCGCGCACCCGCTTCCTGGTGGACGTGGGGCTGGGGTACCTCACGCTGGACCGGGCCACGCGCACGCTGTCCGGGGGGGAGGCGCAGCGGATCACGCTGGCCAACGCGCTGGGCGCCGCGCTGGTGGACGCCACCTACGTGCTGGACGAGCCCAGCATCGGGCTGCATGCGCGCGACCTGGACCGGCTGCTGGCGCTCCTGCGGCGGCTGCGCGACCTGGGGAACACGGTGGTGATGGTGGAGCACGACCTGGAGGCGATGCGCATCGCCGACTACATGGTGGAGCTGGGGCCGGCGGCCGGCGCGCAGGGGGGACAGCTGGTGTTCGCGGGGCCCATGGCCGATGCCGAGCAGAGCCCGCTCACCGGGCAGTACCTGACGGGGATGCGCACCATCCCGGTGCCGGCCGCGCGGCGTCCGCTGGGGCCGCGGTGGCTGGAGCTGACCGGGGCGGCGGCGCACACCGTGCGCGACGTGGACGTGCGGATCCCGCTGGGGGCCATGACCGTGGTGACGGGCGTGTCCGGGTCGGGGAAGAGCACGCTGGTGCACGACATCCTGTACCGCGCGGTGGAGGCGCGGCTGCACGGGGAGCACAGCGCCAAGGAGCACCTGGGGGAGGTGGTGGGGACGTACCGGGAGCTGCGCGGGGCGGAGTGGCTGGACGACGTGGTGCTGGTGGACCAGAGCCCCATCGGGCGGTCGCCGCGCTCCAACCCGGTGACGTACGTGAAGGCGTACGACGCGCTGCGCAAGCTGTTCGCCGAGGCGCCGCTGGCGCGGACGCGGGGGTATGGCCCGGGGCACTTCTCCTTCAACGTGGCCGGCGGGCGGTGCGAGCAGTGCGAGGGGGCCGGCGCGCTGGAGGTGGAGATGGTGTTCATGGCCGACGTCTTCGTGCCCTGCGAGGCGTGCGGCGGGAAGCGGTTCCGCCCCGACGTGCTGGAGGTGCAGGTGCAGGGGCGGAGCATCGCCGACGTGCTGGAGCTGACGGTGGACCAGGCGATCCGGGCGTTCCCGCGGGAGGACAAGCTGGCGCAGGCGCTGTGGCAGGTGCAGCAGGTGGGGCTGGGGTACCTGCGGCTGGGGCAGCCGGCCACCACGCTGTCGGGGGGCGAGGCGCAGCGGCTCAAGATCGCGCGGGAGCTGGCGCTGTCGGCCAAGGGGGGGGCGAAGAAGCTCTACGTGCTGGACGAGCCCACCACGGGGCTGCACCTGGAGGACATCCGGACGCTGGCGCAGGTGTTCGAGCGGCTGCTGGTGCAGGGGCACACGCTGGTGCTCATCGAGCACCACCTGGACGTGATCAAGCTGGCCGACTGGGTGGTGGACCTGGGGCCCGACGGCGGCGAGGGTGGGGGGCGGGTGGTGGCGGCGGGGCGCCCCGAGGCGGTGTGTGCGGTGGAGGCCAGCCACACCGGGCGGTGGCTGCGGACGGTGCTCCCGGGGTGGCAGGGGGCGGCGGGTTAGCCCCGGAAGGCCGGGCGGGGCGCTTGACGGGACCCGGTCGCGCTGGCGATACTACGAAGCTAGGCCGACGCGGGTTCTGTCGGGGCAGCGAGTGCATTCCCGGGTAGCTCAGGTGGTAGAGCAGGTGACTGTTAATCACCCTGTCGGGGGTTCGAGTCCCTCCCCGGGAGCTGGGCAGGTCGAGATCGCGTTGGGGTATCGCAAAGACGGGGCGGTTCGCCGGCAGCACGGCGAACCGCCCCGTCTTTTTGGGTCCGGGAGAGTGCAGCGGGAGCATCCCGTCATCGTTCCTGCGACTCGCTTTCGCTGCGTGACCGCAAGTACTCGCTGATCTTGTACACGCCCAGCACAAAGCACGAGAGCCCGCCAACCCCCAGCAGGTACAGCGGCACGCCGTCGCGCACGCCCGAGAGGTCCACCACCTGCATCGCGAACAGGCCAGCGGCAAACCACAGGACTCCCGAACTGGCCGGGCGCGTCAACGGATTGCGCCGCCAGCGCACGGCAGCCACCACGAAGGCCATCAGCGAGCCGACCGCCAGCACCACGTCCATGTCCATGAATCGGTTCCTCCACGTAGAAGTTATCGCGGGGCGTCCTCATCCCGCGTACGTCACCGCCCCCCCCACCACCGTCTCCACGATGGCGATGTCCTTGATCCGCTCCGGCGCCACCGTGTGCGGGTCCTCCGCCAGCCGCACGTAGTCGGCCAGCTTCCCGGCGGTGATCGACCCCTTGAGCCCCTCCTCCCCCGACGCCCACGCGCCGTTGATGGTGTTGATGGCGATCGCCTCGCTCACGCTCACCCGCTGGTTGCCCCCCCACGTGGTGCCGTCCCACCCGGTGCGGGTCACCATCCCCTGGATCCCCATCAGCGGCGCAAAGGGCCCGGGGCTGAAGTCCGACCCCGCCGCCGCCGGCACCCCGGCGTCCAGCAGCGACCGGAACGCCATGCAGTCGCGCATCATCGCCTCCCCGTACAGCACGAACTTGTCGGGGTTGTAGTACGCGTAGGTGGTGAACAGCGACGGCACCGCCCCGATGGCCTTGATGCGCCGCACCAGCTCGGGGTTCACCAGCGTGCAGTGCGTGATCTTGGGACGCGCATCGGCGCGCGGCGCCTTGGCCAGCGCCCGCTCGGCGGCCGTCAGGAACATGTCGATGGCCACGTCGCCGTTGGCGTGGCAGTTCACCTGGATCCCCGCCCGGTGCACCCGCTCCACCCACCCGTCCAGCCCCTCCTGCGTCTGCGTCACGTTGCCGCGGTACGGCGGATTGGAGCCGGGGTACGGTGTGCTGAGCGCCATGGTCCGCTCGGAGAACGACCCGTCCACGGTGTGCTCCGAGGTGGCGCCAAATCGGATCCACTCGTCGCCGAAGCCGGTGCGGATCCCCGCGGCGATCATCGCCTCCAGCACGGCGCCGCTGCTCTCGTAGCTGATGCGGTGCCGCAGCTCGCCGCGGGCGCGCACCGCCTGCATCGCCTGCAGGTCGCCCCCCTGGTGGTGCACGCTGGTGAGCCCGTAGCGCGCAAACTCCCGCGAGATGTGCGCCACCCCGTCGCGCGCACGCCGCTCCTCCTCCGCGGCGGAGAAGCGCGGGCGAGCGCCCACGGTGCGGAACGCGGCGGTGGCGCGGTCGGTCACCCGCCCGTTCAGCGCACCGGTGGCGTCCTTGTCAAAGGTGCCCCCCATGGGATCCGGGGTGTCGCGGGTGATCCCGGCCAGCGCGAACGCCGTGCTGTTGTAGAACGACGTGTGCCCGCCCCGGTGCCGCACCACCACCGGGTGCTCGGTGGACACGGCGTCCAGGTCCTGGATGGTGAGCGGCCGCCGGTCGGTGAGCTTGGTGTCGTCGTGGAAGTACCCCTCCACCCACGTGCCCGGGGGAAGCTGCCGGGCGCGCTCGCGCAGCTTGGCCACAATGCTGGCGATGCTCACCATCTCCACCTCGAAGGGGTTCCCCACCAGCACCTCGTACAGCAGCACCTCGCCGCGGCCGTGGTTGTGCGTGTCGATGAACCCCGGCACCACCGCCATCCCCTTGGCGTCCACCACGCGCGTGCGCCTGCCGGCCAGCGCGCGGATCTCCGCCGAGCGCCCCACCGCCGTGAAGCGCCCGGCGGTCACGGCGAACGCCTCGGCGCGGGGGAGGCGCGGGTCCATCGTATGCACGCGCGCGTTCACCACCACCAGGTCGGGGTCCTGCGCGGCGTCCGGTGGCGCAGGGCGCGCCATGGCCACCTGCGCGGCCAGCTCGGGCGCGCCGGCCATGGCGGCCAGTGCGGCGCTGGAGGCGGAGGCGGCCAGGAACGAGCGGCGACTGTGGCGGGAGGGCATGGGCGCATCCTCGCGGAAAGGAGGGAGGGAATGACCTATTGTGCGCCGCGGAGGGCGCGCCCGACAGGGGGCCATGGCGCCGGAGGCAAACCGGCGCCCGCGGCCGTAGCTTGGGGGGCCCTCCCCCCAACCCGCACCCCGCCCGTTCATGCTGCGTCGCCGCTGCGTCTGCCTCTGCTCCGCCCTGGTGCTCACGCTGCCGGCCCTGCTGGGGGCACAGGGGGCGCAGGGGGCGCAGCAGCCCACCGTGACCGAATCGGCCGCCGTGCGCGGGTGCCTGGAGGAGGGGGGGATCACCGGACCGCACACCGGCACCATCCTGCTGCACGATCTCCAGCGGAACAGCTGGGTGGCGGGGCGCGCCGAGCGGGTGGACCGGGCGCTGCTGCCGGCGTCCACCTTCAAGGTGTTCAGCAGCCTGGCGCTGCTGGAGGCGGGGGTGCTGGCCACCAAGCTCAGCGTGATCCCGTGGGACAGCGTCACCCGCGACCGCGCGGAGACCAACCGGGACCTGACGCTGCAGGAGGCGTTCCGGCTGTCGTCGCTGGCGCACTACCAGGTGGGGGTGCGTCGCCTCCCGCCGGGGTTCATGCGGCGCTTCCTGGACGATGTGGGATACGGCAACCGCGACCTGTCGGGAGGGGACGACCGCTTCTGGATCGACGGCGGGCTACGCATCTCCCCGCGCCAGCAGGTGGCGTTCCTCAAGCGGCTGTTCCGCAGCGCCCTGCCGGTGTCGCCGCGCACCACGCAGGTGGTGAAAGAGATGATGGCCATCGAGGAGACCCCCACCTACGTGCTGCGCGCCAAGACGGGGCTCACCACGGTCCCCGATCCGGGAAGCATCGGGTGGTGGGTGGGGTGGGTGGAGCGCGGCGCCCGGGTGACCTTCTTTGCCACGGTGCTGGAAAGCGCGACGCCCCCGGCCGACTTCGCGGCCAGGCGGCTGGCGGTCACGCGGTGCGCACTGGAGCGGACGGGGGCGCTGCCGGCGCCGGCGCCTCGCTGACGGCCTCCGGGCTCCGCCCTCAGCGCGTGGCGCCTAGCGCTTGCGCACCCAGCGGTACCCGGCGCCCAGCGTGGTGAGCCCCGCCGTGGCGCCGCGCTCGCTCCCCAGGAAGGTGCGGGTGAGAAACAGCGTGGGGAACGAGCTCCCCTGGCGCGGCACGGTGTAATCGATCCGCAGTGTGGCGCCCAGCCGCGCCTCTCGCCCCTGCGCGCTCACCAGCGCCGGGCCCGCCACGACGCGCAGGAGCGTGGAGCGGATGTCGATCGACGCGCCAGTGAGCAGCGCGACCCGCTCCTCGTGCCGCACATCCTGGCACCCGGTGGCGCCGGGAAACACGTAGCAGCCGCGGTTGCCCACGTTGAGGGGCGTGACCCGCACCCCCACGATCCATGCCCGGTGCTTCCCCTTCCACAGCGGCGCCGTGCCCACCCCCGAGAGGGCCAGGGCGGGCGCCTCGACATATGCCGTGGACGACACCACGCTCCCCCCCTCCACCTCGGCCGACAACAGCCCGGTGTAGGTGTAGAAGCCCATCCCCACGCCAGGACGCCGCTGGGCATCGAGGGGGGTGAGGAGCGGCGCCAGGGCAAGCAAGGCGACGGCGATGCGGGCAATGCAAGGCGTAGCGACAGGCATCCGGGCTCCTGACACAGGGAACGGGGAAAGACAGCGGTGGGTTGCGGGGCTTCCGTGTGCCGCAGGCTTATGCCCGCGCACTACGCGTAGTCCTCGATCACTTCCAGGAAGTCGTCGCCGTACTTGTCCAGCTTGGCCTCACCCACGCCGGGCACCTGCAGCATCTCGCGCCGGCTCTGCGGGCGGCGCGCCACCATCTCCAGCAGCACCCGGTCGCCGAACACGATGTAGGCCGGCACGCCGGCCTCGTCGGCCAGCTCGCGACGCCGGGCGCGGAGTGCGACAAACAGCGCCCGGTCGTCTCCGTCCAGATCGGCCGCGTCCAGTTGGCTCCGCGACGCGCCACCGCCCGCGCCGCCAAACGCGCCCCCGCCGCGCGCGGCACCGCGCGAGCGACTCCACGGTGCCGCAGTCGCCCGCTCGGCCTCGAGCGCGGCGGCCACCTGCGCCTCCACCGTCTCGCCACGGCAGGCGTCGCAGGAGGTGCCGCACCCCTCGATGGCCTCGTCGAAGTGCCGCACCAGCGCCTGGTGCCGGCACCCGCCGCGCTCGATGAGGTTGAAGAGCCCGCGCGACCCCGCCCGCGCCCGCTCGCGCACCTCGTCCTCCTCGCTGCGATCGGCGAAGCGGTCGTACGTCATGACGTCCGCCCACGAGTAGAACAGCACGCAGTCGCTGGGGAGGCCGTCGCGCCCCGCGCGCCCGATCTCCTGATACCAGCTCTCGATGTCCTTGGGCATGTCGCGGTGGATCACGAAGCGCACGTTGGGCTTGTCGATCCCCATGCCGAAGGCGACGGTGGCCACCACCACGTCGCAGTCGTCGCGCTGGAACGCCTCCTGGTTGCGCGCGCGCTCCTCTGGCGGCAGCCCCGCGTGGTACGGCAGCGCCTTCACGCCCGCGCTCACGAGGAAGTCCGTGGTCTGCTCGACGCTCTTGCGGCTCTGGCAGTAGATGATCCCGCTCTCGCCTGCATGGGAGCGCACGAGCGCCAGCATTTCGCGCTTCGTGTCGCCCCCCTGCCCCTTCTTGCGCACGCCGATGCGGAGGTTGGGGCGGAAGAACGACCCCTTGAACCCCGCGGGCTTCCGCATCCCCAACTGGCGCAGGATGTCGCGCGCCACCTCGCGCGTGGCGGTGGCGGTGAGCGCCAGCACCGGGACGTCCAGCTGCTCCTTGAGCCCCTGCAGCCGCCGGTAGCTGGGGCGGAAGTCGTGCCCCCATTGGCTGATGCAGTGGGCCTCGTCCACCACCAGCAGCGCGATGGGGCACCCCTGCACGAAGTCGCCCAGATAGCCGTCCAGCGCCTCGGGGGCGAGGTACACCAGCTCGTACGCGCCGTTGCGAAAGGCGTCCAGGCGCGCGCGCCGTTCGTCGGGCTCGAGGGTGGAGTTGATGGCGGTCACGCGATAGCCAAGGCCCGCCACCGCGTCCACCTGGTCCTTCATGAGCGAGATGAGCGGCGAGATCACCAGCACCGTGCCCCCGAGGAGGCGCGCCGGGATCTGGTAGGTGAGCGACTTCCCCGCGCCGGTGGGCATGAGGGCGATGCAGTCGCGCCCGGCGAGGACCGCCTCGATGACCGTCTGCTGCCCGGGGCGGAAGTCGGCGTAGCCGAACACGTCGCGCAGCACCTCGTGCGGCGTGCGCCCCGTGGGGGGACTGGCCACCGGCCTGGAGGCGGTCATGCCCCCGACGCGGGCAACGGCGGCGCGCCCTCCACGGCGCGCTTGAGGCCGGCCATGGTGCCGGGGATGCCGCGCACCAGCTGCGGCCCGATGAGGCGGCGGAACAGGAAGGCCAGCGGGCCGCGGAAGACCACGCGGTGGGTGACGAGCGTCTCCGGACCGCGCGCCTCCAGCCAGTGCTCGAAGCGCATGGTGCACAGCGGCAGGCGGGCCTCGGCGTCGAAGGCCCGGTCGGGGTCCACGCGCGTGAGCCGGATGGCCATGGTGGGCCCCTCGCGGGGCGTGATGCGGCCGGTGCCGCCGGTGGTGAAGGGGCCGTCCATGCTGGCCGCCTTCACGTCGGGGTCCCAGCGCCCCCACCCCGCCGCGTCCGCCCAGCAGGCGAAGACCGCGGCCGGAGAGGCCTGCACGAGGATGGAGCCAGAGTAGTCTGCCATCCCTGCAAGATAGCGGGGCCGTCGCCGGCGCCTACGCCTCCCCCGTCACCACCCGCACCGCATCCCCCACGCGGATCTCCCCCGGCGCGGCGTGGGTGGCGTTCATGCCGAACACCACCTGCCCCTCACGCGTGCGATAGCCGGCCAGCGTGCGCAGCGGCTCCTGGCCCTTGGCGGCGGAATCGGGGTCCACGGTGGTGAGCACGCACCGCGGACAGGCGCTCCCCACCCCCAGGCGCACGGCACCCACCGCCACCTCGCGCCAGCCGTCCTCCTCGTGCGGCGCGGTGCCCGCCACCAGGATGTTGGCGCGGAAGCGCCGCGGCTGCCCCTCCGCGGCGGGACGCCCCCCCGCCGCCAGCCGCGCCTGCAGCGCCGCCACGCTGGCGTCCCCCAGCAGCAGCAGCGGCGCCCCGTCGGAGAGCGGCACATGCCGCCCCTCCCACGCCACCGGTCCCGCATACTTGGCGCGCAACGGCCGCTCGGCGTGCGCATCCAGCCAAACCAGCCGCACCGGCACCCCCACCACCGCGCTGCACCACGCCGCCGCCGCGTCCCCCGCGTCGCGCACCGGCACCGCGTCGTCCCACACCTGCGCCTCGCGCACCGGGGCGCCCGCCGGCACCGCCACGCGGAGGGGTTCCATCCCGGGGGCGGACAACCACAGCGCCCCCGACGGGTCGCCGTCGGCAAAGGCCGGCTGGATGCGCACCAGCGACGGATGCGTGCGCGCGGTCACCGCCTCCCCCGCGGCGTCCACGAGCATCCATCGCCGGTCCCCCGCCGCCCCCAGCGCATCCAGCACCAGCGCATCCACCGCAATCCCCGCCGCCGATTTCAGCGGGTACACCCACAGGGCCGACACCCGCGGACCGTCCCCCCGCCCCTCGCTCATGCCACCTCCCGCGCGCGACGGCGCCAATACGCGTGCACCGGCACTCCCAGCGCCAGGATGGCCGCCCCGCGCAGCGCGTTGCCGGGATTGGAGAGCACCGCCCCCCCCACCACGTACACCGCTGCCAGCAGGAACACCCCGGTGCTCCACGGGTGCCACGGCGCCCGTACCG
This sequence comes from Gemmatimonas sp., assembly GCA_044352305.1. GTDB lineage: Bacteria > Gemmatimonadota > Gemmatimonadetes > Gemmatimonadales > Gemmatimonadaceae > Gemmatimonas. The sequence goes on from JBILED010000031.1 coordinate 10,504, forward strand.
GCACGGTGACGCCCTCGCGCGCGTCGCGCGCCCGGAACACGAACAGCGACGCCGCCGTGGCGCCGAAGAAGATCCAGTCGGCAAACACCACGTAGTCCAGCAGCTGGCCGTACGTGCCGGTGAACAGCAGCGCCAGCGCCACCGCCCCCTGCCCCAGCAGCGCCCACACGGGGGTGCGGGTGCGCGGGTGCAGCCGCGCCATCCGCGCGAAGAACACCCCGTCGGCGGCCATGGCCTGGTACACCCGCGCCGACATGAGGATGGTCATGGCGTTGAAGCCCGTGGTGGACACCACGATCCCCGCGGCAATCAGCCGCCGCCCCGGCTCTCCCAGCGCCACCGCCATGGTGTCGGCGGCGGGCGCGGGGCTGGCGGCCAGCCCGGCCACCCCCAGCGCCCGGAGGTAGGCCACGTTCACCAGCAGGTAGGTGACCGCCACGATGAACACCCCGCCCACCAGCGCCCGCGGCAGCGTGCGCGCGGTATCCCGCAGCTCCTCGGCCACCGCATTGGTCTGCTGCCACCCCCCGCAGGCAAAGAGCACCGGCACCAGCGCGCCCCCCAGCGCCACCACCGTGGCCAGCGCCCCCTGCGGCACCGTCAGCGCGGGAGCCACCGTGGCCGGCGCCCCGGGGGTCACCAGAAAGGCCGCCACCACCAGCGCGGCGATGGCCGCCAGCTTGAGCACGGTGAGCAGGTTCCCCACCACCGCCCCCAGCCGGACCCCGGCCACGTTGAGCGCCGTGAGCCCCACAATGAGCGCCGCCGCCACCGGGCGCGCCTGCGCCGCGTTCCACCCCACCAGCGCCACCAGATAGCCCGCTCCGGTCATGGCCACCGCGGCGATGGCCCCAGTGGCCATGATCAGGAACAGCGCCCACCCGTACAGGAACGCCGGGAGCGTCCCCCACGCGTCGCGCAGGTACACGTAGCTGCCCCCGCTGCGCGGACGCCGCGCCCCCAGCTCGGCGTACACGAAGCCGCCGATGACCGCCACCAGCGCGCCAATCGCCCACGCCGCCAGGGTGAGCCCGGGGGTTCCCACCCGCTGCGCCACCACCGCCGGGGACAGGAAGATTCCCCCGCCGATGATCCCCCCCACCACCAGCATGGTGCCGGAAAACACCCCCAGTCGAGGGGCATAGCCAACAGGGTTCGTGACGGAGGCGGGGGGCACATGGTCAAGCTGGCATGACTACATTCCCCTCGCTACCCGGGAATCCCCTCGTCCCCACGGCCATGACCCGCTTTCCACTCCGGCGCCGGGCCCTCCTGGCGCCTGCCGCCATCGCCGCCTTCCTGCTGGGCGGGAGCCACGCCCCCCTGGCCGCCCAGGGCGCTGCGCGCGCCCAGGGCGCCCCGCGCATCCCCCATGAGACGTTCACCCTCCCCAATGGGCTGGAGGTGATCCTGCATGTGGATCGCTCCGTCCCCATCGTGGCGGTGGAGACCTTCTACAAGGTGGGATCGGGCGACGAGCAGCCGGGGCGCACCGGCTTCGCCCACCTCTTCGAGCACGTCATGTTCATGGGCTCGCAGAACGTGCCCGTGGGCAAGTTCGACGAGTGGCTGGAGGGGGCCGGCGCCAGCAACAACGGCACCACCAACGAGGACCGCACCAACTACTACGAGACGGGGCCGTCCAACGCGCTCCCGCTCATGCTGTGGCTGGACGCCGACCGCATGGGGTGGCTGCTCCCCACCATGGACCAGGCCAAGCTGGACCTCCAGCGGGACGTGGTGAAGAACGAGCGGCGCCAGGGGGTGGACAACGCCCCCTACGGCCGCGCCGACGAGACGCTGCTCCCGCTGCTCTACCCCAAGGGACACCCGTACTCCTGGTCGGTGATCGGCTCCATGGACGACCTGTCGGCGGCCTCGGTGGACGACGTGAAGGCGTTCTTCCGCCGCTACTACGCCCCGAACAACGCCACCCTCACCATCGCCGGCGACTTCAACCCCGACTCCGCCAAGGCGTGGGTGCGGAAGTACTTCGGCACCATCCCCCGCAACCCGCAGGCGCCCGTGCGCCCTGTGGTGCCGCGGGTAGCGCTGGCACGCGACACCTTCGCGGTGCTGGAGGACCGCGTGCAGCTGCCGCGCAGCTACAGCGCCTGGCACTCGGTGCGCGCCTTCCACCCCGACGACGCCGCGCTGCAGGCCCTGGCGCAGATCCTGGCGCGCGGCAAGAGCTCGCGGCTGTACCAGGCGCTGGTGCTGGACGCCCCGCTGGCGGTGGACGTGGCGCTGCGGCAGGAGGGGAACAAGCTGGACGGTCACCTGCTCCTCACCGCCACCGCGCGCCCCGGCGTGCACCCGCGCGCCATCGACTCGGTGGTCACCCGCGTGATCGCCGGCGTGGCCGCGCGCGGCGTGACCGCCCGCGAGCTGGAGCGGGTGAAGAACGGCGAGCGCGCCTCCTCCATCGACGGGCTGTCGTCGGTGCTGGGGAAGGCCTCGCAGCTGAGCTACTACAACTACTTCGCGGGCACCCCCGACTTCCTGGCGCAAGACCTGGCGCGCTTCGAGGCGCTCACCCCCGCCGACGTGCAGCGCGTGGCCGCGCAGTACCTGGCCGGCAAGCCGCGCGTGGTGCTCACCGTCGTCCCCGAGGGGAAGACCGACCTGGCGCTCACCGCCGGAGGGTCCCGCTGATGCGTCCCACCCTGACCACGCTCCGCTGCGCCGCGCTGGCGCTGGTGGCCCTCGCCCCCGCGCTGCGCGCGCAAGCCGCCGCCATGCCCGCCAGCACCACGCCCCCGGCGCTGGGCCCCGTGCGCCCGCTGGCGCTCCCAAGCATGGTGGAGCGCACCCTCCCCAACGGCCTGCGCCTGGTCATCGTGGAACACCACGAACTGCCGGTGCTGGACGCCGTGCTGGTGGTGCGCACCGGCCCCGAGGCCGACCCCGCCGCCAAGATGGGGCTGGCCACCCTCACCGCCAACATGCTGGACGAAGGAGCCGGCGGACGCGACGCCCTGGCCATCGCCGACCAGGCGGCCTTCCTGGCCATCGGGCTGCGCACCGGCGCCAACTTCGAGCAGGGGACCGTCACGCTCCACACCACCACCGCCACCCGCGACAGCGCGCTGGCGCTGATGGCCGACGTGGCGCTGCGCCCGGCCTTCGCCCAGAAGGACTTCGACCGCCTCAAGCAGGAGCGGCTGGCCGCGCTGCTGCAGGAGCAGGACCGCGGCCCGGCGCTGGCCGACCGCGGCTTCACGGCGCTGGTGTTCGGGCTGGACCACCCCTTCGGCCGCAACGCCAACGGCAGCCGCGAGACGGTGGAGGCCATCACCGTGGACGACGTGGCCGCCTTCTGGCGCAGCTGGTACCGCCCCAACAACGCCACGCTGGTGCTGGTGGGTGACCTCACCGTGCCGCAGGCGGAGGCGCTGGCGCGCCGCCACTTCGGCGCGTGGGCGCGGGCGCCGCTGCCGCCCATCGCCGCGTACCCCGTGCCGCGGTCGCGCGCCGAGCCGCGCGCCACCACGGTCACCATCGTCGACCGCCCCAAGGCGGCGCAGTCGTCGTTCCGCATCGGCGCGCTGGGGGTCACCCGCAACACCCCCGACTACTACCCGCTGATGGTGATGAACACCATGCTGGGGGGCTCCTTCACCAGCCGCCTCAACACCACGCTGCGCGAGAAGAAGGGGTACACCTACGGGGCCAGCTCCGCCTTCCTCATGCGCCGCACCGCCGGCTCCTTCGTGGCCTTCGCCGACGTGGCGTCCGCCAAGACCGACTCGGCACTCATCGAGTTCCTGCGCGAGCTCAAGGGGATCCGCGAGGCCGCGCCCGCCGAGGAGCTGGCCAAGGTCAAGCGGTATCTCCAGCTGGGGTACGCCGAAGGGTTCGAGACGCCGGCCGCGATCGCGGCGCAGGTGGCGGCGCTGGTCCCGGCGGGGATTCCGCTGGCCTCGCTGGGCGCGTACCAGGCGCGCATCGGCGCGGTGACCGCCGCCGACGTGCAGCGCGTGGCCCGGCGGTACGTCACCCCCGACTCGCTCACGATCGTCATTGCCGGCGATCGCGCGCGCATCGAGGCCGGGCTCAAGGCCGCCAACGTGGCGCCGGTGGAGGTGCGCGACAGCCGCGGGCGCCCGGCGGGGACGCCGTGACGGGCGCCCGTCGCCCGCTGGCCCTGGCCGCCGTCGCCCTCGCGTGGGCCGCGGCCTGTCATCGCGCCCCGGGCGCCGCCTCGGCCGATGCGGGGCCACGCCCGGCCCGCCCCGACCTGGTGGTGAGCCAGCGCTGGCTGGCCGAGCATGCGAACGACCGGGACCTCGTGGTGCTGCACGTGGGCAGCCGCGCGCAGTACGACAGCGGGCATGTGGCGGGGGCCCGCCTGGTGACCATGGCCGACATCGCCCTCCCCGCCGTGCGCGGGGGACTCACGCTGCAGCTCCCCTCCGCCGACTCGGTGGGCGCGTGGGCGCGTCGGCTGGGGATCACCAACCGCTCGCGCGTGGTGGTCATGGCGCATGACGCGTCGCTGCAGGGCGCCACGCGGGTGGTGTTCACCCTGGCCACCATCGGCCTGCTGGAGCGCACCGCGCTGGCGGACGGGCACTTTGGCAGCTGGCGCGACGCCGGGCGTCCGGTCAGCACCACCGAGCCGGCCTCGGCCACGCCGGGGCCGCTGACGCTGCGCCCGCGCCCCGAGCTGGTGGCCACCCTGGCGCAGGTGGAGGCGTTGGCGATGAGCCCGACCGTCCCCACCGGCACGGCGCTGCTGGATGCGCGCGCGCCGCAGTTCTACGCCGGCAACGGCGGCGGCTATCCGCGCCCGGGGCACATCCCCACCGCGCAGAACCTCCCGTTCTCCACGCTGTCCACCAACGGCGTCCTCAAGCCGGCCGCCGAGCTGCGCCCGCTGTTCGCCGGCGCCGGCGCCGCAGCCGGCACCCCGGTGGTGGCCTATTGCCACATCGGCCAGCAGGCGTCGCTGCTCTGGTTCGTGGCCACGTACCTGGGCTACGAGGCGCGCATCTTCGACGGCTCCTTTCAGGAGTGGAGTGGCACCGAGCGGCTGCCGGTGATTCTCCCCGCCGGACGGCGCTGACCGCCCCCCCGACCCTTCCCGCTTGTGACTGCTGATCGCGACACCGTCGACGCCGCCCCCGAGGCGGCTGCCGGCGACGACGTGACCCCCCTGGTGGGGGTCGTCATGGGGAGTGCCAGCGACTACGACACCATGCGCGGCGCCTGCGAGATCCTGTACGAACTCGGGGTCCCGTACGAGGCGCGCGTGGTGTCGGCGCACCGCACCCCCGACTGGCTGTTCCAGTACGCCGAGGAGGCGCAGGGGCGCGGGCTGCGCGCCATCATCGCGGGGGCGGGCGGTGCCGCCCACCTGCCGGGGATGCTGGCGGCCAAGACGCTGGTCCCCGTGCTGGGGGTGCCGGTGGTGGCCACGCCGCTCAACGGCCTCGACGCGCTGCTGAGCATCGTGCAGATGCCGGCGGGGGTGCCGGTGGCCACCTTTGCCGTGGGGAAGCCCGGCGCCGCGAACGCCGCGCTCTTTGCGGCGCAGCTGCTGGCCGCAGGCGATCGCGTGCTGGGCGAACAGCTGGCGGCGCGCCGCCTGAACAAGGCCGCCGAGGCGCTGGCGCGCCCGCTGGACGCGCCGGGAGCGATCGGTTCATGAGCGAGCGCCTCGTGAGCCCCCGCGCCGTGCCCCGCGAGGGCGCCATCCTTCCCGGGGCCACCATCGGCTTCCTGGGAGGCGGGCAGCTGGGGCGCATGACCGCGCTGGCGGCCCGCGCCATGGGCTACGACGTGCAGGTGCTGGACCCTGAGGGCGCGTGCGCCATGCGCCCCGTGGCCTCGCGCACCATCACCGCCCCCTTCACCGATGTGGACGCCGCCGTGGCGCTGGCCGACGGCTGCGACGTGGTGACGCTGGAGATCGAACAGATCCACCCGGATGTGCTGGACGCCGTGGCCCGGCGCGTGCCGCTGCGTCCGGGGCGTGACGCGGTGTACATCATCCAGGACCGCATCCGGCAGAAGACGTGGCTGGCGCAGGAGGGGTTCCCGGTGGGCCCCTTCGTGGCGGCGCGCAGCGCGGCCGACGTGGCCGGCGCCGTGGAGGCCTTTGGCCCCTCCATCGCCAAGAGCACGCACGGCGGCTACGACGGCCGCGGGCAGGTGCGCCTGGCCGAGGCCGAGCAGGGCGCCGCGGCGTGGAGCGCGCTGGGGGAGCGTCCCTGCCTGGTGGAGCAGCGCGTGGACATCGCCGTGGAGCTGTCGGTGCTGGTGGCGCGGCGCCCCTCGGGGGGCACGGTGGTGTACCCACCCTCGCGCAACCACCACACGGGGGGGATCCTCACCTGGGCCGTGACGCCCGCGGTGGTCGGCGACGCGCTGGCCGCCGAGGCGCAGGCGCTGGCGCGCGGGATCGCGGAGCGGCTGGACCTCGTGGGGCTGCTGGCGGTGGAGTGCTTCGTGACCACCCGCGGCGAGCTGCTGGTGAACGAGCTGGCGCCGCGTCCGCACAACACCTACCACCACAGCGAGCGCGGCGCCGACACGGGGCAGTTCGAGCAGCTGGTGCGCGCCGTGTGCGACCTGCCGCTGGGGGCGCCCACCACCGTGGCCCCCGCCGCCATCGTGAACCTCCTGGGCGACGTGTGGCTGCAGGGGGCGCCGCCGGACATCCCGCACGCGCTGCAGGTCCCCGGCACGCGCCTGCACCTGTACGGCAAGGCCGGCGCCCGCAGCGGGCGCAAGATGGGGCACCTGTCGGCCATCGGCGACACGCCGCAGGAGGCGCTGGGGCGCGTCCTCGAGGCGTACCGCCGCCTCTCCCCCGGCACCGTGGCCAGCTTCGACGTGACCGAGCCGGTGCTGCACCCCCCCACCCCCTGACCTTCGGCCCACCGCGATGTTTCCGCGCGACTTCTACGAGATCCTGCACATCATCGGCATCGCCATGCTCTTCGTCGCCATCGGCGGCGTGAGCGTGCACGCCGCCAACGGCGGCACCCGCGCCTCCAGCGACACACGGAAGATCGTGGGCACCGTGCACGGCGTGGGCGCCTTCCTCATCCTGCTGGGCGGCTTCGGGATGCTGGCGCGCATGGGGTTCCTGCACGGCAGCAACTTCCCCGGGTGGCTGTGGGCCAAGATCGTCATCTGGGCGCTGCTCAGCGCCATCGTGCTGCTGCCGTACCGCAAGGCGGCGCTGGCGCGCCCGTTCATCGTGCTGCTGCCGCTCCTGGCCGGCGTGGCGGTGTACATGGCGCTCTACAAGCCCGTCTGACCCCGTCCCGACCGGTGCTCCCGTCGTACCGCCTGCTGGGGGAGATCGCGCCGGCGCGCGACAACGTGGTGCTGGTGGTGCACGCCCTCACCGGCACCGACCAGCCGCTGGACTGGTGGCCCGGCGTGGTGGGGGACGGGTGCGTGCTGGACCCGACGCGGTGGGCCCTGCTGTGCCCCACGTTGCCGGACGCGCTGGTCACCGGACAGGGGGCGCCGGCAACCACGCGCGACCAGGCACGGGCCCTGGTGGCGCTGCTGGACGCGCTGGACATCCCGCAGGTACGCCTCGTGTGCGGCGGATCGCTGGGGGGGATGGTGACGCTGGAGTTTGCGGCCACCGCCCCCGACCGGTTTGGCCAGGCGGTGGCGCTGGCCGCCCCCGCGGTGCAGACCGCGCAGGGGATGGCGTGGAACGCGCTCATGCACCGGGCGCTGGCCATCGGGGGCCCGCGCGAGGGGCTGGCGCTGGCGCGCATGGTGGGGATGCTCAGCTATCGGTCCGCAGACGGGCTGGAGGCCCGCTTCGGCCCCCGCACCGGGCGCGAGGGGGTGGCGTCGTGGATGGCGCACCATGGGGAGCGGTTGGTGGCCCGCTTTGACGCCGCGCGCTACGCGGCGCTCATCACGCTCATGGACCGGCACGACGTGGGGGCAGGGCGCGGCGGGGTGGCGGCGGCGCTGGCGCCGGTGGCCGCGCGCCTCACCGGGGTGGGGATCCCCGGTGACCAGCTGTATCCGGCCAATACCGTGGCGCACTGGACCGCCGCCAGCGGGGCCCGGTACGGCGAACTGGCCTCCCCCCACGGTCACGACGCCTTCCTGCTGGAGGCGGCGCAGGTCTCGGCCGTCCTGCGTGAATCGCTCGTTGCCGCGGGGTAGGTTGCGCAACCGTTACGCGCGCCGACTGGAAGGTCGATGCCCCGCACGGAATGTTTCAGGTATGTATCGGACTCTGCGCCCCCCCCTCGTGCTGGCCGTGATGGTGCTGACGGCCGCCTGTCAGCCCGGCGCCACCGGCGACCGTGCCTCCGCCGAGTCCGGTGCGGCCGGACGGATCGTTGATGGCGACACGCTGGAGCCGGTGGTGGTCACCGACACCGTGCCGGGCGACAGCGATGATCCCGCCATCTGGATCGCCCCAGGCGGCACGGATGCCCGCATCCTGGGCACGGACAAGGGGGACGTCACGGGCGGGGTGTACCAGTTCGACCTGGCGGGGCACATCGACTCGCGGCGCAGTGTGCGTCCCATGCAGCGCAGCAACAACGTGGACATCCGCCAGCGCGTGGCGCTGGGGCGCGACAGCATGGACGTGGCGGTGGTCACCGAGCGGCGCCGGATGGTGTTGCGCGTGTTCCGGGTGCCCGACATGCGGCCGCTGGACCAGGGGGGACTGCCGCTCTTCGACGGTGACACCGCGCGCGAGCCGATGGGGGTGGCGCTGTACCGCCGTCCGCGCGACGGGGCGCTCTTTGCCATCGTGGGAGGCAAGTCGGGGCCCACCGAGGGGTACCTCTGGCAGTACCGGCTGGAGGGGGACGCCGTGCGCGGCGTGCGCGCCACGCGGGTGCGCGCCTTCGGGCGCTTCAGCGGGCGCAAGGAGATCGAGGCCATCACCGTGGACGACGCCCTGGGCTACGTGTACTACAGCGACGAGGGGGTGGGGGTGCGCAAGTACCACGCCGACCCCGACTCGGGGAACGCCGAGCTGGCGCTCTTCGCCACCACCGGCGTGGCCGGTGACCACGAAGGGTTGGCCATCTATCCCACCGGGCCGACCACCGGCTACATCCTGCTCTCGGACCAGGGCGCGAACCGGCTGCAGCTGTTCACGCGCGAAGGGGCGCCGGGCGCGCCGCACGTCCACGGGCGGGTGGCCAGCATCCCCGTGCGGGCCAAGGAGACGGACGGCCTCGAGGTCACCGCCACGCCGCTCCCGGGGTTCCCCGAGGGACTGCTGGTCATGATGTCCGAGCGCGGAGCCTTCCACTATTACGACTGGCGCGATGTCGCCCGGCGGCTCCCGCCGCGCGCGCCGTAAGCCGGAACAACGGCGCGCGCGTCCCCCAAGGGACGGTCAGGGCGGTGCGCCAATCCCCCGGGCCCGCAGCAACCGCGCCACCGAGTCGGCCGGCAGCGGCGCCACGCGCTGCGCGCGGGTGCTCACCGGCGTGGCCATGAGCAGCGCGTTGTACAGCGCCTCCTCGGTGGCCTCCACCACCGCCTGAAACAGCGGCGACATCGCCTCGTTCCCCAGCTCGGCCAGCGCGGCCTCCCCCTCGGCGCTGCGCCGCCGCACGCGCGGATTGGTGGAGAAGGCCAGCACATAGTCCCCCGACCCGTTGGACGCCGCCGACCCGGTGCGCGCCAGCCCCATCACGGCCCGGGCGGCCAGCCGCTCGAGGTTGCGCGAGAGGAGCGGCGCGTCGGTGGCCACCACGATCATGCACGAGCCGTCCCCGCGCTCGGCGTTGGCATCACCCGGCGGGGGATTCCCTCCGGAAGGGGGCAGCGGCCACGGCGCCTCGCGCTGGAAGCTGTAGCGCCCCAGCAGCGGCCCCACGGGCACCCCCAGCACCTGCAGCACCCCGCCGTAATTGCCCTGCACCAGCACCCCCACGGTGTGCCCACCCAGCGCCGCCGGGAGCCGTCGCGAGGCGGTACCCATCCCCCCCTTCCAGCCAAACATCACCGTGCCGTGCCCCGCGCCCACGCTCCCCTCGGCCACCGGGGCGCCATCGCCGGAGGCGGCTGCCGCGGCCAGCGCCGCCGTCACCGCCGCGCCGATGCCCGGGCGCGCCCGCGTGGCGTTGAGCGAGCCGTCGTTGGTCTCCCCCACCACGGGGTTGATGGAGCGCACGGCGGCGTTTTCCGGGCGCGCCAGCATCCACTGCGCCAGTGCATCGCCGGCCTGCCAGATGCACAGCGTGCAGGTGAGCAGCACCGGCGTCTCCAGCTCCCCGAGCTCGCGCAGCTGCGTGGCCCCCAGCAGCTTGCCAAAGCCGTTCCCCACATGGAGCGCTGCGGGGACGCGATCGCGATAGAGGTCGCCCGCATGGGGGAGGATGGCCGTGACGCCGGTGCGCACCGAGTCGCCGCCACTCAGGGTGACCTGCCCCACCCGCACCCCGGCCACGTCGGTGATGGCATTGCGCGGCCCCGGCGCAAAGATGCCGGGGATGATCCCCAGCGCGCGGGCCCGCACGGGGGCCGCGGGCTGCGCGTGGCCCCGGGACGCCCCCGCAACGGCGGTGAGCACCAGGGCCGGCGCCAGCCAGGACAGGGCGCGGACGGAAGAACGAAGCGTGGGCATGGTTCCAAGCTACCGCGCCCCCATATTTCCGCGCATGTCGCTGCGCCCCCTGTTTGGCCACCACCCCATCCGCGCCCGTCTGGCCGCCGCCGCCGCCGACGGGCGGCTGCCGACCAGCCTGCTGTTCACCGGCGCGCGGGGGGTGGGGAAGCAGCGGCTGGCGCTGTGGCTGGGGCAGCTGCTGCTGTGCGAGCGCGGGCTGGCCGAGCGGCTCCCCGAGCCGTGCGGGGGGTGCACGCACTGCCGCTACGCCCTGCGGGGCGCGCACCCCGACCTGCACTGGTTCTTCCCCCTCAAGCTGGAGAAGGGGACCAGCGCCGAGGCGGAGCATGTGGCCGCCGACTTTGGCGAGGCCATCCGTGCCCGGATGGAGGCGGAGGGGGTGTGGAGCGCCTCCGACGGCTCGGTGGGGATCAACCTCCCCACCGCCAAGGCGATGGTGCTGCGGGCGGCCATGCGCCCGTCGATGGCGCGGCGGGCGGTGTTCGTGGTGGGAGACGCCGAGCGGATGGCGGCGCAGGAGGCGTCGAAGGAGGCGGCCAATGCGTTCCTCAAGCTGCTGGAGGAGCCGCCGCCAG
>JBILED010000134.1:0-7512 GCA_044352305.1 Gemmatimonas sp.
TCCACCCCCTCGTACAGCCGCAGCGCGAGCCGGTGCCGCGTGGCCACCAGGCGGTAGTACGCCAGCGCGTCGCGGCGCGTGGGCTTCTCCGCCGCCACCACGAACGGCACCCCGCCGATCTCCAGCCGCTCCGCCGTGGAGAAGAACTGCATGTACGCCGGGTACTGCGCGATCCCGCTCACCAGGCACCCGCGGTCGAACGTGACCGCCGGCACCCCGGCCGCCTGCGCGGCCACCGCCACCCCCAGCCCGCAGGGCCCCGCCCCCACGATCGCCAACGCCACCGCGGCGTCGGGCGCGGGGTCAGCCCCCGGTGTGGACACCGATGATCTGGTCGCGCCGCGTCCCCACGCTCACGTACGCCACCGGCGTCTCGCACAGCGCCTCCAGGCGGTCCAGGTACGCCCGGGCGTTGGCCGGCAGCTCCGCCAGCGTGCGCGCCCCCTGCGTGGACGCCTGCCACCCCGGGAACCACTCGTACACCGGCTCGGCCCGCTCCAGCAGCGCCAGGTCCGCGGGGAACTCCGTCAGCACGTCGCCGTCCACCCGGTACCCCGTGCACACCGCCAGCTCGGGGAGCGTGTCCAGCACGTCCAGCTTGGTGATCGCCAGCCCCGTCAACCCGTTCACCCGCGCGGCGTAGCGCACCACCACGCCGTCAAACCACCCGCAGCGGCGCGGGCGCCCCGTGGTGGCGCCGAACTCCCGCCCCAGCGTGCGCACCTCCGTCTGCAGCGGCTCCGCCAGCTCGGTGGGGAGCGGGCCGTTCCCCACGCGCGTGGTGTACGCCTTCACCACCCCCAGCGCCGCGTCCAGCGCCATGGGGGAGATCCCCACCCCGGTGGCCGCCCCGCCCACCGTGGTGTTGCTGGAGGTGACGAACGGGTAGGTGCCGTGGTCGATGTCCAGCAGCGACCCCTGCGCCCCCTCCAGCAGCACCGCCGCCCCGCTCTTGAGCGCCCGGTGCACGCACAGCCCCACATCCTCCGCCAGCGGCAGCAGCCGCGGCGCCAGCCGCTCCAGCGCGGCCATCGTGTCCTCCACCGACGCCCGCGCCTCCGCCCCCTGCAGGGCCAGCTGCGCGTTGGCCCGCGCCACCCCCGCTTCCACCAGCGTCCGCAACCGCGCCGGGTCGCGCAGGTCCAGCACGCGCACGCCGCGCCGCGCCACCTTGTCCTCGTACGCCGGCCCGATCCCGCGCCCCGTGGTGCCGATGGCCTTGCTGGACGCGCTCGTGGCGTCCACCAGCTTGTGGTACGGCATGACCAGGTGGGTGCGCTCGCTCACGTACAGCCGCCCCTCCACGTCCACCCCGCCGGCCACCAGCTTGTCCACCTCCACGAACAGCGTCTCCGGATCCATCACCACGCCGTTCCCGATGGCGCACCGCACCCCGGGGTGCAGGATCCCGCTGGGCACCTGGTGCAGGATGTACGACGTGTCGCCGATGTGCACCGTGTGCCCGGCGTTGGCGCCCCCCTGGTAGCGCACCACCCAGTCGGCGCGCTCGGCCAGCACGTCCACCAGCTTCCCCTTCCCCTCGTCCCCCCACTGCGCGCCCACCACCACCAGCGCGCGCGTCGTCGCGGAAAACATGGCGCGCCCCCTCAGACGGTCGTGGCCGACAACAGCCCCGCGGCGTCCAGCCGCGCGCGCACCACCGCCCGCTCCTCGTCGGAGACCGGCAGCAGCGGCGAGCGCGGCGCGCCCCCCGACAGCCCCACCAGCTCCATCGCCGCCTTGATGCCGGCGGGGCCCATCGCCCCGGCAATGTCCGTGGCCAGCGGCGTCAGCTGCGCCTGCAGCGCCAGCGCGTCGTCCGTGCGCCCCGCGCGGAACGCCGCCACCATCGCGTGCACCAGCGGCCCCGCGTACAGCGCGATCGCCAGGATCGCCCCCGACACCCCCGCCTGCAGCGCCTGGCACGCCGTCCCGCCGTTCCCCGTGAGCACGCGGAACGCCGGCCCCTGCGCCTCGAGGTACTGCGCCAGCACCGGCAGGTTCCCCGCGCTGTCCTTCATCCCCACCACGTTCGGGTGCCCGGCCATCGCGTGCACGAACGCCGGCGACAGCACCAGGTGCGCGTACGCCGGCATGTTGTACAGCAGCACCGGCAGCGGGCTGGCATCGGCCACGGCACGGAAGTGCGCCAGCAGCGCGGGCTCGGTCATCCGCTTCAGGAAGTAGTGCGGCGAGATGACCAGCACCGCATCCGCCCCCGCCTCACGCGCGTCGTGCGCACGCCGGATCGTCTGGCGCGTGCTCTCGCTCCCCACGCCGGCAATGAGCCACCGGTCGGCGGGCACCGCCGCGCGCGCCCAGGTCAGCAGCTGCCGGCGGTCGTCGTCGTCCAGCAGCGCCGATTCGCCGCTGGAGCCCGCCACCAGCACCCCGTCGGCGCCCTGCGCCAGGTGCACCCGCAGGTTGGCGTCGAAGGCCGCGCGGTCGAGGTCGCCCGCCGGCGTGAAGGTCGAGACGGCGGGAACCATGAGCCCGCCCAGGGGTGTCGAAGGCATGCGGGCAATCTAGCCGACCCGGGCGCACGGCGCCCGCCCCATCACCCCGGCGCGACGTCCCCGGTGGCGGGGAGCGACGCCGCGGCCGCCGAGAGCGGGTCCAGTCCCATGATCGCCCGCACCTCGCGCACCGTCTCGCGCGCCACCGCGCGCGCCCGCGCCGCCCCGTCGCCCAGCGCCTCCAGCACGCGCGCCGGCTCGGCCTGCAACGCCGCCGCCCGCTCGCGAATGGGCGTCAGCTCCGCCACCATCGCCCCGTGCAGCGCCTTCTTGCAGTCCATGCACCCCCACCCCGCGCTCCGGCAGTTCCCTTCCACCTCCGCCACCACCGCCGACGGGGAAAAGGCCCGGTGCAGCTGGTACACGTTGCACACCTCCGGACGCCCCGGATCGGACTTCCGCACCCGCTGCGGATCGGTCACCGCCGGGCGCAGCTTCCCCCAGATCGCGGCGTCGTCCTCCAGCAGCCCCACCGTGTTCCCCAGCGACTTGGACATCTTCGCCTGCCCGTCCAGCCCCAGGATGCGCCGCGTGGGCGTCAGCATCGCCTGCGGCTCGGGGAAGTACGCCACCCCGAACTTCGCGTTGAACCGCCGCGCCGTGTCGCGGGCCAGCTCCAGGTGCTGCACCTGGTCCTCCCCCACCGGCACCGCGTCCGCCCGGTACAGCAGGATGTCCGCGGCCTGCAGCACGGGGTACATCAGCAGCCCCGCCGGGATGCTCTCCTCGCGCGACGCCTTGTCCTTGAACTGCACCTGCCGCTCCAGCTCCCCCAGCGGCGTGAGCGTGGTGAAGATCCACGACAGCTCGGTATGCTCGGGCACGTCGCTCTGCATGAACAGCGTCGCCCGCTCCGGGTCGATCCCCGCCGCCAGCAGCGACGCCGCCATCCCCCACCGCCGCGCCCGCAGCACCGCCGGGTCGTAGCGCCCGGTGATGGCGTGGTAGTCCACCACGCAGAAGATCGCCCCGGGGTGCTGGTGCTGGAGCTGCACCCAGTTCCGCACCGCGCCCAGGTAGTTGCCGATGTGGAGTTCGCCCGACGGCTGGATGCCGCTGAAGATCCGTGCCATCCTTCCAACCTACCGGTCCACCGTCCCCCCGGCAACGCGCGCCCGCCCCCATGCCCCCCGTCCCCCATCCGCAGCGCCATGCGTGGCGCGACGCCGCCGTCCTGGCGGCCGCCGAGGCCGCCGCCTTCATCGCCCGGGAGTCGGCGCAGCGCCACGCGCTGCACTGGGAGGAAAAGGGCGCCACCGACTTCGTGAGCCGCGTGGACGTCGGCGCCGAGGAGCGCATCCGCGACCACCTGGCGCGCGCCCTGCCGGGAGTGCGCATCGTGGGGGAGGAGCTCGGCGCCGACGGCCATCCCCACGAGGGGTTCACGGCCATTGTCGATCCCCTCGACGGCACCACCAACTTCCTTCACGGCGTCCCCGCCTACGGCGTGTCCATCGCCGTCGCCCTCGACGGCGTGCCGCAGGCCGCGGTGGTGCACGACGTGGCGCGCGGCGGCGTGTACCACGCCACCCTGGGGGACGGCGCCTTCGTGGACGACGCGCGGCTGGCCGTGTCGGCCATCGACCGCCCGGCGCGCGCGCTCATCGGCACCGGCTTCCCGTTCAAGGACGTGGCCGACGCCGACCGCTACCTGGCGCAGATGCACCGCCTCATGCCGGTCACCAGCGGCCTGCGGCGCGCCGGCTCCGCCGCGCTGGACCTGGCCGACGTGGCCCGCGGCCGCTTCGAGGCGTTCTGGGAGCTGCATCTCAACGTGTGGGACCACGCGGCCGGGTTGCTGCTGGTGCGCGAGGCGGGCGGCCGTGTGACCGACCTGGCGGGGCGCGACGCCCCGCTGGCCCCGGGGCCCATCGTGGCCAGCAACGGCCTGCTGCACGCCTGGTTTCTGGACCTCCTCGCCGGGCCCTGAGCCCGTCCTCGTCTCCCGTTCCCACCCCGATCGCCATGCTCGTCGAATGCGTCCCCAACTTCTCCGAGGGGCGTGACCCCGCGGTCATCGCCGCCCTGCGCGACGCCATCGCCACCACCCCGGGCGCGCATGTGCTGGATGTGTCCAGCGACGCGTCGCATCACCGCACCGTCATCACCTTCGTGGCCACCGCCGAGGCGGCGGTGCCGGCCGCGCTGGCCGCCATGCGCGTGGCGCGCGACCGCATCGACCTCACGCGCCACCAGGGCGAGCACCCCCGCATCGGCGCCACCGACGTGGTGCCGTTCATCCCGCTCGAAGGGGCCACCATGGACGACTGCATCGCGCTGGCGCGGACGCTGGGCGCCCGCGCCGCCGACGAGCTGGGGATCCCGGTGTACCTCTACGAGCGCGCCGCCACCACCCCCGCGCGCGAGAACCTGGCCGACGTGCGCCGCGGCGAATTCGAGGGGCTGCGCGAGGAGGTGCGCACCACCCCGGCGCGGCACCCGGACTTCGGCCCCGCCGAGCTGCACCCCACTGCCGGTGCCACCGCCGTGGGCGCGCGCCCCTTTCTCGTGGCGTACAACGTCTACCTGGGGGGGGCGGACAAGCTCCCGGTCGCCAAGGAGGTGGCCAAGGCCATTCGCGGCTCCTCGGGCGGGCTCCGGAATGTGAAGGGGCTGGGGATGGAGGTGGACGGCCAGGCGCAGGTCTCGATGAACCTGGTGGACACCGAAAAGACCCCGCTGCACCGCGTGTTCGACTACGTGAAGGCGGAGGCGGCCGCGCACGGCGTCGCCCCCACCTGGAGCGAGATCGTGGGGCTGGTCCCCGAGCGGGTGCTGCTGGAGGCCGGCGCCCGCCATGTGCAGCTGCGGGGGGACGTGAAGGGGATGCTGCTGGAGCGGCGGGTGCGCGAGGTGATGGCGGGCGGGGAGTCGCTCACGGGCTTCGTGGGCCGGGTGGCCTCTCCCGACCCCACCCCCGGCGGAGGGAGCGTGGCCGCGCACGCCGGGGCGCTGGGGGCGGCGCTGGCGCAGATGGTGGCGGGGCTCACCGTGGGGCGGAAGAAGTACGCGGCGGTGGACGCGGAGATGCGGACGCTGGCGCAGGAGGCGGCGCAGCTGCGGCAGCAACTGGGCGCGCTGGTGGAGCGCGACGCGGCCTCCTACGAGGCCGTGCGCGCGGCGTACGCCCTGCCACAGGAGCGTGAGGACCAGCGCGCGACCCGCGAGGCCGCGGTGCGCGAGGCGCTGCTGGGGGCCGCACTGGTGCCGCTGGAGACGGCGCGGGCGGCGGTGCAGGTGGCGGCGCTGGCGGCGGCCGTCGCGGAGCGCGGCAACCGCAACGCGGTGACCGATGCCTGCGTGGCGGCGCTGCTGGCCGAGGCGGCGTGCAAGGGGGCCGCGCTCAACGTGCGGATCAACGTGGCGTCGCTGGACCCTTCGGCCGCGGCGGAGGGCTCGCGACTGGCGTCCGAGGCGCGCAGCTGCGTGGACGCCGCGGCGGTCAGTGCGCGAACCGCGGAGGCGGAAGCCGAGCGGAGCTGCGCCCCCGCCTGAGCGGGGGCCGAAGCGCGGGCCCTGCCAGCGGTCAGCCCGGCAGGGTCAGGATGCGGGGGCCGTCGGCGGTGACCGCCACGGTGTGCTCGTAGTGCGCCGAGCGGAGGCCGTCGACGGTGACCACGGTCCACTTGTCCATCAGCGTGCGCGTCTTGGCTGTCCCCACGTTCACCATGGGCTCGATGGCGATGGTGAGCCCCACGGCCAGCCGCTTCCCGCGCTTGGGCTTGCCGTGGTTGGGCACCTGCAGCTCCTCATGTGGCGCAAAGCCCACCGCGTGACCCACCAGTTCGCGGACGATCGCGAACCCTTCGGCCTCAACCACCCCCTGGATGGCGGCGCCGATGTCCCCGACGTGGTTGTCCGGGGTGGCGGCGGCGATGCCGGCGACCAGCGCACGGCGAGTGACGTCCATCAGCCGCTCGGTGCGCTCGTCCACGGGGCCCACCGGCACCGTCAGCGCCGAGTCGGTGAACATCCCCTCGTACTTGACGCCGCAATCGATGGAGACGATGTCCCCCTCGCGCAGCAGCTTCTTGCGCGAGGGAATGCCGTGGACGACTTCCTCGTTGACCGAGATGCAGCAGGCGGCGGGGAAGCCATACAGCCCCTTGAACGCCGGTTCCGCCCCCGAATGGGAGCGGATGAACGCCTCGCCGATGGCGTCCAGTTCGGCCGTGGACATTCCCGGCGCCACGGCCGCGGCCATCGTCTGGAGCGCGGCGTGCAGGATGGCCCCGCCGCGGGCCATGACCTCAATCTCGCGCGGCGACTTGAGGAGGGAGGACGGGGGCGCGGCGCCGCCGATGGCCATGGAGGCGCGCGTCAGGCCAGGCCGAGGCCGCGCAGCACGCGCGTCTCGACCTCTTCCAGCGTCCCCAGGGCGTCAATGGAGACCATGCGGGCGCCCTGCGCCGCATACCAGTCCACCACCGGGGCGGTCTGGTCGCGATACACCTGCATGCGGGTGCGGATGGCCTCCGGCTCGTCGTCCTTGCGGCGGACGAGGGTGCCCTGGGGCTCGTGCCCGTCCACCCGGCACGGCTCGCCGGGCGCACGCCCGAAGAACGGACGCTGACAGAGGTCGCAGGTGGTGCGGCCGCTGAGGCGGCGCACCAGCTCCTCCTCGTCCACCTCAAACAGGAGGACGGCATCGAGGGGGGTGCCGAGGGTGCCGAGCATGGCTGCGAGCCCCTCGGCCTGCGGGGTGGTGCGGACGACGCCATCGAGGATGGCGCCGTTGGCGGCGTCCGGGGCGGCCAGCGCCTCCTGCATGATCCCCATGATGACGCTGTCGGGGACGAGGGCGCCGCGGTCCATGGCCGCCTTGGCCTCCAGCCCCAGGGGCGTGCCGGCGCGCAGCGCGGCGCGGAGCACGTCCCCGGTGGCGATCTTGGGGATCCCCAGGCGGGCGGCGAGCCGCTCGCCCTGGGTACCCTTGCCCGCGCCCGGCGGGCCGAGGAGCAGGAGGATCATCCCCGGCTCAGAACCCGCCGGGGGC
>JBILED010000135.1:0-7495 GCA_044352305.1 Gemmatimonas sp.
CGTCACCGACATCATCATGCCCCTCGTCGGCGTCCTCACCGGCGGCGTCGACTTCTCCAACCGCTTCCTCACCCTCGGCGGCCCGTCCTTCGCCACCCTCGAGGAGGCCCGCAAGGCCGGCGTCGCCGTCGTCAGCTACGGCCTCTTCCTGAACCAGGTCCTCTCCTTCGTGATCGTCGCCTGGACCCTGTTCCTGGTCATCAAAGGGGTCAACCGCCTGCGTCGCACCCCCTGACGCCACCGCTAGGCGGGGACGGGCGCCTCACCCAGCGTGACCAGCACCGCCCCCTTGTCCACCGCCGTCCCCGGGGTGACCGACACCCCGGTCACCACCCCGTCGGCCGCCGCCCGCAGTTCATTCTCCATCTTCATCGCCTCCATCACCACCAGCCCCTGCCCGGCCGACACCACCTCGCCGGGGGCCACCAGCACCCGCACCACCAGCCCGGGCATCGGCGCCACCAGCGGCGCCGGCCCGGCAGCCCGCGCCGACGCCCGCGTCAGCTCCCGAATCGCCCGGGTGCGCTCGTCCAACGCCTCCGCCGCCACCCGGTGACCATCCACCTCCACCGTCCACGCACCGGGACCGCCTGCGCGCCGCAGCTGCAGCCGGTGCACCGCCGCCCCCACGCGCAGCAACCGCTCCGGCGTCCCCGACGCCTCGGACAGCGACGCCGCCACCGCCTCCCCGTCCACCCGGACCGTGGCGCCGTCGATCTCCACGGTCACCCGCTCGCCCTCCACCTCCACGATGTACTTCACGCGCCCTCCGGCTGCAGCACACACACGGTTTCCACGTGTGCCGTCTGGGGAAACAGGTCGAAACAGGTCATATCCGCGATACGCCACCCCGGGAGCCGCACCAGGTCCCGGGCCAGCGTGGCCGGGTCGCAGCTGACATACACCAGCAACCGCGTGCCGCGAGTGGCTGCCGCCTCAAGCTGGTCGCACACGGCAGGGGCAACCCCGCGACGTGGCGGATTGACCACCACCGCCTCGGCCGGGAGCGCCGCGGTCAAGGCCTCCTCCACCAGCGCGGTCTCCACCCGCCACGGGGGCCGCCCGGCACCGGTGCCAGCGGGACGCGCCAACGCCGTCCGCGCGGCATCGGCCCCGACGCGGTCAGCCTCAATGGCCACGCCACCCACCCCCGCCGCCTGCAGCCGTACCGCCAGCCGTCCCACGCCGGCATAGGCATCCACCACGGTGCGCGCCCCACTCGCCAGCACCACGCGCGCCACCTCGTCGCGCAGCCGGTCGGCCAAGGGCGCGTGCACCTGGGCAAAGGCCATGGCCACCGCCGTCGCCTCGCCCGCACGCTCTGCCACGCAGATGGCCTCCGGACGTCCCTCCGGGCGCCACCAGCACGCCAGCACCTCCGGAAGGGCCCCCAGCACCTCCCGCCCCCAGGCCGCAGAGGCCGCCCACCGCTCGCCCCCCTCGACCACAAGCACCACCCCAGTAGGCCCCTCCCCAGTGGGCGCCTCCCGGGCGGGCGCCACGTCCAGCCCCCGAGGTGCCAGCCGCAGGCCCAGCCGCAGGGTGTCCGCCTCCGGGAGCGCCGCCACCGCCAGCAGGGCGCGCAGCCGCTCCCACACGTGCATCAGCCGCGGATCCGCGATGGCGCACTGCCGCAAGTCGAAGATCCGCGACGGATCATCGTACGGGTGGAAGCCGCCCCGCCAGCGCCCTCCCCGACGCCGCAGCGCCACCGTGATCCGCCCCCGGTAGCCCCACTCGGCCCCCGTGACCAATGGCGGCGGGTCCACGCGGCGCTTCCCGATGCGCGCCAGCGCCTCGGCCACCAGGCGTGTGCGCGCCGCCTGCTGCGCCTCGGGCGCGAGATGCTGCAACTGGCACCCGCCGCACAGATCCCCCGCGTAATGCGGGCAGCCGGGCTCCACCCGCACAGGCGACGCCTCCAGCAGCTGCAGCATGCGGCCGCGGGCCATGCGTCCGTGCACGGCCACTGCCGCCTGCACCACATCGCCCGGTGCCGTCCGCGGCACGAACGTGGCCATCCCGTCCAATCGGGCCACGCCATCGCCGCCGCCGGCGATCCCCTCGACGCGCAGGGTGGCCAGCTGCTCCGTCGCGGGGGCGGTGGCCCCTCGGCGAGACGGCCCGCGTCGGTCCGCCGCGCCCGACGATGGTCCGCCCCTGCGCGGACGGCTCTTGCCAGGCGCAGCCCTTCGCGCCGCGCCGCCCCCGCCCATCCACTGGCCGCCCCCCCGCCCGTTGCCACCACTGGCGCCGTCCCCCCGGCGCCACCCCCGTGCCGTGCCGCATGGGTGGCCAGCGCGGCCGCCACGGCCGCCAGGCGCCGGCTCTCGGCCGGCGCATCGGCCCGGGTGAGCTCGTCCAGGTGCTGCTCCAGCCACTGGATGGTGATGGCCCCCGACTGGAAGTCCGGGTGCGCCAGCACCCGCAGGTGGAAGTCCCGGGACGTGTCCACCCCATCCACGGCCAGCTCCTGCAGCGCCCGGCGCATGCGCGCGATGGCCAGCGCGCGGGTGGGGGCGTGCACGATGAGCTTGGCCAGCATGGGATCGTAGAACAGCCCCACCTCGGTCCCCACCTCGATCCCGCCGTCCCACCGCACCCCGGGCCCCCCCGGCAAGCGCAGCTGCGTCACGCGCCCGGTACTGGGGAGGAAGCCGTTGGCTGCGTCCTCGCTGGTGATGCGGCACTCGATGGCCCACCCGGTGGGATGCAGCGTCTCCTGCGCAAACGGGAGGCGCTCCCCGGCGGCGATGCGCAGCTGCCACTGCACCAGGTCGAGCCCCATGACGAGCTCGGTCACCGGGTGCTCGACCTGGATGCGCGTATTCATCTCCAGGAAGTAGTACGCCCCGTCCCGGTCCAGCAGGAACTCGCAGGTGCCGGCGTTGACGTAGCCGGCGGCCCGGGCCGCGGCCACGGCGGTGGCCCCCATGCGGGCGCGGAGCGCCGGGTCCACTGCGACGCTGGGAGCCTCCTCGATCATCTTCTGATGGCGCCGCTGGACCGAGCATTCGCGCTCCCCCAGGTGCAGCACGGTGCCGTGCCCGTCAGCCAGCACCTGCACCTCCACGTGCCGGGGCCCCTCGATGTACTTCTCAATGTAGACCGCGTCGTCGCCGAACGCGTTCTGCGCCTCGCGGCGCGCCGAGGCCAGCGCCGCCTCCAGCCCCGCGGGGTCGCGCACCACGCGCATCCCCTTCCCACCGCCGCCCGCCGCCGCCTTGAGCAGCACGGGGAACCCGTAGCGGTGCGCCAAGGCCAGCGCTTCATCGGCATCCGCCACGCTCTCGGTCGTCCCGGGCACCACCGGCACACCGGCGGCCACGGCGAGCTGCCGTGCGGCCGTCTTGGACCCCATCGCCTCAATGGCCTCCGCCGGGGGGCCGACGAACACCAGCCCGGCCTCCCGCACCGCCCGCGCAAACCACGCCCGCTCGGACAGGAAGCCGTAGCCCGGGTGGATGGCTTCGGCCCCGCACTCGTGGGCCGCCGCAACGATCCGGTCGCCGAGCAGGTAGCTCTGGGCCGACGGAGGCGGGCCGATGCAGACGGCCTCGTCGGCGGCTCGCACATGCGGCGCCAGCGCGTCGGCCTCGGAGTAGACGGCCACCGTGCCCACTCCCAGCTCCCGGCAGGCGCGGATGACGCGCAGGGCGATCTCGCCACGATTGGCGACCAGCACTTTGCGGAACATGGGGGCGCTCAAAGGGGGAGGTTGCCGTGCTTCCGGGGCGGGTTGCGGTCGCGCTTCCCCTGCAGCGCCTCGAGCGCGGCGATGAGCCGCGGGCGCGTGTCGCGCGGATCGATGACGTCGTCCACGTAGCCGCGCGCGGCCGCCACGTACGGGTTCGCGAACCGCTCGGTGTACTCTGCCACCCGCGCGTCGAGCGCCGCCTGCGGGTCGGCGGCCTCGGCGATCTCGCGGCGGTACAGGATCTCCACCGCCCCCTTGGGGCCCATCACCGCGATCTCGGCGGTGGGCCACGCCACGTTGAAGTCGCCGCGGATGTGCTTGGAGCTCATCACGTCGTACGCCCCGCCATACGCCTTGCGCGTGATGACGGTGAGCTTGGGGACGGTGGCCTCGCAGTAGGCGTACAGCAGCTTGGCGCCATGCTTGATGATGCCGCCGTGTTCCTGGGCCACCCCAGGCAGGAAGCCCGGCACGTCCTCGAAGGTCACGAGGGGGATGTTGAAGCAGTCGCAGAAGCGGACGAAGCGGGCGGCCTTGAGCGAGGCGTCGATGTCCAGCACGCCCGCCAGGACGGCGGGCTGGTTGGCCACGATCCCCACGCTGCGCCCGCCGAGGTGCGCAAACCCGACCAGGATGTTCGGGGCGAACTCGTCCTGCACCTCGAGGAAGGTCCCGTCGTCCACCACGCGGCGGATCACCTCGTGCATGTCGTACGGCTTGGCCGGGTGGTCGGGGATGACGGAGAGCAGCCCGGCGTCGCGCCGATCGGCGGGGTCGGTCCCGGCGCCCCGTGGCGGATCATCGACGTTGTTGGAGGGGATGTAGCGCAGCATCTCGCGGATGCGGGCCAGGCAGGCGGGCTCGGAGTCGTCGGCGAAGTGGGCCACCCCGCTGGTGGCGGCATGCGTGGACGCCCCCCCCAGCTGCTCCATCGTCACGTCCTCGTGGGTCACCGTCTTCACCACGTTGGGGCCGGTGACGAACATGTAGCTCGTCCCGCGCACCATGAAGATGAAGTCGGTGATCGCCGGCGAATACACCGCGCCGCCGGCGCATGGCCCCAGGATGGCGGAGAGCTGCGGCACCACCCCCGAGGCCAGCGTGTTGCGGAGAAAGATGTCGGCGTACCCGCCCAGGGAGACCACCCCCTCCTGGATGCGGGCGCCCCCCGAGTCGTTGAGCCCGATCACGGGGGCGCCGGTCTTCACGGCCAGGTCCATGATCTTGCAGATCTTGGCGGCGTGCGCCTCGGAGAGCGACCCGCCGAAGACGGTGAAGTCCTGCGAGAACACGTACACCAACCGCCCGTGGATGCGCCCGTGGCCGGTGACCACCCCGTCACCGTACACCGGGGGCTCCCCGTCTCCGCCGCGGGCGGTGACAAAGCGGTCGATCTCCAGGAAGGACCCCTCGTCGAGGAGGAGGTCGAGGCGCTCGCGGGCGGACAGTTTGCCCTTGGCGTGCTGGGCGGCGAGGCGGGCGGCCCCCCCCCCGAGTTCGGCGGCTTCGCGGGCGGCGGCGAGCCGGGTAAGTTGTTGCTGCATCGCGGCGGACTCAGTCATACCCGGGAAAGTAGTGCGTGGTCTGGAAAACGAGGAGGCGAACCGGCGGGGGGGCCCCGCCCCACCTCCGGACCGCCGCTTGCATACGGCACCTGCAGACCACGGTACCAACCCCTCTCCCATCCCCCGTTCCGATGTCCGACCTGCCCACGCTGCGTGACCATGCGGCCCTGCGGCGCCTGCTGTACCTGGCGGCGTTCCTCCTCATTGCCCCACCCGTCGCCCAGGCGCTCAGCCAGCTGTGGCCCTGGCAACTGCGCACCATTCAATGGCGCTACTCGGCGGCCACGGTGCTGACGGGTGCCCTCGCGCTCCCCGCCACGGGGCTGGTGCTGGCCATGGCCACGGCCATCGCGGCCCGGCAGCGGGGGGGGCAGCTGGCGGTGAGCGTGCTCGGTGCGGTGGGCGCGGTGGGGCTGCTGGCCTGTTCCGCCAACTTCGTGCTGGACGCGCTGCAACTGCGGGAGATCGTGACCTCGGGCAACATGCCGGCCTTCAAGGCCACGACGGCCCGGGTGCTGCTGCTATGCGCCCTGTATCTCGCGGCCTTCACGTGGCTGGCGGTGGCCGGGTTCGCGGGCGGCGGGCGGCGCAGTGCGCGGCGGGGGCGCCGCCGCGAGGAGGAGCTGGGGTTGCTGGTCGCGCAAGACGACTGACCCGTCCGTTCCCGCTGTCACGAAGCCCCCCGGCGCGATGCGCCGGGGGGCTTCGTGGTAGGCTGGCTGCAATCCCCGCCGGACGCCGGGGCCGGTGGCCGGCGCACCCAAGGGGCCGCCGGCCGCCGGGGGGTCAGAGCCCGGGCTCGTCCTCCGAGCTGTGCACCTTGCTCGGGGTGTCGGGCTTGGGGGGCTGCTCCTCCGGCACCGCGGTGACGGTGAGCACGATGCGGCGGTGAATCGGGTCGACCTCGAGCACGCGCATCACGAGGTTCATGGTCTCCCAGGCGAAGTCGGCCGGGTTGGTGACCGTCCCCTCGGGGTTGAGCTGGCTGACGGGGACGAAGCCCTCGATGTCGTTGCCGAGGTCGACGACCACGCCCTTGTCCATGAGCCGCACCACCTTGCCGGGGAGCTCGGTGCCCACCGGATAGGTCTCGCCGATGCGGAGCCACGGATCCTCCTCCGCCTGCTTGAGGCCGAGGGAGATGCGCTTGTTGTCGCTGTCGATGTTGAGGATCACGACGTCGACGGAGTCCCCCTTCTTGACCACCTCGGACGGGTGCTGGACGCGCTTGGTCCAGGACATGTCGGAGATGTGGATGAGGCCGTCGATGCCGGGCTCGATCTCGACGAAGGCGCCGAAGCTGGTGAGGTTGCGGACCTTGCCGCTGATCCGGGTGCCCACCGGGTACTTGAGGGGGAGCACCACCCACGGGTCCTGCTCGGTCTGCTTCATGCCGAGGGAGATCTTCTCCTCGGTTTCGTCGACCTTGAGCACCACCGCCTCGATGGCCTCGCCGATGGAGACGATCTTGGACGGGTGACGGACGTTGCGGGTCCAGCTCATCTCGGAGATGTGGACCAGCCCCTCGATGCCGGGCTCGAGCTCGATGAACGCGCCGTAGTTGGTGATGGAGACCACCTTCCCGTTGACGCGCGTGCCGACCGGGTACTTGGCGGCCACGTCCTTCCAGGGGTAGCTCTGCAGCTGCTTGAGCCCCAGGGAGATGCGCTCGCGCTCCCAGTCGATGTCGAGGACCTTGACCTCCAGCTCCATGCCGATGTGCACCATCTCGTTGGGGTGCGAGATGCGCCCCCACGACATGTCGGTGATGTGGAGCAGGCCGTCCACGCCGCCCAGGTCGATGAACGCCCCGAAGTCGGTGATGTTCTTGACGACGCCCTTGCGCACCTGGTCCTTGGCGAGCTCCTTCATGAGCTTCTCGCGCTTGCCGGCGCGCTCCTGCTCCAGGATCACGCGGCGCGAGACCACGATGTTGCGGCGGCGCTTGTTGAGCTTGATGATGCGGAAGTCGTACGTGTGGCCGAGCAGGTCGTCGATGTTCGGGACGCGCCGCAGGGCGATCTGCGAGCCCGGGAGGAAGGCGTCCACCCCCATGAGGTCCACGACCACGCCGCCCTTGATCTTCTTGACGAGCGTGCCGGTGACCGCCTGGTCGCCCTCGTAGGCCACGCGGATGCGCTCCCACACGCGCATGAAGTCGGCCTTCTTCTTGGACAGGACGACGGAGCCTTCCTGGTCCTCGAGGTGCTCGAGGAGGACCTCGACCTCGTCC
>JBILED010000299.1:0-3052 GCA_044352305.1 Gemmatimonas sp.
TCGGGGGCGTGGTACACGGTGAAGTTGGGGGCGAACGACGCCAGCGCCTCCAGCGACGGGCGGATGAACATGTTCCGCACGAACGCCGCGTGCCACGCGTTGGGGAGGATGTAGCGGACGCTCAGCTGGGTGGCCGGATCGGCGCCGCAGAAGAGGTCCTGCACGAACAGGGTGTCGAGCCCGTTGAGGTAGCCCTGCACGTCGGCCTTGAGGGCGGCGTAGTGCTCCGGCGCGATGGGCTGGTTCACCTTCCCCCAGTCCACGTCCCCCTCGCTCCCCGGCTCGCGCACCACGAACTTGTCGTTGGGGGAGCGGCCGGTGTGCGGCGACGTGACCGCCACGAACGGCCCCATGTCGGCCAGCGTCCCCTCGCCGCGGCGGATCGCCGCCTCGATCAACTCGGGGGCCACGAGGTTCCAGTGCACCGTCCCTTGCGGGGCGAGCCCCTGGGCCGCGAGGCCCTCCGGGCGGGTGCGGGAATCGGGAGCGGACGCGGGAGAGGCAGTGGACATGCTGGCGTATGCTGGGAGGGCGCGCCCGGCGCGCCGCTTCGGTGGGTATTCGGGCTCGAATGGGGCCGCAGGCGAAGTATGCCCTCGTGCGCACGCCGCCTCAAGCGGCGCCCCTCGCGGGGCTCCCTCCCGGCTCCGCCCTGGCTATCCGACGGCAAGCCCGCGCAGCAACCGCAACATGCGGCCGTCGTTGGCGGCGGCGTCACTGCCCTTGGGCGTCTCAATCACCTTGGGAATCGCGGCCAGCCGCGCGTCGGTCATCAGGCGCAGGAAGGGGGCGACGCCCAGCGTGCCCTCGCCGATCAGTTCATGCCGGTCCAGGTGCGATCCGCGCTTCGCCTTGGAGTCGTTGAGGTGGAGGCACCCCAGACGGTCGAGCCCCACCAGGTCCGCCAGGCGGGCCATGACGCCGTCGTAGTCGTCCACCAGGTCGTAGCCGGCGGCCCACACGTGCGCGGTGTCCAGGCACACGCCCACGCGCGCCGCCACGTTGGCCGGGAGCCTCCCCAGCAACTCGGCCATCTCCTCGAAGGTGGACCCCAGCACCGTCCCCTGGCCGGCGGTGAGCTCCATCAGCAGCCGCGTGGGCCCGGGCTCCGCTTCCAGCGCCTCGGTGATCGCGTCCGCGTTGCGCGCCACGCCGCTGGCCCGGTCGTCCATGTAGTTCCCGGGGTGCGACACCAGCGCATCCAGCCCCAGCGCATGGCACCGCCGGAGCTCCGCACGAAAGCTGTCCAGCGAACGCGCCCGCAACACCGCGTCGGGGGAGGCCAGGTTGATCAGGTAGGAATCATGGGCGCACAGCCACCGCACCGAGGTGGCCGCCATCGCGGCGCGGAAGCGGGCAGCCTCCTCGGGGGTCACCTCGCGCTCGGCCCACCGGTTGGCCTGCTTGGTGAACAGCTGCGCCCCGGTGGCCGCGATTTCGGCGCACCGCGGGCCCGCCTCCCAGGTGCCGCCGGCGATGGATACGTGGGCGCCCAGCGGGGCGCGGTCCTCCGCAGGAGGCGGAGTGACGGGCTCGGGGGACGCAGCGGTGGCCATGGGCACAGTCTAACGCGAGGCGCCAGCCGGGCGCCGCAGCCAGGGGAGCGGGTCCACGGCGCGCCCCTTGGGGCGCAGCTCGAAATGCAGGTGCGCCGGAAGCCCGGGGTCGGAGGCGCCCACCGTCCCCAGCGTCTCGCCACGCTCCACCCACTGCCCGCGCTGCACCGTCACCTGCGCGAGGGAGCCGTAGACCGTGTAGTCCCCCCCGCCGTGCTGCACGATGACAGTGGGGCCATAGGAGCTCACGGGCCCCGCCACAGCCACCTCGCCGGCCGCCACGGCGCGCACCGGCGCTCCCGACGGTGCCCGGATGCCCACCCCGTTCCATCGCACCGTTGTGCGGTTCCCCCCCTGGGGCTTTCCGAAGCCATACAGAACCGCTCCGTCGACCGGCCACTCCAGCCGTCCCCGATCGGTGCTCGCCAGCGTCGGGACCGTGCTCCGCCCCTCGGGGCGCGCCTCGGGGCGGGTGGCATCGCGGGAGGCGCGCACGGCGTCGCCACGCGGGTCGCCCCCGGACTCCGGGCGCGCCTCCGCCGCCTCGGCGAGTGGCGCCAGCACCACGGCCACGCCGTCCTGCGGCCCCCCCAGACGGGCCAGCCGCTCCCGGGCCCGCTCCGTGCTCTGCGTGACGGCCGCCAGGCTCCGGCTGCGCCGACCTTCCAGCTCCGCCAGGCGCTGCGCCTCCGCGTCCTTCTCGGCGCGCGTGCGCTGGACCGCACCACGCAGCGCCTCCAGCGCACGCCGCTGCCGCACCGCACCCGCCCGCAGTCCCTCCACGCGCCGCACCAGCTCCCGGTCGTGGGCCGCCGCCTCCCGCAGGTACTTGTAGCGCGCCACCAGCCCGGCAAACGACTGCGCCGACAGCAGCACCTCCACCGTGTGCAGCTGGCCGCGCTTGTACACCGCCACCAGCCGCCGCCGCAGCGCCGCGCGCTTGGCGGTGAGCTCCGCCTCGGTCCGCGCCAGCGCGCGCTCGGTGCGCGCCGCCTCGTCGTTGATGTCGGCCAGCTGTCGGTCGAGCGCCTCCAGCAGCCGCGCCGTGGCCACCCGCTGGGCCTCCAGGTTGTCCACCTCGGCGGCGAGCGACCGCGCCGTGCGCTGCAACAGGGTCATTTGCGCCTCCAGCGCCTGTCGCTCGCGCCGCAAGGTCGCCACCACCTCCTCGCCGCCGCGCGTCCCCACCGCGGCCGCTGGGGTGGCCGGCACCGGCAGCCCCACGGTCCCCCCGGGCTGCGCCGCCAGCACGGGCGCCCAGCGCATCCACGGCATCGCCAGCGCCGCCACCATGCCGAGCCGCCGGCTCCCACGCCACCACCACGCCAGCCCTCCGGCGGCCGGCCGCGACGGGGCGGCCGCGGACAGCACCCCACGGGCCGTCACCGCTGGTGCCACAGGGCGCGCAGGTGCCGGTTGACCGAGACCCAGCTCCCCAGCAACCCCAGCAGCCCCCCGGCCACCACCCCCCCCGCCGCCTGCCACACGGAGAAGAA
>JBILED010000234.1:0-4408 GCA_044352305.1 Gemmatimonas sp.
GTGCCCCCCCCACACGAGCGCCACCGCCAGGACGCCCCCCGCCAGCCCCTTGGCGGCCCCGTCCAGCAGGTACGGCAGCCGGATGAAGGCGTCGGTGGCACCCACCAGGCGCATGATCTCGATCTCCCGCGCGCGCGCCAGCACCGCCATGCGAATGGTGCTGCCGATGAGCAGCAGCGCAATGGCGGCAAACGCCCCCCCCAGGAGCCCGGCGGCCACGCCAGCGGCGGTGCGCAACTGGTGGAGCTTCTCCACCCACTCGCGTCCGTAGCGGACCTCCTCCACGAACGGCAGCGCCTCGGCCTGCGCGGCAATGGCCTGCACCTGCTGCGGGCTCCGGGCGCCCGGGGTGAGCCGCAGCTCCAGCGAGGCCGGGAGGGGGGTGGACTCGAGCAGGTCCCGGAACTCCTCCAGCTCGACCCGGGCGCGGCGCAGCGCCGAGTCGCGGCTGACGTAGCCGACCGTGGCCACCCCGGGCAGCGACGCCAGCGCCCGCTGCGCCTGCGTGGCGGCGGCGGGCGGGATCGAATCGGCGAGGAAG
Source organism: Gemmatimonas sp. (assembly GCA_044352305.1). GTDB lineage: Bacteria > Gemmatimonadota > Gemmatimonadetes > Gemmatimonadales > Gemmatimonadaceae > Gemmatimonas. The sequence continues at coordinate 542 of JBILED010000234.1, forward strand.
GCGCGGATTTCCACCCGGTCTTCCAAGGCCCCCAGCGAGGCCTCCAGGTTGAGGGCGACCAGGGCAAACAGGCCGAAGGCGAAGAGGGCCAGCGCCATGGTGCCCACACCCAGCGCGGCCAGCAGCGGCGCCCGGCGAACCCCCAGCCACAGCTCTCGAAGGGCGAGGCGCACGCGTCAGGGGCTCCCGGTCGCGCGCGACAGGGCGGCGCCCGCGTCCGTGCCGTCGTAGTGCAGGCGTCCTTCGTGCAGCGCCAGCAGGCGGTGCCCCGCCCGCCGCACCTGCGTGGTGTCGTGCGTGGCCATGAGCACGGCGGTCCCCAGCGTGTGGAGGTCGGTCAGGAGCTCGTGGATGGCCCCGGCGGCCCGGTCGTCCAGGTTGCCGGTGGGCTCGTCGGCCAGCAGGAGCACGGGATCGTTGGCCAAGGCGCGGGCGATCGCCACCCGTTGCTGCTCTCCGCCCGAGAGTTCATGGGGAAAGGCGCGCCCGCGCGCGGCCAACCCCACCTGCGCCAGGCGGCGGGCCACCCGCTCCGCCACCTCCCCGGGTGGTGTGCCGGTCACCTCCAGCGCGAAGGCCACGTTCTGGGCGGCGGTGCGGTCGGGGAGCAACCGGAAGTCCTGATACACCACGCCAAGGCGCCGGCGCAGCATCGGCAGCTCCCGCGGGCGGATGGTGGCGCTGGAGAAGCCCGCGGTGTCCACGGTGCCCGCCGAGGGGGGATCGGCCATGGCCACCAGGCGCAGCAGCGTGCTCTTTCCCGAGCCGCTGGGGCCGACCAGGTACGCGAACTCCCCCCGCGCGAGGGAGAACGAGGTGGGATGGAGCACGGTGCCGACACGCGGCACGCTTCGGGTGGCGTCGACGAGCCGCACCAGCGGATCCATCGGGCTAGCTCCCGGTGCCCACGCCCAGGGCCGCGGCCGCGGCGCGCACCGTGGCCGCGGAGGCGGTCGTCCCCCAGCGCAGCGCCTTGAGGCGGACCTCGTCCACCACGGCGTCGGCGCCGCCCACCAAGCCGGCCGATTCGCCGCTGGTGCCGGCGGGGAGCGCGCGGACCACCACATCCGCGCCCAGCGACGGCAGGACCCCCCAGCCCCCGTGCCCAGCGACCGCCATCAGCACCACGCCGCTGTCGCGCGCCAACACGCGCGGGGTGACGAGGCGGGGCTCCGCGTCGGCGCCGTCCGGGCAGGTCACCACCAGCAGCCGGGTGGTCGGGCGCACCGCCTGTCGCCACGCCCTGGCGTCCCCCGGGGGGACCATGGTGGTGGCCACGCCCAGCAGGGGCAGCTCATGGGCCAGGAATTCCTGGGCCGGTCCGGCGGCGGCCTCGTCGGCGATCACATGATCCCCCTGCCGCAACAGGGCCAGCAGCGTGCAGGCGACCGCCGCCGCATCCGATGCCAGGAGAATGGCCGCCTCCGTCCCCTCGCGCGCCGCCAGCGCCGCCTCCACCGCCTGCTGGGGGAGGGGGACGGGGTGAGCCGGTGGGCCCGGCGGGACCGGGCGGGCCGGCTTGTCCAGCGGCACGACCCGCTCGGCTCGGCGGTGATCGGCCTCGCGGCGATCGGTGTCGTCCCCGACGGGGCGGCGGCGGTCGGGGGCGGCGGCGTCCATGGCCGTCAGGCGCGCGCCGGGGCGTCGGTGTCGAGGCGCACAATGCGCACCAGTTCGGAGGGAGCGGCGCCGACGACGTCCCGCAGCACCACGCCACCGCGCGGCAGCGTGTCATCGATGGCCACCTCGGCCAGCTCCGCGCGGCGCGGCGTGAGCACGCGCACCAGCTCGCCCGCGCTGACCAGGCGAATCACGGCGTCGTCGCTGCGCATGCGGATCTGGGGGCCGCGCTCGGCGTCCCCGGTCCGCGTGGACACGAACCCCACCACCTGCACCGGTGGCGCGAAGCCGCTGAACATCCCCAGCTTCGCGGCCGGGCCCGGAGGCGGGCTGGCCTCCCGCCGCTTGAACAGGCTCATCGTTCCTCCCTGTGGGTCACACCCACCCCGCCGGGGAGGCGGGGTGCAGGCGTCCGATCACGTGTCGCCACGGCGCAGCCCCGGGGGGCCGGGGACCACGTAGCCCGCCCCGCCGCGCATCACCAACCGGCGGGCGCTCAGCCGCTCGAGGACGCGGGCCGAGCACCCCTCGTCCACCGCCAGCTGGCGCGCCACGACGTCCGGCGGGGCGGGCCCGAGGTCCCGCACCACCTCCCAGTGGCGCCGCTCGTCCGCTTCCACCTCGCCAAACAGCTCCGCCTCGCCATCGTGCCAGGACACCAGCGCCAGCGCGTGGCGCTCCAGCACCGTCTCGATGGGGTCCAGGTGCGCGTCGTGCAGCCCCATGAACGCCACATAGCCGGGCCACGCCACATCCTGCCCCATCCGCAGCAGGAGCTTGGCCACGATCTCGTCGGCGCAGGAGAAGTCCAGCAGCTCCACCTGCGAGAAGTCGATGGTGGCCACCACCGGGCGCGCCGCCGCGCCGGCCTGGGCGGCGCCCGCCACCTCGGCCACCTGCGCTTCGATGGCGCGGCGCACGGCCGCCCCGGTGGAGCGGGTCACCAGGTTGCTGTACAGCGCGCACACCGTGCCGCGCAGCACGGTGCCCACGTTGATCGTCACGCTCATGGACGCGCGATCTGGTGGGCGGTCATGGCACGCCGCCGCGCCCCCGGGGGCGCGCGCGCGGCGATGCGACGGGTGCCGCGTCCCCCGACGCCTCCGGAATCGTGATCTGCAGCTGCGCCCCGGGGAAGGGGGGCAATCCCTTGGCCAGCGGCACCTCGTCGTCCCAGCCGGGCGAGGTGACCGCCACCCGGGCGGTGCCGCTGCGCACCGTGAGCTTCCCCTGCCACCGCCCCAGGAAGCGGCGGATCCCGGCCAGCCCCTGCCCGCGCCCCGCGTCGCCAAAGCGGAAGCGGCTCTGCGCGCGCAACACGGCATCCTCCAAGGCGGCGCCGTCGTCCCAGCGATCGCTGCGGCGGTGGCCGGGGGCCGACTCCAGCGACCGCCGGAAGCCCACCCCCGCATCACACACGGCGATCTGCACCACGCGCCGCCCCAGCCGCCGCGCGAAGTTGTACGTCTGCACCCCCACCCAGCCGCCGGTTCCGGCGTGCTCGACGATGTTCTGGCACGCCTCGCTGAGCGTCATCCCGAAGCCGCCGGTGATGGCGGCGTCGTGCCCCAGGCGCCCGTGCAGGATGTCCACCGCCTTGCGCTGGATGCGCCCCACCACCGCGTGCACGTCGTCGCTCTGCACGATGGGGGTGAGTTCGAGGAGCACGTCGGAGTCGTGGCCGTCGCGCCCGCGCGGGACGGTGCCGTGCAGCTCGAACAGCTCGGCGGCATGGCGGAAGAAGCCCATGCGGGCCCAGTACGACAGCGTGTCGGCATGCTCGGGCACGGCAAAGGCCAGCCGCCCCGCGCGCACCTGCGCCACGCACAGCAGCGCGGCCAGCCCGTACGGCGAGGCCCAGCGCGCATGGCGGGCGTCCAGCAGCAGCCGCTCGTCCTCGGGGTGGGGCGCCAGCTGCGCCAGCACCTGGTCGAAGGTTCCCTCCTCCAGCGACGGCGGAATGGTGACGACGGCCGTCATGGCGGGCTCAGCTCCCCGCGCAGGTGGTGCGCCAGCCCCGACGCCCCGCGGTGCGCCACATTCCGGGCGGCGGCGCGGTGCGCCGCGGCGATGGCCTCGGGCAGGGTGTCCCCGGCGATCAACCGCGCGCAGGTGGTGGATCCCCACACGTCGCCACAGCCGGTGGGATCCCCCCCGCCGGGGAGCTCCACCACCTCGGCGGGGACGAGTGCCGTCCGCACGGCGCCCCCGGCCACCGTCCCGCCGCGCGGCGCCCCGGCCACCGTC
>JBILED010000136.1:0-7332 GCA_044352305.1 Gemmatimonas sp.
CCGCGGTGTTCAACAGCATGTGGGCCACCATCGGCGCCAACATGGGGCGCTACCGGTCGTACCCGCGCATCGTGGGGGAGACGGGCGGCAAGGACTTCATCGTGGCGCACGCCAGCGCCGACCCGCACGCGCTGGCGGTGGCGATGGTGCGCGGCGCCTTCGAGTACCAGGGGCAGAAGTGCTCGGCGGCCAGCCGCGCGTACGTGCCGGCGTCGCTGTGGCCCGAGGTGCGCGACCGGTGCGCGGCCATGATGGCCGAGATGAAGCAGGGGGACGTGCGCGACTTCTCCAACTTCACCGCCGCGGTGATCGACCAGCGCGCCTACGGCCGCCTGGTGGCGGCGCAGGCCGAGGCGGCGCGCACGGCCACCGTGGTGGCCGGCGGCGGCGCCAGCGACGCCACGGGGTGGTTCGTGGAGCCCACGCTGGTGCTGGCCGAGGACGGCGGCCACCGGCTGCTGTGCGACGAGCTGTTCGGCCCGCTGCTCACCGTGCACGTCTACGACGACGCCCGCTGGACCGACACGCTGGCGCTGGCCGACCGCACCTCACCGTACGCGCTCACCGGCGCCATCTTCGCGCGCGACCGCGGCGCGGTGCGCGTGGCCATGGGGGCGCTGCGGCAGGCCGCCGGCAACCTGTACATCAACGACAAGCCCACCGGCGCCGTGGTGGGGCAGCAGCCCTTCGGCGGCGCCCGCGCCTCGGGGACCAACGACAAGGCGGGCTCCAAGATGAACCTCATGCGCTGGGTCTCCCCGCGGAACGTCAAGGAGACCTTCGCGCCCCCCACCGACTGGCGTTACCCGTTCCTGGGGTGAGCGGCGCCGTGCGCACCCTCCGCTACGTCACCTGCGACGTCTTCACGCCGGTCCCCTTTGCGGGGAACCCGCTGGCGGTGGTGTTCGGGGCCGAGGGGCTCCCCACCGCCACGCTGCAGGCGATCGCGCGGGAGTTCAACTACTCGGAGACCACGTTCGTCTTCGCGGCCGAGCACCCGGCGCACGCGCGCCGGGTGCGGATCTTCACCCCCGGCGCCGAGCTCCCCTTTGCGGGGCACCCCACGGTGGGGACCGCGCACGTGCTGGTGGCCACCGGCGAGGTGGCGGTCACCGGGGACGCCCCGGTGGTGGTGCTGGAGGAGGGGGTGGGGCCGGTGCCGGTGCGGCTCACCATGGCGGGGGGCGTGCCGGTGGCGGCGCAGCTCACCACGGCGCAGCCGGCGGAGGAGCGGGCGGACGGGGTGCCGTCCATCGACGCGCTGGCGAGGGTGCTGTCGTTGACGTCGGCGGATTTCACGGGCGGCACCCACACGCCCGCGGCGGTGTCGTGCGGCATCCCGTGGCTGATGGTGCCGCTGGCGTCGGTGGAGGCGGTGGGCCGCGCGCGCGTCGACCTGGCCGCATGGCAGGCGCAGCTGGCCGGCACGTGGGGCTCGGAGCTGCTGGTGTTTGCGATGGCGCGTGATGGCGAGGCCGACCCGTCGCTTCCCGCGCACGTGCGGGGGTGCGACATCCGCGCCCGCGCCTTCGTTCCCGGGTTGGCGGTGCCGGAAGACCCCGCCACCGGTTCGGCCAACGCCTCGCTGGCGGCCTACCTGGCGGCGCGCACCCCGCGCACCGGCCTGCTCCGGTGGAGCGTGGCGCAGGGGATCGAGATGGGGCGCCCCAGCCGCCTCGAGCTGGAGGCCGAGCGCACCGACGCCGGGGTGGGCGCCGTCCGCGTGGGGGGCGCCACGGTGCTGATGGCCGAGGGAATCCTGCGGGTGTGACCCCGGGGCCGGCGCGCGCCGCGCGCCGGCCGCCTACCGCAGCAGCTGCGCGACCTTGGCCCGGATGGTGGGGAACGGGTCGTAGGCGTACTTGGGAAGCACCTGCATCGCCAGCGCCCGATGCCCCTGCGCCAGCGCGTCCATCGCCGCCAGCCGCAGTTCCACCGAGGAGTCGACCCCCTTCCCCTCCACCAGCGTCTGCAGCTTCTGCGCGGCGGCCTGCGTGTTCACCCGCCCCAGGGCCCGCACCATCTCCAGCCGCAGCGTCTCGTCGCGCTCGATGTCGTTGATCGGGTCGGAGCCGTCCAGCTCGCTCCAGTGCTCCTGGTTGGTGAACAGGATGGACATCACCCGGCGGCGCACGTCCATCGACGAGTCGTACAGCGCCGTCTCCAGCCGCGCGATCGCGTCGGGGCCGCCGATCTGCCCCAGCGCCGCCACCGCCGCCAGCCGCACCCGCTCCTCGTCATGCTTGAGCAGCCGCCCCAGCGCGGGCACCGCCGCCTCGGCGTTGGTCTCCCCCAGCAGCGAGGCGGCGTTGCGCACCACGTACCACAGCTGGTGGTTGAGGTACTCCATGAAGACCCGCGTGCCGGCCTTGAGGGCGAGGCACGCATCGTAGTAGCGCCGCCGCGCCGCGATGTCCCCCGAGGCCATGAGGTGCTGGAACACGGCCCGCACCCCCTCCTCGCCGGCGCGGTCGATGATGCGCAGCACCGCCGAGGGGTCCTCCGCCGCCGGGTCGCCCACCAGCTCGGCCACCAGGTGGAGCGCCGCCGGGGTGGCCGCCGCGCGGAACACCGGATCGGGGATGATCGCGGAGAGCGCGGCCACCACCTGGTGCGCGTCCCCCCCCTGCACCGCCCCCGCGACCTGCTGGAGCGCCGTCCCCGCCGCCGGGGCGGTGAACAGCCGCGGCGTGGGGGTGCCGTGGCGCGGACGCTCGGTCACCACCTTCACGTTCCAGAGGGTGTTGCGGAACACGGGGTCCACCGTGGTGCCGCCAAACGCCGCTGGGGCCAGCAGGGCCCGAGCCAGCTTGAGGCACTCCTCCTGCGTGACGGAGTTGTGCACCTCGATGACGCTGGCGTGGTGCATGGTCATGGCGTCCACCAGCAGCGCGGCCCCCACCGCGGTGGGGCTGTCGTGCTGCGCGTCCGCGCGCAGCGCCTCCACCTCGAGGCGGAGCTCCCCCATGCGCGCGATGGCCTGCAGGCGCCCGATGCTGGCCCCCACGGCCGGACCGGGCGCGCCGCTGCGCAGCTGGTCGATCAGCAGGGCGAGCGACGCCGCAAACAAGGGTTCGAGCTGCAGGAGCCGCCTCCACACGCGATCACGCGCGATGCTGATGGACCATCCCGTGGCCCCGGCCCCCGTCGGCCGGTCTCCACCTAGGCCGGGGACGACCCAGCCGCCGTGGCGTCACACCCCCCGCGCGGGCCGTCCACCCGCTACAGCGCCGCCTGCAGGTACAGGTCGGTGCGCCACCCCTTGAAGGGGTACAGCCCCCGCGCCACATCCAACCGCAGCAGCCCGTCCAGCACCCCCACCCCCACCCCGGTCCCCCGCAGCGGCTGCACCCGCCCCAGGTCCCGCCGGCTCCCCGCCCACCCCACGTCGAAGAACGCCACCGGGCGCACCACCCCCTGGCGCGTCCCCACCTCGGCGCGCGTCAGCCAGAAGGCGTCCCCCTCCACCGTGCCGGGGATCTGTCCGCGCACGGTGCGCACCCCCCCCAGGAACCACTGGCGCTGCGACGGCAGCCGCCCGGAGGTGCTCCCGGCCGCCGCCGTCAGCGCCACGGCGGCCCCGCCCACCGGGCGGCTCACCGTGGTCTCCACGCTGCCGCGCGCGTACGTGTACGTCCCGGTGGCCGCCTCCCCCTGCACCGCCGCCGTCACCCGCACCCCGCCCGTGACGTCGCGCAGCACCCGGTTCCACTCCAACGCCACGCCGGTGAGCGCCACCCGGTCGGCGATCACGTTGCCGCGGAAGCGCCGCCCCGAGAGCGCCCGCGCCAGCGAGAAGGTGTTCACCACCCCCGTGTCCCCGGCCCCCCACTGCCGCTCCAGGAACAGCCGCCACCGGGTGGCCGTGCCCCGCGCCACGCGCAGTTCGGTCAGCTCGGCGCCGTACGCGCGGAAGTAGAACCCTTCGTCGCGCCCGTACAGCAGCGCGGGCAGCGACGGCCCCAGCGTGAGCGCCCCCCCCCAATCGGGGTTGCTGGCGGCCAGTCGATGGTAGAGGGTGGCGGTGACCGTCCGCCCGCCGGCGCTGCGCTCCAGCGCCAGCTCGCCGTTGGCATGCCGGTCGGCGTGGCCGATGCGCCCGGTGGCCGCGAGCGTGTAGCCCCCCCCCAGCCCCTGCCGCAACTGCGCCCCCAGCGACAGCCCCTCCACGCGGTTGTAGCGCACGAACTCCGCCCCCCAGCGCAGCTGCGGGCGCCCCGGCACGACCCCGGGCTGGAGGTCCAGCCCCAACGCGGCCAGCAGCGCGTCGCGGGCGGGGGAGTCGAACCCCGCGCGGTCCGTCGCGTCCAGCGGCGGGAGCACGGCGGCCGTGCGGAGCTTCGCCTCGTCGCACGGCATGTCGAAGGCCACGCGCAGGCGCCCGTCGAAGCGGCCGTCCACGCGGGTGTAGACGCTGTCCCGCGCGCACAGCCGGGCGCGCTGCCGCTCCCGGGGGGACATGACCGTGGTGTCCGCGGCGGCGCGCGCGGCGGCCGTGTCGGTGACCGCCGCCTGCACCGCGCCGCCGCCCACCTGCACCGACACGGTGGCGGGGGCGTCCACCACCGCCGTGCTGTCGCCGGCGTTCACCGTGTCCCCGCGCGCCCGCGCCAGCCGCGTGGCGGGGATGGCCCGCAGCGGAAACGCGCCGTTCACGTCCTGGTAGCGGAACGCCTCGTCCAGGCGGACGGGGACGCGCATGAAGCCGAACTGCACCAGGTAGCTGGCGCTGTGGGCCCGCGGGAGCCAGAAGCGCCCCTCGTGCAGCCCGTACTCCACCGTGATCCCCTCCAGCTCCGCCTTGGCGGGGCGGAAGGTGGCCTTCACCCACGCCGGCGGCTCGTCGTCGTCCCCGCCCCCCGTGCGCGCGGCGCGGGCGGCCCGCTCGGCGCGCGCCACGGAGTCCTTCACGAACAGCGGGCGCGCCAGCCGCGCGCGGGCGATGGAGTCGCGCACGGGGGCCGCCACCACCGCGTCGGCGCGGTCGCGCGCCACCTCCTCGCTGGCCACGTCCCAGATCTCGATGGGGGCCGCCAGCCGGTAGGCGGCGCGCACCAGCTCCCCGCCGCGCCGGTCGAACCAGAACGACCCCACGAACAGCCGCCGGTCGGGGCGGCGCGCGGTGATGCGCAGCTCGCGCAGCGGAATCACCGTGCCATCCGGCAGGGCGATGGTGGCCGAGTCGCCCACGGCGTAGCGATAGTACGCCTCGGCCCCGGCGGCCAGCGGATGGATCAGCTCCCGCTCGTCGATGTCGGCGCGCACCACGCCGAACTCGCTGTTGGGAAACCAGAGCGTCTCGCGCCCCGGGAAATACGGGATGGACACCGCGTCGGTGATCTCGCCGTCGGCATTCCCCCCCAGCGGCGAGGCCACGCGCGAGCCCACCGGCGTGACGCGCACCCCCACGTCGCGGCGCCACGCGATCTCCGCCACGTTGTCGCCGCGGAACAGCCGCTTCTCGAGCCCCAGGCGCCGCGCGCCCAGCCCCATGTCGAAGCGCAGCGTGGCGGTGGCGCGGTACGACTGCAGCGCGCTGTCCTGCCGCAGCCGCGCCGCGCGGGCGAGGCGCAGCAGCACGGCGGCGCCGCTGTCGGCGAAGGCGGTGGGCGCGGCCGCCTCGGCGCGCTGCCGCCGCACCGCGGTGTCCACCCCCACGCGGGCGCGCACTTCACGCCGCACCTCGCGGGCCACCTCGCGCAGCTGGTCACGCTCGGGGCCGGTGAACCCCGTGTCCGCCGCGGGTGCCGCCGCCGCTGCCGCCGGGGGGCGGCGGGCGCTGTCCCCCGGGGCCGGGGCCGGCGCGGTGGCCGGCGGGGCGCCCCCCCGGGCGCAGGCGCCGAGGGCGGCCAGCAGCAGCAGGGCAGCGGAGCGAGACCAGCGGGAACGGCGGGAGACGCGGAGGCGGGAGCGACGCATGGCCACGGGCTGCGGGAGACGGCCGGCGCACCGGCACCGGCGGGATGCCGGTGATACGCCGCCCCCCCCGCCCGGGTTTCCTCGGCGGTATGTTGGGGGCGCACCTCCCCGGCAGGCGCCCCGTGGGCGCCGCCCCTCCCGCCTTCCTCACATGGAGCAGGTCATGCGCGTCACCCCGCAGCCGTCGCGGCCCTCGTTGCCGCGGCTCTCCCTGGCCCCTGCCGTCGCCCTCGGGGTGGCGGCGCTGACCGCGCTGCCGGCCGCGCCCGCGCAGGCGCAGCAGACCCCGCCCGCCGCCCCCGCGGCGCTCGTGGCGGCAGGCCCGGACAGCGCGCGGATCGTGCGCCTCAAGGCCGAGGCCCTCAAGCTGGTGGAAGGGCGCGCCAAGCAGGTGCAGGAGATCGTGGACATGCTCTTCTCCTTCCAGGAGCTGGGCTTCCAGGAGTTCGAGTCGCAGAAGTACCTGACCGGGCTGCTGGAGAAGGAGGGGTTCACCGTGGTGCGCGGCGTGGCGGGGATCCCCACGGCGTGGACCGCCACCTGGCGCTACGGCACGGGGAAGCCGGAGATCTCGCTGGGCTCCGACGTGGACGGCATCCCGCAGGCCAGCAGCAAGCCCGGCGTGGGGTACCGCGACCAGATGGTGCAGGGGGGCCCCGGGCACGGCGAGGGGCACAACGCCGGGCAGGCGCTGAACATCGTCGCCGCCATCGTGGTCAAGCAGCTGATGCAGCGGGACAAGATCAACGGCACGCTGCTGCTGTGGCCCGGCATCGCCGAGGAGCAGATGGCCGGCAAGGCGTTCCTGGTGCGCGACGGGGTGTTCAAGAACACCGACGTGACGCTGTTCACGCACGTGGGGAACGACCTCGGCGTGTCGTGGGGGGCCAGCGGCTCCAGCGCGCTCATCTCGGCGGAGTTCCGCTTCCGGGGCTCCAGCGCGCACGCGGCCGGCGCGCCGTGGCGCGGGCAGAGCGCGCTGGACGCGGCGCTGCTGATGGGGCAGGGGTGGGAGTACCGGCGCGAGCACCTGCGGCTGCAGCAGCGGTCGCACTACGTGATCCGCGACGGCGGCGACCAGCCCAACGTGGTCCCCAGCACGGCCAGCATCTGGTTCTACTTCCGCGAGCAGGACTACCCGCGCACGATGGCGCTGTTCGAGATGGGGAAGCGGGTGGCGCAGGGCGCGGCGATGATGACCGACACCAAGCTGGACACCGTGATGATCCTGGGGTCGGGGTGGGCGGCGCACTTCAGCAAGCCGGTGGCCGAGGCGATGCACGCCAACATCCAGGCGGTGGGGATGCCGGCGTGGGACGACAAGGACCAGGCGCTGGCGAAGGGGCTGCAGCGGGAGCTGGGGCAGCCGGACTTCGGGCTGGAGATGCAGGTGAACCGGCAGCTGCGCGGGGC
>JBILED010000160.1:0-6406 GCA_044352305.1 Gemmatimonas sp.
GAACAGCTACGCGCAGCAGATCGAGCAGCAACTCCCCATGGTACGCGACCCCGAGGTGGACCGCTACATCAACCTGCTGGGCGACTCCATCGCCCGCGTGGTGGACGAGCGGGGGCTCACCTGGCGCTTCACCGTGGTCAACCAGCCCGAGGTGAACGCCTTTGCGGTGCCCGGCGGGCACATCTACGTGAACCGCGGGCTCATCGAGAAGACGGTCACCATGTCCGAGCTGGCGGGGGTGCTGGGGCACGAGATTGCCCATGTCACCCGCCGGCACAGCGTGAACCAGATGGTCAAGGCGCAGCGCGCCAATGTGGGGCTGACCGGACTGTGCCTCTTCGTCCCCTCGGCGTGCCAGGGGGTGGCCGGTGCCGGCGTGCAGCTGATTGCCCAAGGGGCGTTCGCCAAGTTCAGCCGGGACGACGAAATCGAGGCCGATCGCTTCGGGGTGCAGTACGTCACCCGCGCCGGCATCGACCCGCGGGGGGTGCCGAACATGTTCCGCATCCTGCTGGGGGAGCGCAAGGCGAACCCGTCGGGGGTGGAGGCGTTCTTCGCCTCCCACCCCATCGAGGAGAGCCGCGTGGCCGACACCGAGGCACTGATCGCCCCCATCGATCCGGCCGTGCTGGCCACCCTCACGCGCGACTCGCCCGCGTTTCAGGCGTTCAAGCGGCGGCTGGCCTCGCTGCCGCGCGCCCCCGCCGCGGGTCGCTGAGGGGCGCGGGCGAGGGGCCGCGCCGCCATGGGGCGGCGCCCCCTCGCCGCCGCCCCGTCACACCAGGTCGCGCACGAAGCGGGTGACCAGCGCCTCGAACGCATCGGCCACCCGCGCCCCGGTCTCCATCACCTCGCCGTGGTGCAGCAGCGCGCTGGCGATCCCTGCCGCCTGGTTGGTGATGCACGACACCGCCGCCACCCGCATCCCCAGCGCCCGCGCCACGATCACCTCGGGGACGGTGGACATCCCCACCGCGTCGGCCCCCAGCCGCTCCAGCATGCGGACCTCGGCCGGCGTCTCGAAGGTGGGGCCCAGCAGCCCCGCGTAGACGCCGTCGTGCAGCGGCACCCCCACCCCCTGCGCGGCTGCATGCAGCTGCGCCCGCAGCGCGGCGTCATACGCCACGGACAGGTCGGGGAACCGCTCCTCCCCCGGCTCCACCGCCCCCACCAGCGGGTTGCGCCCCATCAGGTTGAGGTGGTCGGCAATGGCCATCAGGTCGCCCGGGCGAAAGGTGCGGCGGATCCCCCCCGCCGCATTGGAGGCCAGGTACACCCGCCCGCCCAAGGCGTGCAGCACGCGCACCGGGAAACCGGCCAGCGCCGCCTCGTGCCCCTCGTACAGGTGAAAGCGCCCGGCAAAGCACACCACCGGTCGCCCGGCCAGCGTCCCTGCCACCAGCGCCCCGGCGTGGCCGGCCACCGTGGTCCCGGGGAATCCCGGGATGTCGGCGTAGGGGATGCGCACCGCGTCCGCGATGGACGACGCCAGCCCTCCCAGCCCCGAGCCCAGCGTGATCCCGGCCACGGGCGACACCCACGCGCCTCCGGTGACGCGCGTCACCGCCGCGCGAATGGCCTCGGCCGTGCGCTGGGCGGCCGCGGTGCCCGCCACCGAGGGATGGCCCTGCGCCGGTGTGCTCATGCGTCCCCCCCGGCCAGCGCCTGCTGCAGCCGTGCGAGGTCCCGTGCGGCCGCCTCGCGCAGCGCCGTCCGCTGCGCCAGCGGCAGGAAGGCCGCGTCAAAGCCGTTCAGCGCCAGCGCCCCCAGCGTGGCGAAGTCGAACCCCAGGTGCTCGGCGCACCGCAGGTACTCGTCCACCAGCGACACGCCGCTCATGAGCCGGTTGTCCGTGTTGATCGTGACCACCCCCCCCAGCGCCAGGTGGCGCGCCAGCGGATGCTCGGCGAACGAGGCGGCCACCCGCGTCTGCACGTTGCTGGTGGGGCACACCTCCAGCGGGATCCCGTGATCCACCACGTACGCCTCCAGCGCCGGGTCCTCCCGCAGCCGCGTGCCGTGCCCGATGCGGTCGGGGTGGCAGTGCGCCAGCGCGGCGCGGATGGACGAGGCCCCGTCCCCCTCGCCGGCGTGATAGGTCACCCACAGGTCGTGCCGCCGCGCGTGCGCAAACGCCTCGGCAAACTGCGCCGCCGGATGCCCGGCCTCGGGGCCCGCCGCGTCAAAGGCCACCACGCCGGCCCCGCGGCACGCCACCGCCAGCTCGGCCATGGCCATGGGGTGCGGCACCGGGATGCTCTTCAGCAGGCACACGATGAGCCGCGCCACCGTGCCGGTGGCCGCCTCCCCCTGCTGCGCGCCGCGCCACACCGCGGCCATCACCTCGTCGAGAGACAGCCCGCCCCGGGTGTTGAGCGCCGGGCAGAAGCGGATCTCCACGTAGCGCGTGCCGTCCCCCGCGGCATCCTCCACCAGCTCGCGGGTGATGCGCTCCAGCGCGGGGGCGTCCTGCATCACCGCCAGCGTCACCTCGAAGCGCGCCAGGTAGTCCTCCAGGCGCCGCGCATCGTCCACGCGCATCCAGTCGCCCAGCGCCTCAGCCGTCACCGGCAGCGCCACGCCGCGCTCGGCCGCTAGTGCGGCCAGCGTGGCTGGCCGCACCGAGCCATCCAGGTGCACGTGCAGCTCCGCCTTGGGGAGGCGGCGCACCGCCTCCACGAACGCCGACGTGCGCCCCGTGCCGCTCATGCGGCGCCTTCGGCGGGTACGGCGTCATCGGCCTCCGCCAGCGGCGCGCGCGCCGTGACCACCCGCAGGATGCTCCCGCTGACCAGCGGCGCGTCGGCGGCGCACGGCAGCCCGCGGCTGTCGGTGATGCGCCGCCGCCCCTCGCGCACCGCCACGGCCTCGTCGGTGCCGAACGCCGCGTCGTAGGCGGCCACGGCGTCCAGCGCGCGGGCCCCCGGCGGCACGGTCACGCCGCGCTCGTTCACGTAGGCGCGGAGCGCGTCGGCCGCCACGGGGATGGGCGTCAGGGCGGGTGCCCCCGACGGGGTGGAGGAAGCGGTGCTCATCGGGAGGGTCCGGTGGGGCGGATGCGAGGGACGTCGTCCCCGCGCACCGGCTGGGGGAGGCGCGTCAGGTAGGCGGCCAACATGTCGATGTCGCGAATGGGGAGCACCTCCTGCGCGATCGCCCGCGCCGTCGCCGTCCCCTCGGGGTCGTCCAGCATGAAGTCGTTCACGATCAGCGTGTACACGCGGGCCGGGTCCAGCGGCGCCCCGCGCGCGTCGCGCACCGCCACCACCCGCTCCCCGCGCGGGCGCGCAGGGTCGTACTCGATGGTGAGCCCGCTCACGTGCACCCCGGGGCGCCCCGACCACACCCAGCGCTCGGCCGCCGCCACCAGGTCGCGCCCGCGCAGCGTGACCTTGGCCAGCACGTTGCCAAAGGGGGTCACCTCGTGCACGCCGCCGTAGGTGAGCGCCCCGGCGGCCACGTCGGCCCGAATGCCGCCGTTGTTCCACGCGGCGACGTCGCCGTTCCCCTGCACGCGCGCGGCGTCGGCCAGCAGCTGCCCCAGCGCGTGCTGGTCGCCGCGGCGGGGGAGCGCCTCGGCCACCTGCGCCACTGGCGCGGCCATGCGCGCGGCCACCCGCGCCGACGCCGCCCGCACCACCGAGTCCACCACCGGGTCGGCGCCCGCCACCTGCGAGGCGTCCACCGGGCGCACCGACACCACCGGCGTCCCGCCATCCAGCGGCAGGTCCACCACCACGATGGCGCGGCCGTTGGAGGTGGGCTCCACCACCGGCATGCCGTTGACCGTGGTGGTGAGATTCACGTGCGCGTGCCCCATCACGAACAGGTCGGGGCGCGCGGTCAGGCGCCCCGCCACCTCCAGCCCCTCCCCCTGGCACTGCGTGGGGTGGTCGCGGTCGCACCGCGCGCCGTCATGGATGACCGACACCACCACCTGCGCGCCGGCCGCGCGCAGCGCGCGCACCCGCTCGCTGATCACCGGGGCCGGGTCGGCGAAGCGCAACCCGCGCACGTTGCGCAGCTTGGTGGTGTTGGGGGTGTGCGTCCCCGCCGCCCCCACGATGCCGATGCGCACGCCGCCGCGCTCCACCAGCGTGTCGGCGCGAAGCCAGGCCGGGCGCGTGCCGTCGGGGCCCAGCACGTTGGCGCCCAGCACCCGGTACCCCAACTCCGCCACGCGCTGGCGCAGCGTGTCCTGCCCGAAGTCGAATTCGTGGTTTCCCAGCGCCCCGGCCACCACGTGCAGGCGGTTCATCACCGCCACCGTAGGACGCCCCGCGTCCCAGTCCGACGCCGGGGACCCGGTGAACAGGTCCCCCGCGTCCACCACCACGCTCTGGCAGCCGCCCGTGCACTCGCGCCGCGCCTGCTCGATGGCCGCCGACAGCGCCACCGCCCCGCCGGTGCGCCGCGCCCCCTCCTGCCGCGGGGCCAGGGTGGCGTGGAAGTCGCTCATGGCAATCACGCGCACCCTGCGCCCGGTTGGGGCCACCCCCGCGGTCGCCCCTGCGGCCGGCGCCGTTCCCGCCGCCTCGGCCCCCGCGCCGCGCCGCTGCTCCCGATACGCCGCCGCCACCGCGGCCGCCGGCTCCAGCGTCCAGCTCCGCTCGGCGTAGGCGCCCGGCTCCAGCGTCCCCACCCTCCGCGCCTCGTCGATCAGCAGCTGACGGATGTCCACATCCTTCTGGTAGACCACCGGGGCGCCCGCCAGCATGGCGTACCCGCCCCCGCCCCCGGCCCGGTAGTTGTTGAGCGCCAGCGTGAACTGGTCGGTGTCCTGCACCGCACGCCCACGCACCGCCAGCCGCGTCACCCGCTCGCCCACCGGACGGCGCAGGTCCAGCGTGTACACCGCCCCGCTCACCATGTCGAAGTTGTAGCCGGGCACGCGCGGGTCCACGAGCCCCCCCATCGGCACGGCGTCGCCGGGGCCCAGCGTGCGATAGTAGCGCGCCGCATGCTCCAGGAACGCCCGCAGCTGCGCCCCCGTGATGCGCACCGCCCGCAGCGTGTTGTCGTAGGGGTACAGGCGGGCGAAGTCGGCCAGCGTGACCGGCCCCGCGGCAAACCCCGCGTCCAGCGAGAACGCCGCCGTGGCCGCCAGCTCGGCCCCCGTCTCGCGGCGCATCACCTCGGCCACGAAGTCGGTGAGCGGCACGTCGGCCACCCGCGCGCTGTCCCCGCGCCACGCCACCAGCGCGCGCGCCACCGGGGCGGTGGCCCACGCCACCGCGGCCGCGTGCGTGCGCGCCGTGGCCGCCAACACGTCGGGGTGCTCGGCGTGCCCCGCCACCCGCACCGACGCTCCGCGCCGCTCAGCCACCCGCCACCGCCGCCCCTGCCGCTCCAGCGTGAGCGTGGCCACCGCCACCGACGCCGCCCAGTTGCGCGGCTGCACCAGCAGCGCGCCGCCGATGGTGGTGTCCACCACCTCGCCGTGCGAGTGGCCGAACACCACCAGGTCCACCCCGGGCACCTCGCGCGCCACCCGCGCCGCCACATTCTCCGACGGCAGCCGCGTGGCCACCGTGTCATAGCTGGCCGGCCCGTCCAGCCCCGAGTGCAACAGGGCCACCACCACGTCGGCGCCGCGTCGGCGCAGCGCCGCCGCCTCGGCCCGCACCGCCGGCAGGATGTCCCCCACCGTCAGCCCAGCCGCCGCCAGGTTGGCCTGGTCCCAGATCATCGACCCCGGCGTGGTCCCCCCCACAATCCCCACCCGCACCCCGGCACGCTCCACCAGCGTCGATCCCGGCACCCACAGCCGCCCCTGGGCGTCACGCAGGTTGGCCGCCAGGAAGGGGAACCCCGCCTGCCCCAGCGCCCGCCGCAGCAGCGGCACGCCGTAGTTGAACTCGTGGTTCCCCAGCACCGCCGCGTCGTACCGCATGGTGTTCATCGCGGCCATCACCGGGTGCACCGGCGTGGGGGCCACCCGCGCCGCCACGAAGGTCAGCGGGTTCCCCTGCAGCAGGTCGCCGGCGTCCACCAGCACCACGCGCCCCGGGTGGGCGCGCCGCACCGAGTCCACGATGGTGGCCGCCCCCGCCAGCGAACGCGCGGGGTCGGGGCGATTGGCCACGTAGTCCCAGCCGCGCAGGCGGCCGTGGACGTCGGTGGTGGCCAGCACTACCAGCTCGGTGCGGCGCGCGGAGCCCTGGGCAGCAGCCGGGGCGGCGCGCGCCCCGCCAAGGGCCAGGAGGGCGGCCGGCAGGGCGAAC
Source organism: Gemmatimonas sp. (assembly GCA_044352305.1). Lineage (GTDB taxonomy): Bacteria > Gemmatimonadota > Gemmatimonadetes > Gemmatimonadales > Gemmatimonadaceae > Gemmatimonas. Next base: position 6,225 of record JBILED010000160.1, read on the forward strand.
CTGCAGACCCGGGGGCGCCAACGGCGCGCAAGCCCCCGGCGCGGACGGGAGGGGCGGCACGGGAGACGTTCCATGGGCGAATGCTAGCGGCCCACGGCTCCCCCGACGAGGGGGGCGGCTGCCTTGCCTCGCCCCCGGTGCCCCGCGATGTTGGACGGGGCGGCGGGCGCCGGGGCCCCCCC
>JBILED010000137.1:0-7224 GCA_044352305.1 Gemmatimonas sp.
GCTGGTGAACATGGTGGGGCAGGTGATTGCCGTGATCGCCATCAACGCGGCGCGCGCCGAGCGGCTGGACACCATCGTGGTGGTGGGGCACCTGACCGATTTGGCCAGCGTGCGGCGCACGCTGCAGTTGGTGGGGGAGTTCTATGGCGCGCCGATCACCACCCCTGCCGACGGGGGGGCGGCCACGGCGCTGGGCGCGCTGCTGGTGACGGAGGCGGCGCAGGAGTAACTGCTTAACTGCTTCAGGCTGCGCCGAGGGGCCCTAGGTTTGAGTGATAGAGGACGAGGACATGGGTGCGATTATTCCACCGCACCTCTACCCTCACCCTCTATCACTCATATCTAGGGCTCCTCGGCGCAGCCTGAGGCAGTTAAGCGGGCCCCTCGGCGCAGCCTGAGGCAGTAAGGGCCCGTCGCCCGGATGATCAGTCCGTCAGCTGTTCTTGTACTGGCTGGTCCGGATTCCGCGCCCTAGTCTTCGGGTTTGGTCCCACTCCTGCCCCAATCTTTCGAGGCGTGCCATGACCGTCTCCCGTGCCGTTGTCGTTGCGGCCGCCGTGCTGGCTGCCGGTGCCCTGTCCGCCTGCCAGCAGCAGCAGGTTGAATCGGTGGAATCGGACGGTGGCGCGAAGGCGCCGGCCACCACCTTCGTGGAGGCCAACTGGACGCCCAAGCGCGAGGCGGACATCCCCAACGATTCGCTGGGCGCGTCCATCCGTCGCGGGCTGGCGATCCTGCGCCACACGCCGGACTCGCTGCCGGCGTACGCCACGTCGGGGCTCAACTGCACCAGCTGCCACCAGGATGACGGCATCAAGCCCACGGCGGGGCCGCTGACGGGGTCGCATGCGCGCTTCCCCAAGTACATGCCGCGCTCGGGGGCGGTGATCACGCTGGCCGACCGGGTGAACTACTGCTTCACGCGGTCGCTGGCGGGGAACGCGCTGCCGGTGGAGAGCCGCGAGATGGCGGACATCCTGGCGTACCTGGCGTTCATCTCGCAGGGGATCCCGGTGGGGACCAAGATCGCGGGGCACGACGGGCTGGTGAGCATGCAGGACACGCTGGTGGGGGACATCGCGCGGGGTGAGGCGGTGTTCAAGGCCGAGTGCGTGGCGTGCCACCAGGCGGACGGGCAGGGGGTGCCCAAGGCGTTCCCGCCGCTGTGGGGTCCCAAGTCGTACTCCATTGGCGCGTCGATGGCGCGCGAGGAGCGCGCGGCCAGCTTCATCTGGCACAACATGCCGCAGGCGCAGCCGGGGAAGCTCACGCCGCAGCAGGCGTTCGACGTGGCGGCGTACATCAATAGCCACCCGCGCCCCGACTCGCCGGGGAAGGAGCGGGACTGGCCGATGGGGGGGGCGCCCAAGGACGTGCCGTACGGCACCACGGGGCACGAGGCGCACCGGCCGCCGGCGTCGCTGGTGACGCGGGCCACGCCGGAGCACGCGGTGGTCCCCAATCCACCCAAGGCGCCCACGGCGCTCAAGAACTGAGGACGCGCGCATGGTGACACGACGCGACGTGCTGGTGGGGGGCGCCGGCGCGCTGGGCGGGGCGATCCTGGCCGGGCTGCCGCTGGCGGCGGACACGCAGGGGGCGCCCTCGGCGGCCGCGCCCCCGCCCGCCGCCGACCCGACGCAGCCGCTGGCCGTCCCCGATGACCCCACCAAGGTCCCCGGTGCCCCCACCTCCGGGCAGGGGGCGCGCTCCCCGTTCGAGGCGCCGCAGCGCGCGCCCACCGGGGAGATCGCCGGGAGTTCCCTGACACCGTACGAGAAGCTCACCGGCACGATCACTCCGTCGGACCTGCACTTCGAGCGGCATCACGCCGGCATCCCGCTCATCGATCCGGCGCGGCACACGCTGCTGATCCACGGCTTGGTGGAGCGCCCCATGGCGTTCAGCCTGGACGACATCAAGCGCTTCCCGCAGGTGAGTCGCGTGCACTTCATCGAGTGCTCGGGGAACGGGCGCGCCGCCTACAAGACCCCCAAGCCCGACCTCACGCCGCAAAAGGTCGCGGGGCTGAGCGCCAACACCGAGTGGATGGGGGTGCCGCTGGCCACCCTCTTCCGTGCCGCGGGGGTGAAGCCTGAGGCGACCTGGTTCCTGGCCGAGGGGAGCGACGCGTGCATGATGACGCGGTCGGTGCCGGTGGAGAAGGCATGGGACGACGCGCTGGTGGTGTGGGCGCAGAACGGTGAGCCGTTGCGCCCCGCGCAGGGGTATCCGCTGCGGCTGCTGCTGCCGGGGTGGGAGGGGAACATCAACATCAAGTGGCTGCGCCGGCTCGAGCTGGGCACCCAGCCCTGGTACACGCGGTGGGAGACCTCCAAGTACACGGACCCGCTCCCCAACGGCACGGCGCGTCGCTTCAGCTTCGAGGTGGATGCCAAGTCGATCATCACTACGCCCGCGTATCCCGACCGCCTCACGGCGGGGTGGCGCCCGATTTCCGGGGTGGCGTGGAGCGGGCGCGGGCGCGTGGCCAAGGTGGAGGTGAGCACGGACGGCGGCACGCAGTGGCATGAGGCCGAGCTGCTGGGGCCCGCGCTCCCCAAGGCCCAGGTCCGCTTCCAGTACATGTGGCGGTGGGATGGGGCGGCGGCGCGGCTTTTGAGTCGCGCCACCGACGAGACCGGGTACGTGCAGCCCACGCGATCGCAGCTGGTGGCGGTGCGCGGCCCGGGCACGGATTACCACTACAACCAGATCGTGGGGTGCAATGTGGCGACGGATGGCGCGGTGACCTTCTTCGGGGAGACCTGATGCGCACGCGCCTTTCGATGGTGACGGCGGCGTTGGTGCTGGTGGCCGCCTGTGCGGGCGACTCCGGCCCCGCGTCCTTCAAGGCGCAGGACGCTGGGGCGGTGCCGGGGGGACCCGGGGCGGGGCAGGGCTACGCGCTGGGGCGCGCCGCGTCGGCCGCCGACATCGCCGCATGGGACCATGACGTGGCGGGCACGGGCGAGGGGCTCCCCACCGGGCGCGGCACTGTGGCCGAGGGGGAGGCGCTGTACGCCGCCCAATGCGCCAGCTGCCACGGCGTCACCGGAGAGGGGATGCCCCCGGCCTATCCCGCGCTGGTGAGCCGTTCCCCCAATGGCGAGTTCACCTTCGCCACGGACCCCAAGGCGGTGAAGGCGATCGGCAACTACTGGTCGCATGCGCCGTCGCTGTTCGACTACATCAAGCGGGCCATGCCGCTCACCGCGCCGGGGTCGCTCTCCGACGACCAGGTGTATGCGCTCACGGCGTACCTGCTGGCCGTCAACACGGTGATCCCGCGCACTGCCACGCTGGACGCGGCCGCCCTGCGGGCGGTGAAGATGCCCGCCGCGGACCGATTCGTGCCGGATGACCGCAAGGGCGGTCCCGAAGTGAAGTAGGCGGGCGCGCCGCCCGCGTTCGTTGGTCGCACCATTCCGTTCCACCCTTCAGACAGGACCACGCCATGGCGCATGCTGCCACGATGGATCAACCGCGGGATCAGGGGAGGGACCGTTCGTCGGCGGGGACCGCCGAGGGGTCGGCGGGGAAGCTCCCCAACTGGGCGCTGCTGGGGCTCCTCTTCGGGCTCGTCGGCGCCGTTTCCATTCTGTTGTGGGGCCCTATCGGCGTGTCGGGGACCTACCCGCGCGTCATCGGCGCGCTGTTCCGGCTGTTCGACGGTGGCTACGCCGAGGCCAACCCCTACCTGGTGAAGATGGGGGCGCTCATGAAGACCGAGACGTGGCTGGTGCTCGGGCTCCCCATCGGCGGCTTCCTGGCGTCGCGACTGGGGAAGGCGCCCAAGGCGCCCGCGTGCGAGATGGTGCACGCCATGGAGCGCACCACCGGCACCCGCTACCGGGACGCCTTCCTGGGCGGGTTCCTCATCGTATTCGGCGCGCGGCTGGCCGGCGGATGCACCTCGGGGCACATCATCTCGGGGATCATGCAGCTGTCCATCAGCGGGCTCATCTTCGGCGCGGCCGTGTTCGCCACCGGCATCGCCACCGCCAAGCTCATTCGCAAGGGGGCGTGACCATGACCTGGCTCTACGGATTGCTCGTCGGCGTCGCCATGGGGGCGCTCATCCAGCGCGTGGGGGCCTCCAGCCCGCGCGTCATCCTGCAGAACCTGCGGCTGGAGAACCTGACGATCATCAAGTTCATGGCCACCACCATCGCCGTGGGGATGATCGCCATCTACCTCATCGATGCCGCGGCCCCCGGGGTGATGCACTTCGACATCAAGCCCACGTACGTCATCGGCGTGGCGCTGGGCGGGCTCATCTTCGGCGTGGGCTTTGCCCTGGGCGGCTACTGCCCCGGCACCTGCGTGGTGGGGGTGGGGGAGGGGCGCAAGGACGCGTGGGTGGCCATCGCCGGCGGCATCGTGGGGGCGCTGGTGTTCACGCTGGCGTACAGCTGGCTGCTGGAGCCGCTCATCAAGCCGATGGACCTGGGGAAGGTGCGCATCCAGGACTACGTGGGGGTGGCGCCGGTGGTGATCGCGCTGGCCATGGGCATCGGCATGCTGGCGCTCATGAAGGCCCTCCCCACGGTGCCGGGGGCGTCCAAGCGGTAATCGCGCGTTCCGCGCCACGGGGGTGCGCCCCGGTGGTGATGCGTTCGCCGGCATGCCGCCGGCGGGCCCGTCGCTACCGGGGCGCGGTCGCGCAGAGGTGCCGCAGCGTCACCGCGCCCACGCTCCCCGGGAGCGGCGGGCCGAACCCCGGCTGCGCCACCACGCGGTGCTGCGCCACCTGCTTCCCCGCCGCGTCCTTGTAGTACCAGTTCTCCTTCACCGCCACCGCCCGCTTGGCGCAGTCCACCATCACGATGGTGCGGCTGGCGCCCCAGGTGCCGCCGGGCACCTTGACCGGCGCCAGGAAGCGCACCCGCACGGTGGCGGTGGTGATCCCCTGCGCGGTGCGCAGCGAGGTGGGGTCCAGCCGCACCGGGTGTCCGCCGGTGATGGTCCCGATGTCCTGCTGCGGCTGGAGCAGCAACGCGAAGGTCAGGGCGAGGAGGCGCATCCCCCAAATATGGGGGCGCTCACCGGATGGTGTAGCCCAGCGCCGCGGCGCCGCCGCGCACGGCGCCCGCAAAGCGCGGGGTGTCCGCCATGGTCTCCGGCTGTCCCTCCACGGGGACCGCGGTGTCGCGCAGCGATGACCCGCGCAGCGCCACCACCAGCATCACCACCAGCATCACCACCAGCGCTACCAGCAGCACCGGCCAGAGCAGCACCGGTCAGAGCGCCCGGACGCGCCCTGGGTCAGAGGTTGGCATCAATCCAGGTCATCCGCTGCTCCAGCCACAGCCGCATGGCGGCCACCTCGCCATTGTAGCTCCCCATCACCACGCGGTTGGGCCAGACCCAGCTGGTGAGGGTGGGCCAGCGGGTGAAGTTGCGCGCCTGCCCCAGCTGCAGGTCGTCCCACCGGAAGACAATCCGCTGCGTGAAGCGATCCAGCACCCCCGTGGCGCGCAGTTCGCGCCACCGGGCGCGCACGCGCGCGGCAAAGGCGGGGTCCTGGAAGAGGCGGGTGAACCAGGGCGCGGTGCGCACGTGCCACCCCTCGGGGTGGTCGGCGCCGCCGTAGTTGGCGTTGCCGATGGCCAGGTCGAAGTCCCAGAGCGGCCCGAAGGTGAGCTTGCCCCCGCGCGGCTTGTGCAGGTACGCGCTGCGGCGGAGGTTGCCGTCCACGTTCTTCACCAGCTCGTTGACCAGGTACCAGTCCACCATCGAGGGGACGTCCAGGTAGGCGGCGTATCCCGTGGCGGGGTTGGCGAAGTCGGCGCCAAGCAACGCCTCCTCGGCGGCCCGCACATACCCCGTGATGTAGGCGCGGTGCCGCTCCCACCCCGGCTCCAGGAGCGTTTCCGGGGTGTTGGCGCAGAACACCATGGGCGTGCGCCCGGTCTGGAAGCAGAACGCTTCGCCGCGGGTCTCGTCCACCTCCAGCAGGTAGCCGCCGGTGATGGCGGCCGCACTGGTGTCGGTGACCCTAAGTTCGGGGACGTTGACCCGGTCGGGCGCCACGCGCACGTGCTCGGCCAGCTGGTAGAGCCCCTCGTAGCGACCGTTGAGCGTGAGGTGCACGTACCGGCTGCGCGGCGTCCACGCCAACCCCAGCGCCTCTCCCAGCGCCAGCGTGATGTCGTTGCGCATGAGGGTCTTGTCGGCGTAGTTGGCCAGCAGGACCCAGTGCCGGCTGGCGGGCATCCCCAGCAGCGGCGCGCCGCTGGTGAGGCGCACGCGGTAGGGCTTCTTGGGCATGAACCAGGTGGAGTTGCCGCGGCCGCGGATCTCCAGGGTGCCCGCCGCCAGAGTGCTGTCGCGGGGGGCGGGGGGGGCGCCGGGCGCGCTGTCGGTGCCCGTGGCCAGGCGCCAGCTCCCGCGCAGGTACAGCTCGCGCGAGGTGATGGGGGCGCCCCCGTCGGTGGTGACGCTCAGCTCGGGGAACGCGGAGGCAGGGACCGGCGGCGGAGGCGGAGGCTCCCCCACCCCCGTGGGGCGGTCACCACCGCAGGCCGCCAGCAGCAGGAGGAACGCCGCTGCGGCGCCGCGTGCCACGGCAGGGCACCGCGCCCCACCCGGTCTGAGGGCGGGACGCGTGCGTCGCCACGCCCCGCCGGTTCCCCCCGGCACGGGCGGGCGTTACCGCCCGCAGGTGGGCATGGTGGGGTCGGGCCCCGCGATGGCCGGGCGCGTGGGGCGGTCGGCCACCGCGCGCATGATGTGGTACACGAACGTGCCCAGCCGCGCGGCGTGGTCGTAGTCCACGTACTGCGGCTCGTCGGTGTGCTGGTGGTAGTCCTGCGCGTACCCCGTGGAGAGGTACACCACCGGGATGTCCTTGCGGACGTAGTTCACCTGGTCGCTGCGGCAGAAGCGGTTGAGCGGGTTGGCCGGCACGTCCCAGCTGCGGTCGATGGCCATGGGCTGCGGGATGTTGGCGTTCACCGAGTCGATGATGTCGCCGAACTCGCGCGAGAGCCGGCGCGCCCCAAGCATCTGCACCGAGTTGGGGCCGCCGTACTTCACCTGCTCGGCGCGCCCCTTCCCCACCATGTCCATGTTGTGCGCCGCCACGATGTTCTCCAGCGGCACCGTCGGGTGGTCGGTGAACCACCGCGACCCCAGCAGCCCCCCCTCCTCCCCCTGGTGCGAGATGAAGAGGATGGATCGCGCCGGCTTCTCCTTCGCGAAGCGCTCGGCGACCTCCAG
>JBILED010000138.1:0-7209 GCA_044352305.1 Gemmatimonas sp.
AGCGGCGGGTGGAGGGGCTGGTCTTCGCCGCCGCCGTGTTCACCAACCTCACGCGCGATCACCTGGATTATCACGGCACGATGGAGGCGTATCGCGACGCCAAGCTCCGGCTCCTCGCGCACGCGGCGCCGTCGGGGCGGGTGCTCCTCAACGCCGACGACCCGACGTGGGACGCGGTGCGCGTGCCCGGCGCGTGGCGCTTTGGCGAGCGGGCCGGTGCGGAGGTGCGTGCCGAGGCCGTGGCGTTCACCCCGGACGGGTGCCGCTTCGTGCTGCACGGGCCGGGCGCATCGGCCCCGGTGGTCCTCCCCCTGTTGGGCGCGTTTAATGTGGCCAATGCGCTGGCGGCCGCCGGCGCCGCGCTGGCTGTGGGGCGCTCCGTCCCCGAGGTGGCGGCGCGCCTGGCCTCGGCGCCGCAGGTCCCCGGCCGATTGGAGCGGATCCACGCCGCCCCTACGGTGCTGTGCGACTATGCCCACACGCCGGATGCCCTGGAGCGCGCGCTGCTGGCGGTACGCCCCTTCGCCCGGGACGGTGGCGGTCGCCTCATCGTGGTCTTCGGGTGCGGCGGCGATCGCGACCGCGGCAAGCGGCCGGAGATGGGGCGCCTGGCGGAAGCGCTGGCGGACGTGGTGGTGCTCACCAGCGACAACCCCCGCACCGAGGACCCCGAGCGCATCCTGGACGACATCGCCGTCGCGATGACCCCGGGGCGCTATCTCCGGGAGGTGGACCGGCGCGAGGCCATCCGCCTCGCGCTGGCGCTCGCCACCCCGCAGGACGTGGTGCTGCTGGCCGGCAAGGGGCACGAGACCTACCAGATTCGCGGCACCACCCACTATCCGTTCGATGAACGCGTCATCGTGGCGGAGCTTGCGGCCGCTCCGCCCGCATCGGTCGCCCCCACGCCTTTCCCCGCTTCGTCCTGATGCGCCTTGCCGGTACGGCGGTCCCCGCCACCCCCCAGGTGCGCGCCCCGCATCCGCACCCCTTCTGGACCCTCGACCGGGTGGCTCGCGCCTTGGGCACCGGGCCGCGCGGGGCGCTGCCCCTGGCGGGGGTGGGCGCCGACTCGCGCACCCTCGCGCCAGGGATGCTGTTCGTGGCCCTGCGGGGTGACCGCCACGATGCCCATGCCCACCTGGCCGATGCGCGGGACGCCGGGGCGGCGGCCTTCGTGGTCGAGCGCCCCGAGGCGGCGGCGGGATTGGGGCTGCCGACCTACGTGGTGCCCGACACGCGGGTGGCGCTCGGCCGCTTGGCCACGGCCTGGCGCCGCGCATGGGGGGGCACGGTGGTGGCGGTGGCGGGGTCCAACGGCAAGACCAGCACCAAGGAACTGCTGGCGGCGGCGCTGGGGAGCACGCTGGCGGTGCACGCCACGCCGGGCAACCTCAACAACGATGTCGGGGTGCCGCTCACCCTGCTGGCCATCCCGGCGGCGGCGCAGGTGGCCGTGGTGGAGATCGGCACCAACGCCCCCGGCGAGGTGGCGACGCTCCGGGCTATTGCGGAGCCGGACGTGGCCGTCCTCACCTCCATCGGGGAAGAACACCTGGAGGGGCTTGGGGACCTGGCCGGGGTGCTGCGCGAGGAGTGCGCGGTGTTTGCGGGGACCGCGCTGGCCGTGGTGCCCTCGGCGCACCCTGAGGTGCTCCCGCTGGCGGCCGCGCAGGCGAGGACCGTGGTGGTGGCCGGGCTCGAGCTGCGGGAGCCCGGACCGGTTCCTGCGCCGGACCATGGCACCGCGGTCCCCGACGCCTGGGGGCTGGATGATGAAGGACGCCCCCGGCTCGCGTGGCGCGGCACGCGGGTGCAGCTCCCCCTACGCGGGGCGCATCAGGGGGGCAATGCCATGCTGGCGCTGGCAGCGGCTGCGGCCGCCGGGGTGCCCGTGGCACGGGCGGCCGAGGCGATGGCCGCCATGCCGGTGCCGCGCATGCGCGGCACCTGGGACACCATGGGGCGCGCGGTGGTCATCAATGACGCCTATAATGCCAACCCGCCGTCCATGAAGGCGGCGCTGGCGTTGTTGGAGGCCCTTGATCCGGCACGGCAGCGGGTGGCCGTGCTGGGGGGCATGCGGGAACTGGGCGGGTACGCCGACGCCTTGCATCGCGAGGTGGCGGCCGCCGCGCTCGCCACCTCCCTGCCGCTCATTGCCGGGATCGGCGAGCTGGGCGCCGCCCTCGACGCACTGGCCCCGGCCGATCCACGGGTGGTGACGGGGCAGGATGTCGACGACCTGTGGCCGCGCCTGCGGCCACGCCTGGCCCCCGAAGCCATCCTCCTGCTCAAGGCTTCCCGCGGGGTGCGCCTGGAGCGACTCCTCCCTCTGCTCGCCGACTGGGCGGCTTCCTAGTGCTGTATCACCTGCTGCAGCCGCTGGCGCCCGATGTGCGCCTGTTCAACCTGCTCAACTACATCACCTTCCGGTCGGCCGCCGCCTTCGTGACGGCGCTCCTGCTGGCGTTCGTGCTGGGGCCCGTCCTCATTCGCCGCCTGTCGGCGATGGCGGTGCACCAGGTGGTGCGCGCCGGCGTGCCGGACACGCACCAGGGGAAGGGGCGCACTCCCACCATGGGCGGGCTGCTGATCCTCCTGGCCACGCTGGGCCCCGTCGCCCTGTGGGCGCGCCTCGACAACCGGTACGTGCTGTACGCCAGCGTGGTGATGCTCTGGATGGGGGGCATCGGCTTCCTCGACGACTATCTCAAGCTGCGACAGAAGCGCCTCGGGCTCAAGAACGAGGGGCTGGTGGAGCGCTACAAGCTGGCCGGGCAGGTCACCTGCGGGATCGGACTGGCCACGCTGCTGCTGGTGGCTCCGCTGAACGGCCTCCCCGCCGCCTCCACCACGCTGCCGTTCTTCAAGTACATCCTCGTGGCGCCGGCCGCCGCCTGGGCCGCGTGGCTGTACGTCCCGTTCGTCACGGTGGTGCTCACCGGCACCAGCAACGCCGTCAACCTCACCGACGGGCTCGACGGTCTGGCCACCGGACTCTCGGCCATCGCGCTGCTCACCTTCGCCGTCTTCGCCTACGTGCTGGGCCGGGTGGACACCAGCGAGTATCTGCAGCTGTTCTACCTGACCGGCGCCGGCGAACTGACCGTGTTCTGCGCCGCCGCCGTGGGAGCCTGCATCGGCTTCCTCTGGTACAACGCCAACCCGGCCCAGGTGTTCATGGGGGACACCGGTTCGCTGGCGCTGGGCGGGGCGCTGGGCGCCATTGCCATCCTCCTCAAGAGCGAGCTGCTCCTGCTCCTGGTGGGGGCCGTGTTTGTGGCGGAGACGTTGTCGGTGATCATCCAGCGCACGGTGTTCAAGTGGCGCCGGCGCCGGCACGGCCTGGCGCACGCGCAGGCGCATCGCGTCTTCAAGCGCGCCCCGTTGCATCACCACTTCGAGCTCAGCGGCTGGCCGGAGGGGCAGGTGGTGGTCCGCTTCTGGATCATCGGCATCCTGTGCGCCATCATGGCGCTCAGTACCCTCAAGCTGCGGTAGGCGCGCCATGGACGGCGATCGGGAGGCGGCACCGGGCGGGGCGGCGCTGGCGGCCGAGGTGGCCCGTCGGCTGGCCGAACGCCGCGGGGAGTGGGCCGTGGTGGGGCTGGGGCGCTCCGGCGTGGCCGCTGCGCGCCTGCTGCGTGCCATGGGGCTGGCGGTGTATGCGTCCGATGGCGGTGCCACGCCGGCGCTTCATGACGCGGCCGAGCAGCTGGCGCGGGCGGGCGCCGATGTGGCGGTGGGTTCGCATGACCTGGCGCGCCTCGCCCGCGCCGCCGCCGTGGTGGTGAGTCCGGGGATCCCGCCTGCGGCCCCGCCGCTGGCCGCCGCCCGGAGCGCGCGTGTGCCGGTGGTGTCCGAGGTGGAGCTGGCGCTGCGCTGTCTCCCCGCGCTGCGCTACATCGCCATCACCGGCACCAACGGCAAGTCCACGGTGACCGCCATGACGGCGCAGCTGCTGCGCGCGCTGGGACACGATGCGGAGGCCGTGGGGAACATCGGCACGCCGGTCTCCGAGCTGGCCCTGCGCGACCGGCCGCCCACGTGGGCGGCCCTCGAGGTCTCGTCCTTCCAGCTCCATGACACGCCGGGGATCCTCCCCGACGCGGGGGTGCTCACCACCCTCAGCCCCGAGCCCCTCGATCGGTACCCCTCGCTCGACGCCTACTACGCGGACAAGCGGCGCCTCTTCGCCAACGCCACCAGCCGCTCCACGTGGGTCACCACGGCGGACAGCGCCGACGTGGACGCGCTGGTGGCGGGGATTGCAGGGCAGTGGCACCGCTTCAGCGTTGCGGCCTCGCCGCCGGCCGGGGTGGAGGGCTGGTTCGATCGCGGCGCGGGGCTCCTGCAGCTGCGCGGCGGGCCATTCGTGCCACGCGAGCGGCTTGTCCTGCCGGGCGATCACAACGTGGCCAACCTCCTGGCCGCGGCGCTGGCCGTCACGGTGGCGCACCCCGAGCACGACGCGCCGTGGGCGCGGGAGCGCCTGGCCGCAGCCGTCCCCACGCTGGCGGCGCTCCCCCATCGGTTGGAGTTCGTGGGGGAGGTGGATGGCGTGCGCTGGATCAACGACTCCAAGGCCACGAATGTGGCGTCAACCCTGGTGGCGCTGGAAGGGATGACCCGCCCCACGGTGGTGCTGTTGGGCGGGCGCGCCAAGAACGAGTCCGTGGCCCCGCTCGTGGCGCCGCTGCGCCGCATGGCGCGCGCCGTGGTGACCTATGGGGAGGGCGGTCCCGCCATTGCCGCGGCGCTGGCGCCGGCGTTGGCGGAGGCGGTGGCGGTGGAGTCGATCGACGGCGCCGCGTTCGAGACCGTGGTGGCCCGGGCGCGCCGCCTGGCACAGCCGGGGGACGTGCTGCTCCTGTCGCCCGCCTGTGCCAGCTACGACATGTTCCGCAACTACGAGGAGCGGGGGCGCCGCTTCGCCGAGCTGGCCGCCGCGGCCGCCCGGGCGTCCGGCGCGATGACGGGAGCCCCGCATGGCTGACGCCGTGGGCCGGAGCGCGCCGCCGCGGGCCGCCCCCTCCCGCGCCCCCGGGGTCCGGCACCGCTGGGTGCTGGGGCTCGAGGCCCGCATCCTCGTCGTCCTCACGCTGGTGCTCCTCGGCCTCGGCCACCTCGTGCTGTACAGCGCCAGTGCCCTGCAGGTCGACCAGCAGCAGCTGGTCGGCCATCACTACGTGGTCAAGCAGGCGCAGGGGGCACTGGCGGGCGGGGTGCTGCTGTTCGTCCTGTCGCGCGTGGATGCCGAGTGGTACCGGCGTCTCGCGTGGCCCGGCATGCTGCTGGCGCTGGTGCTCATGGCCGTCCTGCTGCTGCCCGGGATGAAGGCGGTCAACGGGTCGCGCCGCTACCTCTTCGGCAATGCGGTCCAGCCCTCCGAGCTGGCCAAGCTGGCGTTGTGCGCCTGGGTTCCCATGCTCATCGTGCGCAAGGGCGAGCGGCTGCGTGAGCTCGGCAAGGGGATGCTCCCCTTCGCGCTCGTCGTGGGCAGCCTCTGCCTGTTGGCTGCCCTCGAGCCCGACCACTCGGCGGCCATGCTGTACTGCCTCATCACCGGGGTGCTGCTGTTCGTGGCCGGCGCCCGGTGGCGCCATTTCGCGCTCTTCGGGCTGGTGGGCGTGCTGGCACTGGGCACCCTGGCGGCGCGATCAGGGCACGTGCGGGACCGCGTGAAGGCCTTTGCCGGCAGCACCCTGCCGGCGGCGGAGCGCCAGCGGGTGGGACTGCAGCAGGACCAGTCCAAGATCGCCGTCGGGTCCGGGGGGGCGTTTGGCGTGGGGCTGGGGCGCGGCAACCAGCAGCGTGGGTGGCTTCCGCTCCCCTACAATGACTTCATCGGCTCGGTGATCGGCGAGGAGTTCGGCTTCGCCGGACTCGCGTTGTGCACCGTGGCCTTCGCCCTCTACGGCTGGTTGGGCTTCCAGATCGCCGCGCAAGCCCGCACGCCCTACCTGGGGCTGCTGGCGGTGGGGCTCACCACGGTCACCGTGGTGACCGCGCTGGTCCACCTGGCGGTGGTGGTGGACGCGCTCCCCAACACCGGGCTCACGCTCCCCTTCGTGTCGTACGGGCGCTCCAACCTGGTGCTCACGCTGGCCATGACGGGGATCCTGGTGAACATCGGGAGCACGCGCGAGCGGGTGTACGGCGCGGGCGCCACCGATCCGCTGGCCGGTCCGCGCGCGCGGGTCTCGCTCGCATGACCGGCGCGGCGCGCAACGCCCCGCCCACTGGGCCGCTCCTGCTGTTTGCGGGGGGGGGCACCGGCGGGCACCTCTACCCGGGGCTGGCCATCGCCAAGGCACTGGGCCCCCTGGCTCCACGGCTGCGCCCCTGGTTCATCGGGGCCCGGCGGGGCATCGAGCGCGATGTGCTGCCGGGCGCCGGGTTTCCGCACACGCTGCTCGACTTGCATCCGCTCTACCGCCGGACCCCGTGGGACAACTGGCGCACCGCGCGCGGGGCAGTGGGGGCTTGGCGTGCCCTCTCCGCACTGGCGCGGGCCGAAGGCATGCCGGTGGGGGTCGTGGGCACTGGGGGGTACGCGGCCGGAGTCGCCTTGGCGTGGGGCCGCGCCCATGGCATTCCCACGGTCCTGCACGAGCCGGATAGTCATCCCGGGCTCACCACCCGCGTGTTTGCCGGCGGCGCGCGCGCGCTCTTCCTGGGGTTTCCGGAGGCGGTGGCGCAACTGCCTGTCCGCGCGCGCGCCCGGTGCCATCCGCTGGGGTGCCCCATTGAACCGCCGCCGGCCACCATCGATCGGACGGCGGCTCGGCGGCACTGGGGGCTGCCGACTGACGCCTTCGTGGTGCTGGTGGTCGGGGGCAGCCAGGGGGCCAGGGCGTTGAATGACGCCATTCGCGCCTGGGTGGCCCAGGGGCTTCCCCGCGGGGTGGCGCTCATCTGGGCCACCGGCCGTCGGGAGGCCGAGGTGTACCTCGGCGCGGAGGGCCCCCTGGTGCGGGTGCGCCCGTACCTCGCCCCCATCGCCGACGCCTACGCGGCCGCCGACGTGGCGGTGACGCGCGCCGGTGCCATGACCATAGCCGAGCTGTGCGCGTGGGGCATCCCCTCCATCCTGGTCCCCCTCCCCACGGCCGCGCAGGATCACCAGACCCAAAACGCGCGGGCCACGGCCGCGGCCGGGGCGGCGCTGCACCTCCCGCAGGGGGAGCTGTCCCCGGCGCGGTT
>JBILED010000139.1:0-7194 GCA_044352305.1 Gemmatimonas sp.
CCGCCTGGGACGTCACCCAGCCCCGCGGCGTCACCCGGGAGATCGCCTTCACGGCCACCGAGGGGACCTGGATGTCGGTCGACCTCGCCCCCGACGGCCGCTGGCTGGTCTTCGACCTGCTCGGACACGTGTACCGCCTCCCCGCCGAGGGAGGCGAGGCGGTGGCGCTCACGCAGAACTCGGGGATCGCGATCAACACGCATCCGCGCGTCTCCCCCGACGGCCGCTCCATCGCCTTCATCAGCGACCGGCGCGGGCAGTACAACCTGTGGGTCATGGACGCCGATGGGGGCAACCCGCGCGCCGTCTTCACCGACCCCATGGTGCGCGCCGCGGTCCCCGCGTGGAGCGCCGACGGGCAGTACCTCATCGTGGAGCGCACCCACCTGGGCGGGGGGGGCGCCCCGCCGTCGCGGGGGGTGTGGATGTACCACAAGGACGGCGGCACCGGCATCCAGCTGCTGGACGGGCGCAAGCAGAACGCCGGGTGGCCCTCGCCGTCGCGTGACGGCCGCTTCCTGTACTTCGCGGCCAGCGGACAAGGCGCGGCCTCCGGCGCGTCAGTCGCGGGGCATGCGGAGGACCATGACGAGCACGCGGCCGCGTACGCCGGGCGCGCCGACTTCCTGGGGGGTGACGTGCAGCTGCGCCGCCTCGACCTGCAGTCGGGGGAGGTGGCCGCCCTCTCCTTCGGCGAGCAGTCGCAGCAGATCCAGGGGGCCAGCGGCGGCATGGGCGCCCCGGAGGTGTCCCCCGACGGCAAGTGGCTGGCCTTCGTGCGCCGCGTCCCCGACGGCACCTTCAGCTGGAAGGGGCACATCTTCGGCCCGCGCACTGCGCTCTGGCTGCGCAACCTGGAGACCGGGCACGAGCGTCTGGCCATGGACCCGGTGGAGCAGGACCTGTACGAGACCTTCAAGACCATGCGTCCCTTCCCGGGGTACGCGTGGAGCGCCGACGGCCGCACCATCGTGATCGCGCAGGGGGGCAAGCTGCGCCGCCTGGACGTGGCCAGCGGGGCGGTGGCCACGATCCCCTTCACCGCGCGGGTGCAGCGCACCATCTCGCAGCAGGCCAACACGCAGGGGGCCGACACGGGCGCCACCTTCACGTCGCGCTTCACGCGCTGGGCCACCCGTTCCCCCGACGGCCGCCGCCTCGCCTTCCAGGCGGTGGGGCGCGTCTGGGTGATGGACCTCCCCGGCGGCACGCCGCGTCGCGTCACCCCGGCGGACTTCGTCCCCTTCGAGTACGCCCCCGCCTGGTCCCCCGACGGACAGACGCTCGCCTTCACCAGCTGGGAGGACTCGGTGAGCGGGCACCTGTGGACGGTGCCGGCCGGCGGCGGGAGCCCGCGGCGCCTCACGCGGCAGGCCGGGGAGTACGTGCACCCGCGGTGGCGCGCCGACGGCGCCGAGCTGGTGCTGGCGCGCGGCGCGGGCGCCTCGCGGCAGGGGCGCGGGCTCATCTGGAACCACTACTGGGACCTCGTGCGCGTGCCGGCGACGGGGGGTGACGCCATCCCCGTGACGCGCGTGGCCATCAACATGGACGGCGCCGGCACCAGCGCCTTCAACGCCATCCGCAACCAGATCGTCCGCCCCGACTACGGCCCCGAGGGGCGCATCTTCTTCCCGCACCTGCTGAGCGGCGCCACCGGCCTCGAGACGCGGTTCGTGTCGGTGCGCCCCGACGGGAGCGACCGGCGCGAGCACCTGGTGTTCCCCTTTGCCGACGAAGTCACCGTCTCCCCCGACGGCAAGTGGGTGGCCTTTCAGGAGTCGGACAACGTCTGGATCGCCCCGTTCCCGATGCAGGCGATGGCCGGCACCCCCATGCGGCTGGACCGCAACCGCCCCGCCGTCCCCGCCACCCGCCTCACCACCCGGGGCGGGCTCTTCCCCACCTGGCGCTCGGCGACCGCGCTGGACTACGGCAGCGGCGATCGCGCATACGCGTATGACGTGGCGACCCGCCGGGCCGACACCACCGCCATCACGCTGCGCGTGCCGCGCGACATCCCCGCCGGCACGGTGGCCTTCACCAACGCCCGCCTCGTCACGCTGGACCGTCGGCAGGTGCGCACCGGCACGCTGGTGGTCACCGGCAACCGCATCGCGTGCGTCGGCGACTGCCGCGTCCCCGCGGGGGCGCGGGTCTTCAACGCCCGCGGCACCACCATCGTCCCCGGCTTCATCGACGTCCACTCGCACAACTACCGCGAGCACCGGGGCATCATCCCCCAGCAGAACTTCGAGGGGGCGCCCTTCCTGGCCTACGGCGTCACCACCACCATGGACCCGTCCATGTGGTCGCAGAACCTCTTCCCCACCGGGGAGATGGTCGAGGCCGGGCTGATGGTGGGGCCGCGCGTCTTCACCACGGGCGATCCGCTCTACGCCGGCGACGGCTCGCGGCAGGAGGAGTTCACCAGCCTGGCGGCGGCCGAGAACGGGATCCGCAAGCTCCAGGGGTGGGGGGCGACGTCGCTCAAGCAGTACATGCAGCCGCGCCGCGACCAGCGGCAGTGGGTCACCGAGGCGGCGCGCACGGTGGGGATCAACGTGACCTCCGAGAACGACGCGCTGGAGTACGTCCTGGGGATGGTGATGGACGGCCACACCGGGTTCGAGCATCCGCTGTCGTACGCCCCGCTCTACGCCGACCTCACCACCTTCCTGGGGAAGGCCAACGCCACCTATTCCCCCACGTTCATGGTGGGCGGGGCCGGGCCGTGGAACGAGGAGTATTTCTACGACGAGCAGGAGACGTGGAAGGACCCCAAGACGCGGCGCTTCATCCCGTGGCGGCAGTTCATCCCGCAGGGGCGGCGGCGCATGACGCGCCCGGCCACCGACTACTCGTTCCCGCTCATCGCGCAGGGGCTGGCGGACATCATCGCCGCGGGCGGCTTCGGGGCGATCGGGGCGCACGGGCAGCACAACGGCCTGGGGTCGCACTGGGAGGTGTGGATGGCGGCCAGCGCCCTGGGCCCCATGGGGGCGCTGGAAATCGCGTCACGGCACGCGGCGCGCTTCATCGGCCGCGAACAGGACCTCGGCTCGCTCACCGTGGGGAAGCTGGCCGACTTCATGGTGCTGGACCGCAACCCGCTGGAGGACATCCGAAACACCACGGCCATCCGCTGGGTGGTGAAGGGGGGCGTGGTGTACGATGACGACACGCTGGACGAGCTGTGGCCGCGCCGGCGCCCGTACGGGACGCCGTACTGGGCGGCTCCCGACGTGCTGCGCGAGGGGACGGTGCCCATCCGCCCCGAGGGTCCGGCGCCACGGCGCTGAGGCAGGGGCCCGGATGCACCGAGGGGGCGCCGCAGCTGCGGCGCCCCCTCGGCGTATCCGGCACTGCGCCAGGCCCTTACGGGTTCCGGTCCAGGCACCCCTTGAAGTTCGGGTTGTTCTTCTCCGAGATGGGGACGACGATGTTCACGTCACCACCCCGGTTGAGGTTGTCCTTGTGGTACGCGCCCGTGGGCCACACGGTCTCCTTGCCACGCCCGTACTGCCGGGAGAGGCGGCGCAGGTCGCCCACGCGGTGCGCGGTGCCGTACATCGAGAAGGCGCGCTCACGGAACATCAGGTCCACGCGCCCGTCGGCAGTGCCGGGGTCGGTGGGGGCGGCCATGGTGAACTTCGCCCGGGCCTCCGCCAGCTTGGCCATCCACCCCGGCACGTTGGACGCCTGCAGCGCGGCCTCGGCCTCGATGAGGCGCGCCTCCACGCCGCTGGCCACCATCACCGCGTGGTTCTGCACGTTGTACGTGCGGAAGAAGTAGCGCGGCGTCACGTTGTCGAACACCGACGGACGGCCGTCCCCCTCCACCGGGAGGCGCGGATCCTGCGCGGTGGCGAAGTCGAGGCCGTTGGTCCCCTCGCGGTTGGCCACCAGCAGCGCCTGGGTGTTGTACATGTACGTCCAGAGGAAGCTCTGCTGGCGGGCCGTGGCCAGCCCGTGCGACACGCGGTACTCGAAGGCGGTGGGCACCGCCGCCACCGCGGTGGCGGCCGCCGCGTACTGCCCGGCGTTGAGCAGCGCGCGCCCCTTGATGACCGCCGCCAGGTTCCGGGCGGCGGCGTTGCTCCCGGCGCCGGCGATGGCCGCGTCGGCCTTGGTCACGGCCAGCGCGAAGGTGGCCGCCGTGGTGAGCGGGTCGCCGTACTTGAGCTCCGGCTGCGTGGTGCTCAGCGGCGCCCCGGAGCAGTAGTTCTCCCCCTGGATGGTGATGAGCGCCGCCTGCAGCCCCAGCAGCTCGCCCACGCGGGCGTCGGAGGGCGCCACCGCCTTGAAGGCGGTGATCGCCCGCTCGCCGGCCTCGCGGGCGCGGTGCAGGTCGATGTACGTCTGCAGCCAGGCGCCGTTGGCCTCGCGGACGTTGCGCGCGTCCATCTCGCGCAGCTCGGGGGGGGTGCCCCCGAACATGAACTCGTCGGACAGGTAGCCGCTGGCCGCGACCTGGCCCAGCCCGGCGCCGCCGCCGTTGCCGCCGGCGAGCGCCACGGTGAAGTCGCCGATGGCGCCGGCATGCAGGGCGCCGGCGCCCTGCAGGTTGGAGGACAGCTCCGCCGGATCGATCTGGTCGGGGCGGTCCGCCTCCAGCAGCGTGTCGGTGGAACACCCCGCCAGCGTGGCGGCGAGGAGGAGAGGCGCAACGCGACCGATGGTGCGGCGCGTCGCCCGGACGGAATGCGTCGAGGACACGATCGGTCTCCTAGAAGGTGAGGTTGAGACGGAGGAAGAACTGCCGCGGCTGGGCCTGCGCCACGAAGTTGTAGTTCGGGCCGTCAGAGCCGGAGGTGTTGTTCTCCGGGTCCCAGGCGGTGAACTCCTTGGTCCAGGTCCAGAGGTTGCGCCCGGTGAACTGCGCGTTCGCGGAGGCCGCGCGGAGCACGCGCGCCACCGACCCCGGCAGCGTGTACTGCACCGAGAACTCGCGGAAGCGGAGGAAGTCCGCCTGCTCGCCGTAGGCCCCGAAGGCGCGCGGGCCCGCCACCGCCTTGGCCTGCTCCTGCAGGTCATACCCCTTCACGTGCAGCGCCGCGCAGTTCTGCCGGAAGGCGCACTGGAACAGCCCGTTCACGTTGTGCGACACGAAGCCGGCCCGGTAGTCCAGCATCCCGCTCAGGCGGAGCTTGTCGTTGAACAGGCCGATGGAGTTCGTCAGGCTGATCGAGCGCACCGGGATGGTCGCGCCGATGAAGACGGCCGTGTCGGTGACCACCACCTCGCTCGGCTCGATCGTCTGGTTGTTGTTGGCGTCGTTGTAGCTCACCAGCTTGGGCCACCACAGCCCGAACAGCGGGTACCCCGGGCGGTTCTGGAAGCCGAAGCCCGTCAGCGGCGGGATCCCCGGCGCCAGCGACACCAGCTTGTTGTTGTTCTCCGACGCCTCGATCCCCACGTCCCAGCGGACCTTCTCGCCGTCGATCGCCCGCACGTTGAGCGAGAGCTCGGCGCCCTTGTTGGTGACCACGCCCACGTTCTCGATGCGCGACGCGCCGGCGCCCAGCGAGCCGGGGAGCGGGCGGTTGACGAGCGCGTCGGAGGTGGTCTTGGAGTAGTACGTGGCCTGCACCGACACGCGGTTGCGCCAGCCGGTGAGGTCGAAGCCCAGCTCGGTCTCCGCCGACTGCTCGGGGCGGATGCCGTCGTTCCCCAGCGCGCCGAAGGTCACGGCGGGACGGTCACCCGCGCCGAAGATCGTGCTGGTCACCGGGGAGAGGAAGGTGATCGCCGCGGTGGCCGTGGGCTGCTGCCCCGACTCGCCGAAGGCGACGCGCGGACGCAGCTGGTTGATCCACTTCGCGTCGGGGTTCTCCATCGCCACCCAGGACAGCGTCGCCTTGGGGTAGATGATGGCGCCGAAGTTCGTGCCGAACGCCGAGTTGCGGTCCTGCCGCAGCGCCCCGGTCACGAACAGCTTGTCCTTCCACCCCAGCGTCTCCTCCACGTAGACCCCCAGGGAGGCGGTCTCGATCGTGGCCTCGCCCGAGGTCTTCTGGGCGCCGGCGTCGATGGTGGAGCCCCCCGGCGGCAGGATCTGCGACGTGCTCAGCGCCCCCGTGAGGCGGTCGCGGTTCCACTGCACCCCCACCGCCGTCTTGGAGTTGAGGTTCCAGGGGAGGGTGAAGGTGGAGGTGGCGTTGAGGTCGACCGTGTAGCGGGCGTTCACCCACTTGTCGATGGTGCGCGTCCCCTGCCGCTCGATCCCGCAGACGCTGCACCCCTGCCCGTTGGCGATGCGCGCCTCGTTGTCATACGCCATCCAGTCGAGCCCCACGGTGCCGCGCGTGGACAGCCAGCTGGTGGGGCGCCACCCGGCGGTGGCCGAGTTGAGGAACTGGTTGGTGGTGCGCGAGACGCTCTTGGCGAACCCCTGGCTGGGGGGCGCGAACCCCCACTGGTTGGCCAGCGCCGGGTTGGGGTTGCCGAACAGCGCCGAGCCGATGACCCCCTGGAGGTTGTCCCCCGTCTGCGGGAGCAGGTTCCAGGCGTTCATGAAGCCGCTGTTGAGCGTCAGCTCCGCGTTGGGGGCCAGCTGCACCCCCAGGTTCACGCGGATGTTCCGCCGGTCCAGCTGGTTGGGGATGCGCTGGTTCTCCGGGATGCTGGTGACGCCGCGCTCCTTGAGCAGCGTGTCGATCTCGTTCCCCGGCATGCGCAGCAGCCCGGTCTCCTTCTCCCAGTCGGTGCTGATGAAGTAGCGCGCCGCGTCGGTGCCGCCGGTGACCTGCGCGCCCACCTGCCGGCGGTCGCCCACGCCGATGGGGGAGAAGGCCGCGTCCTCCAGGAAGTTCTTGGTGTACGTCTGCGTGATGGTGCACTGCCCCTGCGCGGCCTGCCACTGGAGGCAGGGGCGCGCCGCGCCGTTGGCCGCCTTGCCGTCGGTGTAGTAGATCCCCGGATAGCTGGCCGGGTCGTACGAGCGCCCGCCCTCGCTGAAGAGCGTCCACTTGGGCGGGCCGGCGCGCCCCTTCTTGGTGGTGACCACGATGACCCCGTTGGCCGCCTGCGTGCCGTACAGCGTCGCCGCCGACGGCCCCTTGACGACCTCGATGCTCTCGATCTCCTCGGGGTTGAGGTTGTTCAGGAAGCTGGGACGGCCGCCGCCGATCCCCAGCGTCCCCGCCAGCGCCGGCGACCCGGACTCCATGCGCACGCCGTCCACCAGGATGA
>JBILED010000140.1:0-7162 GCA_044352305.1 Gemmatimonas sp.
GAAGCGCGACCCGGAGCGCGTGGCGCGGGCGATGCGGCCGTCGAGGCTGTCGGCGATGGCGCCGAAGACGATGTAGCGCGCGGCGGCGTCAAACTGCCCCCGGGACGCCGAGACGATGGCGAAGATCCCGAAGAAGAGGTTGGCGAGCGTGAAGCCGTTGGGCAGCGCCACGACGGCGCGCGGGCGCTGGCGACGCGCCGGTCCCCCGGCCTCGGTCATCGCCGCCCCCGGCCGGCGCCCCGGCATCCCGGCGTGGCGCTCACGCCGCCGGCAGGTCGGCCACCACCGTGGCCCCGGCCTGGGTGCGGTCCCCCACCCGCACCCGAAGCCGCGCGTCGGGCGGGAGGAAGAGGTCCACGCGCGAACCGAAGCGGATGAGCCCGAACCGCTCCCCTTGCCGGGCCACCGCGCCCGGCGCGGGATCGGTGATGATCCGGCGCGCCACCAGCCCGGCGATCTGCCGCATGAGGATCCGGTGCGGGCCGCACACCAGCCCCACCGCGTTCTGCTCGTTCTCCACGCTGGAGGCCTCGGTGACGGCGTTCAGGAACTTCCCCGGACGCCGCTCCACGAAGGCCACCAGGCCGTCCAGCGGATACCGATTCACATGGACGTCGAAGACATTCATGAAGATGGACACCCGCGTCGTGGGCCCATGGACGAAGGTGTCCTCGTGGATCGGGGTGATGAGCACCACGCGGCCATCGGCAGGCGCCACCACCACGCCGGGCCCGCGCTCGCCCGTGCGCACGGGGTCCCGGAAGAACCACGCCACCCACAACGCCACCACCAGCAGCACCACCGCCAGGACCCACAGCGGCCACGCGCGCAGCCGCAGCGCCAACGCCCGCGCGGCGAGCGCGAGGGCCAGCGCTCCGGTGATGAACGGCACCCCTTCGCGGGCAAACATCAGGCGGACATCTCCAGGAACCCCAGCGAGGCCAGGGGCAAGGGGGACCCGGTGATCCGGGCGTAGGCATCGCGGTATCGGCGACTGGTGGCGTCGACCACCGCATCGGGGAGCGGCGGCGGCGGCGCCTCGCCGTTCCACCGGCCGGCGCGCCGCTCGACGTCCAGCCAGTCGCGCAACGGCTGCTTGTCAAAGCTCGGCTGCCCGCGCCCGGGCACATATTGGTCGGCCGGCCAGAAGCGCGAGCTGTCGGGGGTGAGCACCTCGTCGATCAGCATCAGGCGGCCGTCCTGCCACCCGAATTCGAACTTGGTGTCGGCCACGATGATCCCGCGGCCGGCCGCGGTGTCGCGCCCCAGCGCGTACACCGCGCGCGACAGCCCTTCCAGCGCCTCGGCCGCCTCCGCCCCCACCACTGCCGCCATCGTGGCGCGCGTGATGTTCTCGTCATGCCCCGTCTCCGCCTTGGTGGCCGGGCTGAACAGCGCGGGCTCCAGGCGGTCGCTCTCGCGCAGCCCGGCGGGGAGGGGTTCACCCGCCAGCGTCCCCGCGGCCTGGTACTCCTTCCAGGCCGAGCCGGAGAGGTACCCGCGCACCACGCACTCCACGGGAACCGGATCGGTGCGATGACAGAGCATGCTGCGGCCGGCCAGCACGTCACGGTGGGGCGCCAGCACGGGCACCGCCGCGACGATGGCGTCTACGTCCGCGGTCAGGAGGTGATGCGGCACCAGCGCCGCCACCCGGGCAAACCACCAGGCCGACAGCTGGGTGAGCACGATCCCCTTGGCGGGGATCGGCTCCGCCATGACCACGTCGAAGGCGCTCACCCGGTCCGAGGCGACCAGCAGCAGCCGGTCGTCCCCCACCGCGTACACGTCGCGCACCTTGCCGCGCCGCACCAGGGGGAGCGGAAGGTCGGTGCGCGCCACCGTCGGCAGCGGGACGCCCGCGGCCATCAGACGCGCACCTCGTCGTGCACCACGGCGCCCCGGGGGGCCGCGAGCCACGGGGCCACGACCTCCGTGAGGAACTCGTCCACCTGCTCCGGCGCGCGGCCGGTGAAGCGCTGGGCATCGGCCGCCGCGCGCAGGTCCTCCAACGGGATCCCGAACGCGGGATCCGCCGCCAGTCGCTCCAGCAGGTCGTTGTGCGGGGCGCCGTCCTTCACGGCGCGCGCCGCCGCGATGCTGTGCCCCCGGATCAGCTCGTGCGCCTCCTGCCGGTCGCCGCCGGCGCGCACAAAGCGCACGATGAGCTCCTCGGTCGCCATGAAGGGCAGCTCCTCGTCCAGCCGCCGCCGGATGCGCGCCGGGTGCACCTCCAGCCCCCGCGCCACGTTGTGCATCAGCCCCAGGATGGCGTCGGTGGCCAGGAAGGACTCCGGGATGGCCAGCCGCCGGTTGGCGCTGTCGTCCAGCGTGCGCTCGAAGTACTGCACGGCGTGCGTCTGGTTGGCGTTGGGCTCCAGGGAGAGCACGAAGCGCGCCAGCGCGGCGATGCGCTCGGAGCGCATTGGGTTGCGCTTGTAGGCCATCGCCGACGACCCGATCTGCTGCGACTCAAAAGGCTCCTCCAGCTCCCCGAACGCCTGCAGCATCCGGATGTCCCCGGAGAACTTGGACGCCGAGGCCGCCACGCCCGCCACCACCCCCAGCACCTGCGCGTCGACCTTGCGCGAGTAGGTCTGCCCGGTGACCGGCATCGCCCGGGCAAACCCCATGGCGGCGGTCACCCGCCGGTCGAGCTCCCGGACCTTGCCGTGGTCCCCGTCAAACAGCGTCAGGAAGCTGGCCTGCGTCCCCGTGGTGCCCTTGACCCCCCGGAAGGGAAGAGTGTCGATGCGGTGGGTGAGGTCCTCGAGGTCGAGCACCAGATCCTGGATCCACAAGGTCGCGCGCTTCCCCACCGTGGTGAGCTGCGCGGGCTGCAGGTGCGTGTAGCCCAGGGCGGGGAGTTCGCGCCACTGCCGCGCGAAGGCGTCCAAGGCGGCCACCACCTCCAGCACCTTGTCGCGCAGCAGCGCCAAGGCCTGGCGCATCAGGATCAGGTCGGCGTTGTCGGTGACGAAGCAGCTGGTGGCACCCAAGTGGATGTACTTCCGCGCCTCCGGGGCCACGTCGCCGAAGGCATGCACGTGGGCCATGACATCGTGCCGGAAGCGCCGCTCGTACGCCGCCACCGCGTCGAAATCGATGTCGTCCAGGTGCGCGGCCATCGCGGCGAGCGCCGCGTCGGGGATGGGCACCCCCAGCGCCTGCTGCGCCTCGGCCAGCGCCAGCCACAGGCGCCGCCACAGCCCGTGGCGGGCCTGCGGGCTCCAGGTGCGCAACATCGCCCGCGAGGCATACCGCTCGGCGAGCGGCGAGGAATAGGTGGTCCGGTCGGGAAGCGTCACGTCACCGCAGGGAGAACTGGGTCTGGAGGTACTGCCGATTGCGCTCGAACACCACGAACACCGGGCCGCGCGCGCCCACCTGGTCGATGGCGCCCGAGGCCGCCTCCGCCGTGCCCACGCGCTGCCGTCCCACCTGCACGATCACATCGCCTTCCTGCAGCCCCACCTCCTCGCGGATCCGCTCCGACGCCCGGTACACCAGCGCCCCGTTGGACGAGGCGATTCCGCGCTCCTGCCGGATGGCGTCGGTGAGCGTCACCAACTGCAGCTCCCGCAGCACCGTCACCTTGGGAGCGCTCACCTCGGGGGCGTCAGCCACGCGCAGCGCCACCTGCCGCTCCGCTCGCCCCCGGCGCACCGTGATGGTCAGCGTCTCCCCCACGCGGAGGTCCAGCAGCCGGGCCTCCCAATCGAACGGATTCCGCACCGGGCGCGTTCCGGCGCCCACGATCTGGTCCCCCGGCGTCACCCCCGCGCGCGCCGCCGGGGAGCCGGGGACGACCCGCGCCACAATCGCCCCCGCCGCCGCCACCTCGCGCGCACTCTGCGCGTCGGGGGTGCGCAGGCGGATCCCCACCCACGGCTGCCGCACCGCCCCGTGCTCCAGCAGGTCTTCCACAATGCGCTTGGTACGGTCGATCGGGATGGCGAAGCCTAGCCCCACCGACCCGCCGCTCGGCGAATAGATGGAACTGTTCACCCCAATCACTTCGCCGGCCCCGTTCACCAGCGGCCCCCCGGAGTTCCCCGGGTTGATGGCCGCATCGGTCTGGACCATGTCCACATACACCCCGCTGCCGTCGCCCCGCCCAGCCAGGTTGCGCCCCACCGCACTGATGACCCCCACCGAGACACTCGGCTCGGTGTTCCCCAGCACGAAGCCGAAGGGGTTGCCGATGGCGATCGCCCACTCCCCCACAAGCAGGTCGGCGGAGGTGCCCAGGGGGGCCACGGGCAGCCCGGTGGCGTTGATGCGCAGCACCGCCAGGTCGTTGGTTTCGTCCAGCCCCACCACGGTGGCCTGATAGGTGGTGCCGTCACGCATGGCGATGGACACCGAGGTGGCCCCCGCCACCACATGCGCGTTGGTCACGATCACGCCGTCTGCCCGTACGAGGAAGCCGGACCCGATCCCCGCGTTCCGACGCTCTCCCGAACGCCCGCCCATGAAGTACTCGAACACGTCCACCGGCACGCGCTGGACCGTCTCGGTCTGCACCGTGACCACCGCCGGGGCGACCCGTTCCACGGCCGTGGTGAGCGCCGTGCGGCGCGACGCCGCCAGGCTCTGGGCCGGCAGGGCGGCCGGCGGTGGTGGCGGGGGGAGGGTGCGGGTTTGCGCGGCCGACGGGGTGGGATTCCCCCCCTCGCACCCGAGCAGCAACAGCGCGGCCAGCAGACCGCCAGGGAACGGCGCGCCCTGGCGCCGGTCAGGTCGGCGACGCATCAGCTCCCTCCGGCGCCGGGACGGCGGGGGCCGCACCCCCGGCATAGCTCGCGATCGGGTACGTCACCGCCCGCAGCGACAGGCCGTGCGGCGGGGCGGGGGGGGCGGTCTCCCGATTGTCCGCGGCGGTCAGCAGCCGCGCGATGGTCCCCGCCGGACGCCGTCCGGCAGCCACCTCCACCATCGTCCCCACAAGAAATCGCACCATGTGATGCAGGAACCGGTTGGCCGCAACGTCAAAGCACCAGCCCCCGTCGCGCGGAATCCAGCGCGCCTGGTGGATGATGCAGCGGTGATGGTCGTGGGCCGGGGCCGTGTGTGCCACGGCAAAGGCCCGGAAGACATGCTCCCCGAGGAGGCTCGCCGCCTCCGCATGCAGCGCGTCCGCCGCCAGCGCGGGACGGACGCCCCATTCGAGGTGCCGCCGGAAGGGCGAACGCGCCCCGTCGTCGGTCCCCACAAGATAACCGTACCGGCGGGCGGTGGCGCTGAACCGAGGGTGGAACCCCGGCACCATGCGGTGCGCCTCTGCCACCCAGATGTCGTCCGGCAACAGGGCGTTGAGGGCCCGGCGCAGTCCCGGCGGCTCCCAACGCCCCCCCGGCTGGACCCCGACCCCTTGGCCATGGGCGTGGACGCCCGCATCGGTGCGCCCCGCCGCCACGGCCGCCACGGGGGCGCCGCACAGCCGCGCCAGGACGCGCTCCATCTCCCCCTGGACCGTGCGCTGCCCAGGCTGCCGCTGCCAGCCAGCAAACCCGCGACCGTCGTACTGCGTGACCAGCAGGAAGGGGCCCAGTTCCATAGACCGGGGATTCTAGGGCGTCCGGGGGCGCCCTTCAACTCGGGGCAGCCATTGCGCGAGGGGCGGTGGCGACGTTTTCTCTAGGAACCCATGCCGCCGCGTTCGCTTGCCACCCTGGCCCATGCCCTGGCCGCGGCCCCCGACCTTGAGGGGGCTCTTGTGGCGCTGGGCGACACCCTGGCCGAGCTGGATCGGGGGGCGGCCCTCGCGCTGGTCCGGTACGATGCCCGGCGCGTGATGCTGCGGGAGCGACTGGTCCCCGTCGGCCCGCAGGTGGAGCGCTCGGCGCTGGAGACCACCATGGATCACCTGCCGGAGGGGATCCGGGCACAGCTGGCGGCGGGCACCCCCTTCGTCGACCTCACCGACCGGACCGCCGATTATGCGCGGCTCTTCGGGTTTCGCCAGTTCCTGGACGGCGGCGTGCTGGCGCTGCAGGGGCTGCGGGTGGAGGGGCTGCTGGACGCGGTGCTGGCCCTGTACGAGCCGCGCAAGATCTTCGGCACCCGCACCACGGAACGGCTGGGCCCGGCGGTGGCCCTGTTCGACCTGGCCTACAGTCGCCTGGCGGAGCGCGACGCGCGGGTGGAGGCGGTCCGGACCCTGGAGGATGTCACCCAGCGCGTGCACGGGGAGTACGTACGCAAGCTGTCGGCCCTCGAGGCCACCCTCCGCGAGCGGGAGGCGGCGCCCGCGGTGACACCTCAGGCCGACCCGTCGGGGCGGTGGCAGGCCGAGGCGGCGCGCGAAGCGGAAGAGGCCCGACGGATGCTGCGTCGGGCCGAGGTGGCCGATCAGCAGCTCACGGCGGCCGTGGGGCAGCTGGAGCAGGTGCACCTGGAGCTGCACCGACGGAGCGAAGCGCTTCGCCAGCAGCAGCGCACCCTCGACCTCATGGATCGGGCGCTGTCGCTGGACGTCGGCACCCGGGATTCTCGGCAGCTGGTGGACGGGTTGCTCACGATGCTGGGCGACGACATGGAGACGCAGCGCTGCTCGCTGATGCTGCGGGCGCCGGACCCGGATCATCTGTACTTGGCCGCGGCCCGCGGGGTGAGCGGCGGCGTGGTGGAAGGGCGGCTCATCCGGATTGGCGAGGGGGTGGCCGGTCGCGTGGCCGCCACCCGCGAACCGCTGCTGGTGCAGGACGTCCGGGAGGCCACGCAGCACCCGCTCCTGCACGACCAGTACTTCACCACGGGCAGCTTCATGAGCCTCCCGCTGGTGTATCGGGGCGATCTGGTGGGGGTGCTGAACCTCACCAACAAGGCACAGCGTGGCAGCTACACGGCGGCCGACGTGGAGCGGGTGCGCGTGCTGGCCATGTTGCTGGCGCTCATCATCACGCGACATGACCTGCCGGCCCGCCTCTACGAGGCGCTGCATGGTCCCTGATCCGCTGGCGGCGGCCATCCGTCGCCTGGGCGCCCGGGAGCCCCTTGACGCGGCTGCGGTGACCGACGCGTTCGGGGTGATCATGCGTGGCGAGGGGAGCCCCGCGCAGCTGGCCGCCCTGCTGGTGGGAATGCGGGTGCGAGGGGAGTCGCCGCAGGAGGTGGCCGGCGTGGTGGAGGCGCTGCGACGGGCGATGGTGGCGTTGCC
>JBILED010000141.1:0-7149 GCA_044352305.1 Gemmatimonas sp.
GGAGCCGTCGCCCGTGCGGGGCTATGCGGCGCTGGACGCGCTGGCCGGCCACGGGGTGCGCGTGTGGCTCAAGCACGAGAACCACCTCCCCACGGGGTCGTTCAAGGTGCGCAACGGCACCAGCGCGCTCACGGCGCTGCCGCCCGAGGCGGCGACGCGCGGGGTGATCGCCGCCACCACGGGGAACCACGGGCTGGGGCTGGCGTGGGCCGGGGCGCGGCTGGGGATCCCGGTGACGATCTGCGTGCCGGAGGGGAACAACCCCGAGAAGAACGCGGGGATCCGCGCGCTGGGGGCCACGCTGGTGGAAGCCGGGGCGCGCTACGACGAGGCGGTGGCCGCGTGCGCGGCGATCGCCGAGCGGGAGGGGCGCACGGTGGTGCACTCGACGAACGACCGCGGGGTGATCGCGGGGGCGGCCACGATGACGGCGGAGTTCCTGGAGGCGGTCCCCGCGCTGGACGCGCTGGTGATCGCGCTGGGGGGTGGCTCGCAGGCGGTGGGGGCGTGCGTGGTGGCGGCGGCAATGCGGCCGGGGCTCCGGGTGTACGCGGTGCAGAGCGCGGGGGCGCCGGCGCAGCATGACGCCTGGCACGACGGCGTGCCGCGGACGGGGGCGCCGGTGCGCACCTTCGCGGAGGGGATCGCCACGGGCTCCACCTATGCGCTGACGATGGCGGCGCTGCGCGCGGGGCTGGCCGGGTTCGTGACCGTGTCCGAGGACGCGATCGCCGAGGGGGTGCGCACGCTGTGGCGGGTGACGCACAACCTGGCGGAGGGGGCGGGCGCGACGGGGTGGGCCGGGGTGCAGGCGCTGGCGCCGCAGCTGGCCGGGGCCACGGTGGGAGTGGTGCTGTGCGGCGGCAACCTGGACACGGCGCGCGCGGCCACGATCCTCGGGGGCGGCACGCCGGGGTAGGGGGGCGCGCCCGGCGCCCGAGGGCGGCGGCGGCCTACCGCGCGGGAGCCGCCGCCGAGGGGTGCGCCGGGAGGCGTTCCAGCAGCACGATGGCGCCGTGGGCCTCCACGCGCCGAAAGGTGTGGCCGCCCCAGCGCACGGGGCCGTCGCCTGCGGCCGCGGCGGCAAGGCCGATGGGATCGCGGGCCAGCCCGCCGACGAACCCCTTGATCGCCTCCCCGGTGTTGGCCAGCACGAACCGCGCGCCGTGCAGTCGGGCGTTGAGCATCGCCTCGAAGTCGGGGATGGTGTAGACGCCGTTGCCCGACCGGTAGTTGGACGGGTGCACCACCGGCACGCCCCCCGTGCGATAGTCGGTGGCCAGCAGGGCGTAGGGGCTGAGCACGAACGGCGTGACCAGCAGCGTATCGCCCGCGGCGGCGCGGGCGCGCACCGCGGGCCACAACGCCCGGGTGGCGTATTGGTCCACCTGCACCGGACCATAGCCCCCAAGCTGCCGACTGAGCAGCCCCGTGGGACGCACCGTCACGAACGCGGCCATCCCTTCGCTGGCCAACGCGGCCACGAGCGCGGCGAGCGCCACCCGGCGCGGGGAGCGCCATGCGGTGGGGAGCCACGGCCGGGCAGCCACCCACCGCAGCCCGGGGAGCACCCCGGGGAGGAGGAGCACCGCGACCGGCACCACGTAGCGGATCTGCGGCTGCTGCGTGAACTGGACGATGTTCTTGACGATGAACCCCACCTGCACCGCCAGCAGCGCCACGAGGGGGAGGACCGCCCGCTCCCGCCAGCGGAGCGCGGTGCCGGCCACCCCGAGCAGCATCACGCCGGGGGTGAGGATGAAGCCCATGGCAAGCCAGGGGAACGCCACCCCATAGGCCTGGTACACGCCGGTGGGGAAGCGTGCGTGCTCCCCGTCCACCAGGAACTGGCGCGCATTCTCCTGCGCCGTGTGCAGGAAGTGCAGCGGGTCCCCGAAGTGCGCGTGCCAGCTGACCGACAGCGCCACGGGATAGACGAGGCACAGGCCGCCGAAGAGCAGCATGCCCCGGACGCGCCGCCCGCGCAGGGGATCGCTCCAGTCCCGGAGCGTGGTGCCCAGCAGCACCGCCCCCAGCGCGGCGCCCACCAGCACCCCGTCAAAACGCACCCCCTCCGCCACCACCACGCCCCCCACGGCGAGCAGCAGGTCGGTCCAGCGGCCGCGGCCGTGCTCCCAGCGGAGGATGCCCCAGAGGGCCAGCATGATCCCGGTGGCTCCCACCGTCTCGCTGCGCGCCCCCGAGGTGGCGAACACCGCGAGGAACGGGGTGACGGCGGCCAGCCACCCCGCCACCACTGCCGCGGGCTCGTCCCAGAGACGGCGGGTCACGGCCACCACCGGGGGAATGAGGGCCAGGGAGATGAGTCCGTACACGACGCGCGGCGCCCAGAACCAGTCGCCGCCCGCGGCGATCCCCAGGGCGGGGAGGAGGAAGTTGAGTTCCGGCCAGGTGTGCCAGCCGAACAGCGGGGTGGCGCCGCGCATCCAGTCGGCAGCCGACATGGTGCGGCCGATGCCATCGGTTTCGCCGGTCCCCTCCCACGCGAGCAGCAGGGCAAGGCGGAGCAGCGCGCCGACGGCCACCATGGTCCACACCGCACGCCACGACTGCCGGGGTGCGGCGAGGGGGCGCGACGCGGCGCGCGGGGAGGGCTGGGCGGGACGGTTCATGACGGGATCCAGGCGCGGGTCCACCAGGCGAGGGTCAGCAGGGCCCACAGCTCCTTGGCGGCGTTGCGGCGCCCCGCGACGTGCTCCGCCACCAGCTGGCGGCGCGCGGTGGCGCTGATGACCGCCAGCGGCTCGGGCCACTGGTGCAGCAGCGTATCCTCCAGGTCGCGGCGCAGGGGGCCCCGCAGCCAGGTGGCGACCGGGATGCCGAACCCCTTCTTGGGTCGCCGGAGGACGTGCGCCGGCAGGGGGTGCCGAAGGGGGGCGGAGGCCGGCTCGGCGCCCCACCGCGCCAGCAGGCGGCGGAGGAGGTGCTTGCGGGTGCCCCCCCGCACCTTGGCGGTGATGGGGAGGCGGTTCACGAAGTCGGCGAGGTCCACGTCGAGCAATGGCGCGCGCAGCTCGAGGCCGTGGCGCATGCTGGCCCGGTCGCCCTTCACGAGGATGTCATCGGGGAGGTACACGCGCTGGTACCAGTGCAGCATGGCCTCAAGGTCGCCCACCCCGGGCGGTGGTTGGGGATCGGCGGCGCCGGCGGTGTCGCGCCA
Organism: Gemmatimonas sp.; assembly: GCA_044352305.1. GTDB lineage: Bacteria > Gemmatimonadota > Gemmatimonadetes > Gemmatimonadales > Gemmatimonadaceae > Gemmatimonas. The sequence continues at coordinate 3,182 of JBILED010000141.1, forward strand.
GCGCAGGTCGGGGAGGAGCCGGTCGAGGGCAGGGGCGTCGAAGGGCCCCATCCAGGTGGCCAGCCGGGCCGGGAGCGGGAGGCGATAGCCGCGGAGGAAGCGCCGCAGCTTGAACTCCAGCGCGAGGTGCGTGCGGGCGCTCTCCACGGGGAGCCAACCGGCGGCGGCGTCCAGCATCCCATCCAGGGCGCGCGGCACCAGCGCCGGGAGGACCGCGGCGGCGCGTGCGGCGGCGAAGGGGTCGTAGCCGGCGAACAGCTCGTCGCCCCCGTCGCCGCCGAGGACGACGGTGACGTGCTCGCGCGCGAAGGCGCAGAGCATGCTGGTGGGAAGGAGCGACGGGTCGGCCAGGGGTTCGTCGAGCGCGGGGATGAGACCGGCGGCGGCCTCGCGCACGTCTTCCACCCCGAAGCGGCGCTCGTGATGCACGGTGCCCACGGCGGCGGCCACCTCGCGCGCGTAGCGCGACTCGTCGAAGCGGGGGTCGTCGAAGCCGATGGCAAAGCTGGGGACCGGGGCGGGGGCCGCCCCGCGCACGGCCAGCGCGGCGATGAGCGTGGAGTCGATGCCCCCCGAGAGGAGCACGCCCAGCGGGACGTCGGCGAGGAGACGGCGATCGACGGCGGTCGTCAGGCGCGCCTCCAACTCGTCCACCAGCGCGCCCTCGGGGCGGGCGTCCCGGGGCGCGCCCAGGGCGGCGGCCGGGTCGGCATGGGCCCAGCTGCGCCACGCGCCGGGGGCGGCGGGGTCGTCCAGCGACAGCGTGAAGGCGTGCCCAGGGAGCAGGCGTCCGATCCCCTCGAAGGCGCTGAGCGCGCCGGTCACGTAGTCGTGGCGCAGATAGGCCACCAGCCCGTCCGGGGAGAGCGCGGGGCGCCGCGCCGGCTGCAGCGCCAGCAACGCCCGCGGCTCGGAGGCGCAGGCAAACGCGAGCCCGTCGAGGGCGCGCGACCAGTACAGCGGCTTCTTGCCGAAGGGATCGCGGGCGCCAAGGAGGCGCCTACGCGCGGGGTCGTGGAGGACGAACGCGTACATCCCGCGCAGCAGCGCGAGGCACCCCTCGCCGTGCTCCGCATACAGCGCGAGCAGCGTCTCGGTGTCGGAGGTGCCGCGGAAGCGGTGGCCGCGCGCCTCCAGCGCCGGTCGCAGGGCGCGATGGTTGTACAGCTCGCCGTTGAACACCACGGCGATCCCGGTGTCGGGATGGACCATCGGCTGGGCACCGCCGGCCGGATCGAGGACCGCGAGGCGCCGGTGCCCGAGCACCACGCCGTCGGCCTCGCGCACCCCCCGGCCGTCGGGGCCGCGGTGCGCCAGCGTGTCCAGCGCCAGCGCCACGCGGGCGCGCACCGCCGCGTCGCCGGGCGCGCCGACGGCGACGAGGAGGCCGCACATGCTACGCCGCGCCCCCGTGGTCGTCGGCCACGGCGTACGGCACCTGCCCCTGGGATTCGTGCAGGATGCGGATGAGCAGCTCGGCAATGATGCCGCTGAAGATCGACAGGATGGCGCCCACGAGGAAGCTGGCCGCCAGCGCGGGGAGCGGCGTCTGCACGAAGCTGGCCTGGTAGTCGATCCCCACCGCCTGCAGCCATCCGTACTTGAACACCACCATGAGCGCGAGCAGCACCACCACGCCCAGCAGGAAGGCCAGCGCCGTCTTGCCGAAGAAATGCAGCGGCCGGGTGGAATACCGGCTCATGAAGCGGATGAGGAACAGGTCCAGGAACACCTTGAAGATGCGCCGGCTGCCGTACTTGCTGGTGCCGTGCACCCGGGCCCGGTGGTCCACCGGCAGCTCGGTCACGCGCGCCCCGATGCGTCCCAGATACAGCGGGATGAAGCGGTGCATCTCGCCGTACAGCCGCAGCTCGCGGAGCAGCGTCCCGCGGTACGCCTTGAGGGTGCAGCCGTAGTCGTTGAGCACCACGCCGGAGACGCGCCCGATGAGCCGGTTGGCGACGCGGCTGGGGAGCTTGCGGGAGACGGCCTTGTCCTGGCGGTTGGCCCGCCAGCCGCTGACCACGTCGTACCCCTCCTCAAGGCGGGCCACGAGGCGGAGGATGTCGGCGGGGTTGTTCTGCCCGTCGCCGTCCATGGGGACGATCACCGCGCCGCGCGCCGCGCCGAATCCCGCCGCCATGGCGGCCGTCTGGCCGTAGTTGCGGCGCAGCCGCAGGCGCCGCAGCGGCACAGGGAAGCCGCGGGCCTGCTCGGCCTCCAGCACGGCCCAGCTGCGGTCCACCGACCGGTCATCCACGCAGATGACTTCGCTGGGCCAGGGGGCGGCGCCCAGCACCGTCCGCAGCTCCTCGAGCAGCGGCGGCAGGCTGTCCTCCTCGTTGTAGACGGGGATGACGACCGAGACGTAGGGGGTGGCGGACACCGGTGGAGGAATCGGGGGAGCGCGCAGCCGGGACCCGGCGTGATGTGGGAGAGACGACCGGCCGGGGGGGCTGTCACGCCGTCCAGGGTGCCCGGGCACGCGCCCCCGCCCCCCCCGCGCGCTACGCCCGCGGGTGCGCCTGCCGGTACACCTGACGGAGGCGCTCCGTGCTGGTGTGGGTGTACACTTGCGTGGTGCCGATGCTGGCGTGCCCCAACAGCTCCTGCACGGCGCGCAGGTCGGCGCCGGCGTCCAGGAGGTGGGTGGCAAAGGTGTGGCGCAGCGCGTGCGTGGACAGCCCCTCGCCGGGGGCCACGGCGTCGAACAGCGCCACGATGGCGTACTGGATGGCGCGGGCCGTGAGGCGGGTGCCGCGGGGCCCGGTGAAGAGCGCCTGTCGGTCGGCGCGCGGACGCCGCCCCGCGCCAGGGGCGGGGGCGGCGGGGGGCGCCCCCGCCCGGCGGCGCGCCGCCTGGGCCAGCTGCGCCTCGCGCACGGGGAGCCAGCGGCGCAGCGCCCGCTGCGCGTGGTCCCCCAGCGGCACGATCCGCTCCTTGCGCCCCTTGCCCCGCACCTTGACCTGCTGCGTGACCAGGTCGAGGTCGTCCAGGTCGATGCCGCGGAGCTCGCTCAGGCGCAGGCCGCTGGAGTAGAACAGTTCGACCATGGCCAGAGCGCGCACCGCGGCGGGGTCGCCGCCGTCGGCGCGGGTGGCGGCGTGCTGCAACAGGCGCTCCACCTGCGCGCGGTCGAGGTAGGCGGGGAGGGTGCGCTGCAGCCGCGGCGCGCGCAGGGCGCGCCCGGGGTTGGCGTCCACCACCTCCTCCTGGTGCAGCCACTTGTAGAAGGCCCGGATGGCCGACAGGCGACGGGCGAGGGTGCGGCGCGCGGCGCCCGCCGCCAGCTGGTGCGCCTGGTACTCGCGCAGGTCGCGCCGCCCCAGCGCCTCCCACTGCCACCCCGTCACGCCGCGGGTGGCCCCCAGCCACGCGGCCAGCGCCGCCAGGTCGCCGCGGTAGGCCGTCAGCGTGTGGGGGGAGAGGTCGCGCTCCTTGGCGCAGTGCACGAGGAACGCCTCCAGCAGGTCATCCGCCGCGGCTTCAGGCACCGACGCCCCGCGCGCTACGATGCGGCGCCCGCGACGGGGTCGCCCGCCACGTTGGCCACGCCGTGGGCCTGCCGCCACGCCTCCAGATCGGCCAGCGCCCGCGCGGCGTACGCGTCGCGCTTCTGCGCCTTGTCGCGCAGCACGCGCGGGGGCACCCCGGTGAGCTCGTCCAGCAGCCCGAAGTTGGCGTTCATGGGCTGGAAGTGCGCGGGGTCGGCCTCGCGCAGGTAGCGGTACAGCGCCCCCAGCATGGTGGTGGGCGGGGGGATCACGGGGGCCGCTCCCTCCAGCACGCGCACGCAGTTGAGGCCCGCCAGCAGCCCGGTGGCGCTGCTTTCGGTGTACCCCTCCACGCCGGTGAGCTGCCCCGCCAGGAAGGTGGCGGGGGCGTCGCGCAGCGTGAGCGCGGGGGTGAGGGTGGCGGGGGCGTTGACGTAGCTGTTGCGATGGATGGAGCCGAAGCGCAGGAACTCG
>JBILED010000036.1:0-18861 GCA_044352305.1 Gemmatimonas sp.
GACTTCAACATCGGGCGCCGCCTCAACAGCACCACGGTGCTCAACGTGCAGGTCCAGAACGCCTTCGTCTGCACCAGCGGCACCAGCGTGCCGCCGGCCTTCCTGAACGCGGCGCTCCCCGCGGCGTACGCCCGCGGGTGGGGGTGCGGGCTGGGGCGCCGGCACATCGAGCTGCTGAACATGCCGGCGATCGGTTCGATGATGTTCGTCGGGCTGCGCGTCGACCGCTGACGCGCATGCGCCGGCGTTGGTCCGCCGTCGTGGCCGGGGTGGGGGGGCTATGCCTCTCCATCCCGGCCACGGCCGCATCATCCCTCCCTCCTGTCATGCCCCTCTCCACCGACGGCTCCTTCGCACCGGCTGGCCAGGTGGTGGAGGGGCGCTACTCCGGCCCCGAGGGCACCCGCGCCTGGCGGCTGTACGTGCCGGGGGGCGGGTCGCCGTCCCGCGCGCGTCCGCTGCTGGTGCTGCTGCACGGATGCCTGCAGGATCCCGCCGACCTGGCCCGCGGCACCCGCATGGATGCGGCCGCCGACGCCGGCGGGTTCCTCGTGCTCTCCCCCGAGCAGCCGGCCTCCGCCAATCCGCGGCGCTGCTGGAACTGGTTTGATGCGGCGCACCAGGGGCAGGGCGGAGAGCCCGCGCTGCTGCACGCGCTGGTGGTTGACGTGGTGCGCCAGCAGGGGGCCGACCCGCAGCGGGTGCACCTGGCCGGCATCTCGGCGGGCGGGGCCATGGCCACGCTGCTGGCGGTGGCGTACCCCGACATGGTGGCGTCGCTCACCACCGTGGCCGGCATCCCCTGGAAGGGAGCCACCTCGCTGCTGCAGGCGCTGCCGGTGATGCAGCGCGGCGCGGGGGCGGCGTTGCCGCTGGGGGAGCCGCTCTTGGCGGCCATGGGGGAGGGTGGTCGCCGGTTTCCGGTGCTGGTGGTGCATGGCGACCAGGACAACGTGGTGGCCCCCGTCAACAGCGAGGAGACGGCGCGGCAGTTTGCCGCGTGGCACGCGCTGCGCCTGGAGCGCAGCGGGGCCCCCCCGCTGGCGCTCCTCCCGGACATCACGGGAGAGGCGGGGGGACGCCCCTGGCGCGAAAGCCGGTGGGTGGATGGCGCCGGCGTGCCCTGGGTGCGGCTGGTGCGTCTCGCGGGCACGGGGCACGCGTGGAGCGGCGGCTCCCCCGAGGGCAGCTTCACCGATGCCGCCGGGCTGTCACTCACCGCGCTGGTGGCGGCGCTGGTGACCGGCGCGCCGCCGTCGTTGCCATGAGGGCGACGCCATGACCGTGGTGGCGCCGGCTCCCACGCGGTTTGATCCCGTGGCCTGGTGGAGCCAGGTGGACGGGGCGCGCACGGCCCTGGTGGACGGGGGCACCGGGGAGGCCACCAGCTACCGCGTGCTGGATGGCGAGGCGGCGCGGTGGCTGGCGCTGTTGCGCGCGCACGGCGTGGCTCCCGGGGACCGGGTGGCCATCCTGGCACAGAACCGCCCCGCCTTCCTGCCGCTGTTCTTTGCCTGCGTCCGCGCGGGAGCGGCGCTGGTGCCCCTCAACTGGCGCCTGGCCGCCCCGGAGCTGGGACGCGTGCTGGCCGACGCCGCCCCGCGCCTGCTGCTGGGCGAGGAGCCCTTCCGCGCCACCGCCGAACAGGCGCTGGCGCTGGCCGACACGCTGGGCGACCGCGGCGCGCGGCTGCCGCCGGTGACGTGGCTGGCGCTGGACCACGAGGTGCCGGCGCTCCTGGCCCGGGTGGTGCCGGACGGGCGCGCAGCCCCGGGCGGGTCGGCCGAGGACGCGGCCATGCTGCTGTACACCTCGGGGAGCACCGGGGCGCCCAAGGGCGTGGTCATCCCGCACCGGCAGCTGCTGTGGAACGCCATCGCCACCACCACGTCATGGCAGCTGGGTGCCGACGACGTCGGGCCGTCGGCAACCCCGTTCTTTCACACGGGCGGGTGGAACGTCTTCACCACCCCGTTGCTGTACCGCGGGGGCACGGTGCTGCTCACGCCGGCCTTCGACCCGTCGGCGTTCCTGGCGCTGCTGCACACGCACGGCGTGACGGTGACCTTCGGGGTGCCCACGCAGCTGGCCATGCTGGTCGAGTCGTCGGCATGGGGGCGCCCGCTGCCGCGGCTGCGCCACTTCATCGCCGGCGGCGCCCCGTGCCCGTCGCGGCTCAAGGCGGCGGTGTGGGAGGCCGGCTATGCCATGCGCGAAGGGTACGGGCTCACCGAATGCGGCCCCAACTGCTTTGCCACCACGCACGACACGGCGCGCGCCAAGCCCCACACGGTGGGGTGGCCGGTGACGGGGCTGTCGGCGCGCCTGCGGCGCGAGGATGGCGCGCTGTGCGACGCCGACGAGGTGGGGGAGCTGGAGCTCAGCGGGCCGCAGCTGTTTGGCGGCTACTTCCGCAATCCCGTGCAGACCGCGGCGGTCCTCACCGCCGATGGGTGGCTGCGCACCGGCGACCTGGCCAGCCGCGATGCCGACGGCGTGTATGCCATTCGCGGGCGGCGCAAGGAGCTGTTCATCTCCGGGGGCGAGAACGTCTTTCCGGGCGAGGTGGAGGCGGCGCTGCTGGAGCACCCCGGGGTGCTGGAGGTGGCGGTGCTGGGGGTGCCCGACGCGCACTGGGGCGAGGTGGGGTGCGCCTGCGTGGTGCGCCGTACCCCCGGACTGGAAGCCGACGCCCTGCTGGCTGACGCGCGCACCCGGCTGGCCCGGTACAAGGTGCCGCGGCAGGTGCGGTTTCTGGAGGCGCTGCCGCGGCTGGGGAGTGGCAAGGTGGACCGTGCGGCGCTGGCGGCGTGGTGCGCCCAGCCCCCGGGGGGGGCGTGAGCCAGGGGGCGGCGGCCCGGGGCGGCAGCGGGCCCCAGCGGGCCAAGGGATCCACCGCCCGCAGCACCTTGGCCTCGCTGGAGCGCCTGGTGGGCCCCGCGGCGGTGGAGACGCTGCTGCAGTCGCTCCCCGAGGTGGTGCGGCAGGCGGTGCGCCAGGTCACCGCCACCGAGGAGCTCCCCTACGCCGCGCTCGTGGCGCTCTGGGAGGCGGCCGATGGCGTGGTGCGCGACCTCCCCCCGCAGCCCCTTCCGTGGGATGAACGGGCTGGCGAGGAGGCCATCCGCTCCGCCGGGATGCAGCTCTACGGCGGCATCCTGCGCAAGGCCACCCCGCACGCCTTCCTCACGCAGAGCGTCTCGCTGTTCCAGCTGTTCTATGCCCCGGGGGACATGGAGGTGGTGGCGGAGGACGGCACGCGGGCCGTGCTGCGCCTGGTGGGGTTCGACCCGCAGACGGTGCGTTTCTGCGGTCGGCTCACGGGCGGGCTGCGCGAGTCCATCCGGCAGGCGGGGGGGCAGCAGGCGCAGGTGGCCCATGTGCGGTGCACGCTGGCCGGCGACGCCTTCTGCGAATGGGCGCTGCAGTGGGAGCCGGCGACCGAGGAGGAGGCGCTGGCGCACAACGCGTGACTTGGCGAGGATTCCGGAAGCCCCGTTTGCTCCTCGCTGCCCGGTCCATGCCCTCTCGCGCCCGCGTTCCCCGCGGTTCCCCCGCCGCCGACCCCCCGCAGATGGACCTGTTCCCGGTCCGTCCCGAGGTGGAGGTGCTGGAGGCGCGCACCCTGGTGGGGCCGCGCACCGCGGTGGAGCACCTGGTGCGCGTGCGCTGGCATCCGGCCGAGGGGCCCCATCTGGTGTTCCACGACCGCCATGGGTGGTACTGCGAGGAGCACGGCCCCGGGTGCCGGGCGGTGCGGTTGGCGCAGGAGGCGGTGGCATGACGCGTGACGACGTCCCCGAGGCGCCGCTGTGGACGCCATCCCCCGAGAGGGCGGCGGCCACGCGCGTGATGGGGTTCCTGCGGGCGCTGCAGGCGCGCGGCGTGGTCCCGGCGGAGGTGCGCGACCTGCACGGGTTCCAGCGATGGTCGGTGGGGCACCCCGAGGCCTTCTGGCAGGGCGTGTGGGAGGCGGCCGGGGTGGTCGCCGACGGTCCGGGCCCCCGCGAGGCGCCCTGGGAGTCGGTGCTGGTGGGGCGGGGACGCATGGCGCCCCCCGACCCCGTGCTGGGGCCGCGGTGGTTCACGGGGACGCGCCTCAATTACGCCGAGCAGTTGCTGCGGCGACGGGACGACGGGGTGGCGCTGGTGACCTGGACCGAGGCGGGTCCTGGCCGGCGGGTGACGTTTGCCGAGCTGGCGGGGCAGGTGGCGCGCACGGCGGCGGCGTTGCGCGCGCTGGGGGTGGCCCCCGGTGACCGGGTGGTGGGGTATCTCCCCAATGGCATCGAGGCGGTGGTGGCCATGCTGGCGGCCACGTCAGTGGGGGCGCTCTGGTCCTCCTGTTCTCCCGACTTCGGCACGCGCGGCGTGGTGGATCGGTTCGGCCAGGTGGCGCCGGTGGTGCTGGTGGCCGCCGACGGCTACACCTATGCCGGCAAGCGCATCGACCTGCGCGCGCGCGTGCGGGAGGTGGTGGCGGCGCTCCCCTCGGTGCGCGCCACGTGGCTGGTCCCCGTGCTGGGAGACGGGGGCGCGGTGGACGACCTCCCCGGGGGGGCGTGGTTCCCCGACGTGCTGGCGGCCCACGCCGCCGACGACGCGCCCCGCTTCACGCGCCTGCCGTTCGATCATCCGCTGGCCATCCTGTACTCGTCTGGCACCACCGGCCTCCCCAAGTGCCTGGTGCACGGCGCCGGCGGCACGCTGCTGCAGCACTGGAAGGAACTGGCGCTGCACACCGACGTGCGCCCCGGGGACGTGCTGTTCTACTTCACCACCTGCGGGTGGATGATGTGGAACTGGCTGGTGTCGGGGCTGGCCGTGGGGGCCACGCTGGTGCTGTACGACGGCGCGCCGCTGGCCCCCGATCCGGCGCAGCTGTGGCGCATGGCGGAGGCGGAGCGGGTGACGGTGTTCGGCACCAGCGCCAAGTATCTGGCGGTGCTGGAAAAGGAGGGGGTGCGCCCCGGCGCGTCGTTCGACCTGGGGGCGTTGCGCACGATCCTGTCCACCGGCAGCCCGCTGGCGGCGCACAGCTTCGACTTCGTCTACCGGGACATCAAGGCGGACGTGCACCTGGCCAGCATCTCCGGGGGGACCGACATCGTCAGCTGCTTCGCCTTGGGCGACCCCACCGGTCCCGTGCACCGCGGCGCGCTGCAGCTGCGGGGGCTGGGGATGGCGGTGGAGGTCACCGACGGCGCGGGGCGTCCGGTGCGCGGGGAGGCCGGCGAGCTGGTGTGCAGGCGCCCCTTCCCCAGCATGCCGGTGGCGTTCTGGAACGACCCCGACGGGCGGCTGTACCGCGAGGCGTACTTCACGCAGATCCCCGGGGTGTGGCGGCACGGCGACTGGGCCGAGGTGACCGCGGAGGACGGGCTCGTCATCCACGGGCGCAGCGACGCCACCCTCAATCCGGGCGGGGTGCGGATCGGCACTGCCGAGATCTACCGGCAGGTGGAGCAGGTGCCGGAGGTGCTGGAGGGGCTGGTGATCGAGCAGCGGAGCGCGGTGATGCCCGGGGAGTCGCGGGTGGTGCTGTTCGTGCGGCTCCGCCCCGGCATGGCGCTGGATGCCCCCCTGCACGACGCGATCCGTCGGCGCATCCGCGAGCACGCCAGCCCGCACCATGTGCCGCGCGTGATCGTGGCGGTGCCGGACATCCCGCGCACCCTCAGCGGCAAGATCACCGAACTGGCGGTGCGCGACACCGTCCACGGGCGCCCCGTGCGCAACACGGACGCGCTCGCCAACCCGGAGGCGCTGGCGTTTTTCGCCGCCGTGCCGGAGCTTCAGGGTTACTGATTTGGGCTGGGCCCGGGGCGGACGTCCGCCGCGGGCCGTGGTGCCACCGTTCCCCCCTACCCCGGAGTCGCGTCATGAAGCTGCTGCGCCCCCTCGTCGTCGTCGGCGCCCTGCTGGCCCTCCCCGCGCTGTCCACCTCGTCCCTCTCGGCGCAGCCGGCGAAGGCGACGGCCAAGGCCGCGGCGGCCCTGGTGGACCTGAACACGGCCCCCGTGGCCGCGCTGGAGGCGCTGCCGGGCATCGGCAAGGCGTACGCGGCCAAGATCGTCGGCGGCCGCCCCTATGCCAACAAGAGCCAGCTCGTCTCCAAGAACGTCCTCCCGCAGGCGGTGTACGACAAGGTCAAGGACCTGGTCGTCGCCAAGCAGTGACCGCGGGCGGCCTTCCGTCGCTATCTTCCCCGCCATGCACCTGGTGAGTCCGGCCGTCACGGGGGACCAGCGGGAGCGCGCCTGGATCGGCGCGCTCCCGCGCTCGCACATCTGAGGGGGATGGGGCCCATCGTCCACCCATTCCCTTCCCACTCGTTGCGAGGTTCCCATGGCCACCCTGCTCACCCCTGAGCACGACACGGCGCACGACGCCTTTCCCATCAACGGCACCGACTACGTCGAGTTCTACGTCGGCAACGCCAAGCAGGCCTCCCACTACTACCGCGCGGCCTTCGGCTACCAGCTGGTGGCCTACCGCGGCCCCGAGACGGGGGTGCGCGACCGCGCCAGCTATCTGATGCAGCAGGGGCGCATCCGGCTGGTGCTCACCACGCCGCTGTCCCCCGATTCCCCCATCGCGGCGCAGTTGCACCGGCACGGGGACGGGGTGAAGGACTACGCCCTGTGGGTGGACGACGCCCGGGCGGCCTACGCCATCGCGGTGGAGCGGGGGGCCGTCCCCGTGCACCCCCCCGAGGTCCGCCGCGACGACCACGGCGAGGTGGTGATCGCCGCCATCGGCACCTACGGCGACACCATCCACTCGCTGGTGGAGCGGCGGAACTACCACGGCCCCTTCCTCCCCGGGTTCGTCCCGGTCACGCCGCGCTTCCAGCCCCCCGAGGTCGGCCTCAAGTACGTCGACCACTGCGTGGGGAACGTCGAGCTGGGGCAGATGAACCGCTGGGTCGACTACTACGCCCGCGTGATGGGCTTCCGCAACCTCATCACCTTCGACGACAGCGACATCAGCACCGAGTACTCGTCGCTCATGTCCAAGGTCATGGCCAACGGGAACGACCGGATCAAGTTCCCCATCAACGAGCCCGCGTCGGGGAAGAAGAAGTCGCAGATCGAGGAGTATCTGGACTTCTACGGCGGGCCCGGGGCGCAGCACCTGGCGCTGGCCACCGACGACATCCTGCACACGGTCACCGCGCTGCGCGACCGCGGCGTGGAGTTCCTGACGGTCCCCACCACGTATTACGCCGAGCTGGAGGCGCGCGTGGGCACGATCGACGAGCCCATCCACGCGCTGGCCGAGCTGGGGATCCTGGTGGACCGCGACCCTGACGGCTACCTGCTGCAGATCTTCACCAAGCCGGTGGAGGACCGCCCCACCCTCTTCTTCGAGATCATCCAGCGGAAGGGGGCCACGAGCTTCGGGAAGGGGAACTTCCGGGCGCTGTTCGAGTCCATCGAGCGGGAGCAGGCGCTCCGCGGCAACCTCTGAGGCCGCCATGCCCTTCTACCACCGCCTGGGGGCGCTCCCCCGCAAGCGCCACACGGTGTTCCGCCGCCCCGACGGGGGGCTGTACGCCGAGGAGCTGATGGGGCACGAGGGGTTCGTGGGCACCTCCGCGCTCCTCTACCACATCCATCCGCCCACCACCGTCCTGTCGGCGCGCGCGCTGGGGAAGGCGGCCTGGGAGGCCGACGAGGAGACCTCGCTCCGCCATCGGCACTTCCTCACCGGCCGGCTCGCCCCCGGCGGCTCCCCCACGCTGGGGCGCACGCCGCTGCTGTTCAACCGCGACATCGGCATGCTGTACGTCGAGCCCGACGTGCAGGATGCGCACTTCTACCGCAACTCGCAGGCGGACGAGGTGGTGTACGTGGTGGAGGGGCAGGGGGTGCTGGAGACGGTGTTCGGTCCGCTCCCGTACCGCGCCGGCGACTACGTGGTCATCCACCGCAACATCACCCACCGCTGGCGGCTGGACCTGGCGCAGGGGCGCACCAAGCTGCTGGTGTTCGAGAGCGCCGGGCACGTGCGCACCCCCAAGCGGTATCGCAACGAGTTCGGGCAGCTCCTCGAGGGTGCGCCGTACTGCGAGCGCGACATCCGCCGCCCCGAGGCGGTGGAGCCGCACGACGAGCGCGGCGAGTTCCCCGTGGTGGTCAAGCAGCACGGCGCCTGGCACGAGCTGGTGCTGGACCACCATCCGTGCGACGTGGTGGGGTGGGACGGCTACTTCTACCCGTGGATCTTCAACATCCACGACTTCGAGCCGATCGTGGGGCGCATCCACCAGCCGCCGCCGGTGCACCAGACCTTCCAGGGGGACGGCTTCGTCATCTGCTCCTTCTGCCCGCGCCCGTACGACTTCGACCCCCACGCCGTCCCGGCCCCCTACAACCACAGCAACGTGGACTCCGACGAGGTGCTGTTCTACGCCTCCAGCGAGTTCATGAGCCGCAAGGGGATCGAGTACGGCTCCGTCACGCACCACCCCGACGGGCTCCCGCACGGGCCGCACCCGGGGCGCGCGGAGGCCAGCATCGGCGCCACGCACACCAACGAGCTCGCGGTCATGATGGACAGCTTCCGCCCGCTCATGGTGGCCAAGGCGGCGCTCCCCATCGAGGATCCGGCGTACCACCGCAGCTGGATCGACACGCAGCACGCCCCCTTCAACCCGCCCACCAGCTGATGCCGCGCCTGTCGGCCCGCATGGCCGGGCTCCCCGCCTACCCGCTGGCGCACATCCCCGGGCGCAAGGCGGCGCTCCTCGCCGCCGGCGTGGACGTCATCGACCTGGGCGCGGGGGACGCCGACCTGCCCCCGCCCCCCGCCGCCGTGGCGGCGCTGCAGCGCGCCGCCGAGGTGCCCGCGCTGCAGCGCTACGGCTTCGGGCTGGGGTACCGCCCGTTCCGCGACGCCGTCGCGGCCTGGATGCACCGCCGCTTCGGGCAAGTGGTGGACCCGCTCACCGAGGTGGTCCCGCTGCTGGGGAGCAAGGAGGGGCTGGCGCACGTGGCCTTCGCCTTCTGCGGCCCCGGCGACGTGGCGGTCATCCCCGAGCCCGCCTACCAGGCCTACCTGGGCGGCGTGCTGCTCAGCGACGCCACGCCGCACGTGGTCCCGCTCCGGGAGCACAACGGCTTCCTGCTGGAGGTGGACGCGCTCCCCGCCGATGTGCTCGCGCGCACGCGCATCGTGTACCTCAACTACCCCAACAACCCCACCGCCGCCGTCGCGCCGCGCGACTACCTGGAGCGCACGGTGCGCGCCTGCCGGGCGCACGACATCCTGCTGGTGTACGACAACGCCTACTCGGAGATGGGATTCGACGGCGAGGTCCCCCCCAGCATCTTCGAGGTGGCGGGCGCGCGCGAGGTGGCCATCGAGTTCCACTCGCTCTCCAAGACGTACAACATGACCGGCTGGCGGTGCGCGTGGGCGGTGGCGCGCCCCGAGCTGGCGGGGCCGCTGGCCAAGGTCAAGACGTTCATCGACACGGGGCACTACCAGGGGATCCAGGCGGCCGCCGTGGCCGCGCTGGAGAGCTGGGAGACCTTCGTCCCCGGCAACGTGGCGGTGTTCCAGGCGCGGCGTGACGCCGCGGTGGCGGCGTTTCGCGCCGAGGGGTTTGCCGTGACGCCGCCGCGCGCCACGATGTACCTGTGGATTCCGCTGCCGCCGGGGATCGGCAGCACCGCCTTTGCCGACCGCCTGCGCGAGGAGGCGGGGGTGATCGTGCTGCCCGGCGCCGGCTTCGGCGCCGGTGGCGAAGGGTACTTCCGCATCTCCTTCATCGTGGGGCCTGAGCGGCTGGCCGAGGCGGCGCGCCGCGCGGGCACCGTGCTGCGCGCCATGCGCGCCGAGGGGGCGGCATCGTGAGCGCCTCGGCGCGCGCGCCGCGGCCGCACCGTGCGCCGTGGCGCGCCGCGCTGGGGCTGGCGCTGGTGGCGCTGGCCGCGGCCGTCGCGCCGGCGCGCCCGGCGGGTGCCCAGCCGGCCGCCGCTGCCGCCGCGCCCGACAGCACCGACGTCCCGCCGCCCCTCGCCCGCGAGTTCCGCGGCGTGTGGGTGGCCTCGGTGGCCAACATCGACTGGCCGTCGCGCCGCGGGCTCACCACCGCCGAGGCGCAGGCGGAACTGCTGGCGCTGCTGGACCGCGCCGCCGCCCTGCGCCTCAATGCGGTCATCTTCCAGGTGCGCCCCGCCGCCGACGCGCTCTACCGCTCCGACATCGAGCCCTGGTCGGAGTACCTCACCGGCCGGCAGGGGCGCGCGCCCTCCCCCGCGTGGGACCCGCTCGCCTTCGCCGTGCGCGAGGCGCACGCGCGCAATCTCGAGCTCCACGCCTGGTTCAACCCCTACCGCGCCCGCCACACCGACGCCAAGTCGCCGCTTGCGAGGCGGCACATCGCCCGCGCCAACCCGGCGCTGGTGAAGTCGTACGGCGGCTACTTGTGGATGGACCCTGGCGAGCCCGCCGTGCGCCGCCGCACCCTGCGGGTGGTGCTCGACGTGGTGCAGCGCTACGACGTCGACGGCGTCCACCTCGACGACTACTTCTACCCGTACCCCGTGAACGGGCGGGACGGGCGCCCCCGGCCCTTCCCCGACGACCCCAGCTGGCGCCGCTACCGGCGCGAGGGCGGGACGCTGGCGCGCGACGACTGGCGTCGCCGCAACGTGGACCTGCTGGTGCGCGCGCTCCACGACAGCATCCGCGCGCGCAAGCCGTGGGTGCGCTTCGGCGTGAGCCCCTTCGGCATCTGGCGCCCCGGCAATCCCCCGCAGGTGAAGGGCTTTGACGCGTACGCGCAGCTGTACGCCGACGCCCGCCGCTGGTGGCGGGAGGGATGGGTGGACTACCTCGCGCCGCAGCTGTACTGGCCCACCACCAAGGTGGAGCAGGCCTACCCCGTGCTGCTGGACTGGTGGGCGGGGGAGAACGCGCAGGGGCGCCACCTGTGGCCCGGCAACTTCACGTCGCGCGCCGGCGCCACCGGGGGCGGCGCCTTCTCCGTGGACGAGCTGCTGGCGCAGGTGGCGGCCACCCGCGCGGTCCCCGGCGCCGGCGGCAACATCCACTTCAGCATGAAGGCGTTCCTCACCAACCAGGGAGGGATGAACGACGCGCTTCTGGCCGGGCCGTATGCCGGGCCCGCGCTGGCACCGGCCTCCCCGTGGCTGTCCGCTGCGCCGCCCCCTACCCCTCGGGCGCGCCTGACCCCGCGCCAGGGCGGCTGGTGCGTGGCGTTCACCCTCCCCGCGGCACGGGCGCCCCGCCAGTGGGTGGTGCGCACGCGCACTCCGGGCGGATGGGTGACCGACGTGATCCCCGGCACCGCTCCCGCGGTGACGCTCGACACGCCGCTGTCGTCCCCGGTCGTCGTCGTGTCGGCCATCAGCCGCACAGGCGTGGAGGGGCCCGCGCTCACCCTGCGCCCCGACTCGGCGGCCTTCCCCTCGCGCCCCCGCACGGCCAGCTTCCCCGCATGCGCACCAAACGCCCACCGTTCTTCTATCGGCTCACCGACGGGATCCGGATCACCGTAAGGCCGGCCTTCCTTCCGGAGCGCTCCAATCCGCTCCTGGAGCAGTTCGTCTTCGCCTACCGCATCCGCATCGAGAATGTCTCCGCGCAGGCCGCGCAGCTGCGCACGCGCCGGTGGCTCATTCACGATGACGCCATCGGCGACACCGTGGTCGAGGGCGAAGGGGTGGTGGGGGAGCAGCCGCACCTGCTCCCGGGCCAGGTGCATGAGTACCGCTCCTTCTGCGTGCTGCGCGCGCCGCAGGGGTGGATGGAGGGGAGCTACCACTTCGTGCGGGACGACGGGTCGTCGTTCCACGCCGAGATCCCCCGCTTCCCGCTGCTGGCCGAGCCGCACGCCACCAGCGGCTGACGCACAGGCCGTGCGGCGTCAGGGGCGGGGCAGCGGCTCCGCCGGGAGCGCCACGGCGTGCCCCAGCGCCTGCAGCCCGTGGTACACCGTGGCCATCATCGGCGTCCACCCATCGGCGCGCAGCCTGGCCGCGCTGATCCGCTGGTTCCCCCGGCCGTCGCGTCCCGCGGGGGATGCATCAGGCGCGTCCCCGTCGCCCTCGGCGTGCCAGCCGGGGAGCGTGACCGCGGCGGGCTCGCCGCGCAGGGCGCGCACCACGGCGCCCAGCTGCACGGGGACGCCATCGCTGCAATTCCATCGGTGCGCGCCGGCGCGCCCCCCCGCCAGGCGACCCAGCACGGCCGACACCACATCGCCGCGCCACGCGAGGTTCATCCATCGGGGATCGTCCGGGTCACCCGTGACCAGCCGCCTGGCCGGGTCCCGCTCGGGACCGTACAGCCCGGCCACCCGCAGCACATGGGTCGTCGCCACCCTCCCCGTGTCCACCGCGTCGAGCACGGCGGCCTCGGCCTGGCGCAGACAGCCCACCCGCCCTTCGGTTGGCGGGAGTGGGTCGGTCTCCCGCACCACGCCGCCATCCAACCGTCCGTACACCCCGGTGCTGGAGGTGTACAGCAGCGTGCGTGCGCCCAGCCGCGCTGCCAGCGCCACCGCGCCCGCCGCGCCGCGCGGATACGCGGCATAGTCATCACCCCGGGCGGCCGAGGGGGCCATGGCCAGCACCACGTGCTCCACGGTGACGGGCAGGGCGCGCAGGACGCCCGCATCGGAGGCGGCGGTCCCCACGTCGCCCACCACGGCGGTGGTGCCGGGAACCGGGGGATGGGGGGTGCGCTGCAGCGTGAACGTCTCCATCCCCATCGCCACGGCGTCCCGCACCACCTCGGCGCCCAGCCACCCCGCGCCCACCAACAGCAGTCGGGCGCCAGCCAGTGAAGGCAGAGGCTGCGGGTGGCCCCTTGCGGGCAACGGGGTGTACATTACTCGGGATATCCCCAGGCGCTGGGCGCCCGGGTTCCGTTTACCACGCTGGCGAGGGCGCGCATATACATGGGGAAGCAGGACGCGATTGAACTGGAAGGGACCGTCTCGGAATTGCTCCCCAACGCCACGTTTCGCGTTGCGGTCCAGAGCGGACACGAGGTGCTCACGACGCTGGCGGGAAATATGCGCCGCAACCGCATCCGTGTGCTGGCCGGTGATCGCGTGACTGTCGAGGTATCCCCCTACGACCTCACCCGCGGGCGCATCACCTTCCGCCACAAGAACTGACCGCCCGGTGGCGCCCGGCGTCCGGGCGCCGCCGGTGTCAGGTCTCGGCTAGCGCAGCAGCGTCCACCAGAGGCCGCCCCCCACTCCCACCGCGGCCACGGTGATCACCGAGAGCACCATCGTGCGGCCGCCGGTCAGCGGTGCCCCGGTGTTGGCGGCGCGATGCTGCAGGGCCTGCGTCCGCACCCGTTGCAGGATCTCGTCGTACTTGCTGACCGGCGACGGATAGACCGCCACGGATCCTTCGTGCGGCGTCGAGGCGCCGGTCTGCCCCCAGCGCGCGCCATCGGGCACCAACGGCAGCAGGCCGGGCTGCGGCCGGCCAGGGTGGGCGCCGTCGGGTGCTGCCGATGGGGCGTCCTCGTCCTCCCACGCGACCCCGACGGCGGCAGGCACGGTGGGGAGCGCCGGCGGCGCGGCCACGGCCGGGTGCCCCGCACTCGGGGTGGTCTGATCCGCACGCAGGAAGTCGGGGATCTCCGGCTCGGGCTCGTCCAGCAGGCGTCCCGCCTGGGGTGCCTCCGTCCCGGCGTCCAGCCACGGGATGTCGTCGTCCTGGGGCGTCGGCAGGGGGGCGGAGGCACTGGCCAGCAGTGGAATGGCCGGGCCAGCCGAGGCGGCCTCCACCTCGGCCCAGGGTGACGCCTCCGGGAGCTCCCATACCTGCGAGGCCTCCAGCGAGTCCGCGGCGTCGCCATCGCCCTCCAGCAGGGTGCTCCAGAGCGAGGCGGCCGCATCGTCCGTTGGCAACTCCGCGGCCATGGCGCCCAGATGATCCTCCACCAGCGAGTGCATCGCGGATGCCATCGGCGACGTGACCGGAGGGGCTGACGGACGCGTGTCGGCGGACTCCGAATCCGGCCCCATCGATGGCCATTCGCCAAAGTCCTCATCCAGCAGCCCCGCCAGCCCGAAGGACGCTCCCGCCGTGTCGTCGGCATCCCCATGCGCCGGGGGCGACATCAGGTCGCCCCCGGGGAACAGGGGCGCTTCTTCCTCCAGCTGCCCCGCGCCCCAGCTGTCGACGTCCGGGGACGGCGCCTCCAGGGCGGTCCCGTCGCCCGCGTCCCACAGCAACTGGGGAGCCGCATCGGGAACCCAGGGGGTGGGGAGCTCCAGCTCCGCGCTGTCGGTCGGCAGCCACCCCGCGCCACCCGTTTCCTCACCGCGCGACCACGTCTCGCCGGACCCCGGACTGGCCTCCTCCTCATTCGCCTGGTCATAGGGCGGCAGGTGACGCTCCGCGATGGCCTCATCCACCGGTGCCCCTGCGGCGCGCAGTCGGTCGGTGAGCGCGACCAGCCGGTCCGTGGGCACCTCGTGCAGCTCCATCACGCCACGCAGGCGCCGCACGTCGGTGGCCGCCCGCTCCACCTCGCCGGTCATCAGAAAAAGACGTGCGGAGTTCTCGAGCACCCCCAGCAGCCGGACGTCGCCCGTGCCGAAGCTGGTTTCCAGCTGCCTCAGCGCCGTGTCCAGCAGCGACCGGGCTTCCTCCAGCGCCCCCGTCGATGCCAGCAGCACCGCCAGATCCATGCGCGTGCGCGCGGCCAGCGGGGAGGCCGCGCCTGCCAGCGCCTCCCGCACGGCCAGGGCGCGGTGCGCATGGTCGAGGGCCTCCTCGGCGCGGCCGTCACGCGCGCACGCATGCGCCAGATTGCTCAACACCAGCGCCAGCGCGTCAGTCGGGGCGCCGTGCAACGCCTCGTGCGACAGGGTTGAGGCCGCGTCGCCAAAGGCGGCGGCGGCCTGTCGCCAGTCGGCGATCGCGGCAAAGGCGACGCCGCGCGCATTGGCTTCGCCCCAGGCGCCGGGCGCCTGGGCTGAGGAAGGGAGGGCTGGGGAACGGGAGTCCATCGCAGGGGGAGGACGCGCGGAGGAAATCGCGCGTCACGCCCTGTGCCCCGCTGTTTCAGCGATTCGTCACGGGTGCGGCCCCAGCGTCACACCGGCGGCCCCCGCGGGGGATCAGCTCTCGCGGATGGCCTGCATCGGCGTGGCGCGGTACACCTCGCGGCTGGTGAGCCAACCGATGCCGATGGTCAGCCCCAGCATCCCCCCGGCCAGCAGCAGCGTGGGTCCCACGGCCGGGTTGAAGGGATCGTCGAAGACGAAGCGCATCAGCGCCCACGCCCCACCGAACGACAGCACCATCCCCGCCAGCGCCCCCAGCATCCCCAGCGCCCCGTACTCGGCCAGCAGCACGCGCAGCACCTGCCGCCGCGACGCCCCCAGCGTGCGCAGCAGCACCCCCTCGCGCAGCCGCGCGCGGCGCGTGGCCGCCACCGCGCTGAACAGCACCGGGATCCCCATCCCCAGCGCGAACACCCCCAGGAAGCGGATGGCCAGCGCCACCTTGTCCACGATCGCGCCGATGGTCTCGCGCACCAGCGTGAGGTCCAGCGACGACACGTTGGGGAAGCGCCGCACCACGTCGCGCTGCACCGCGGCCAGCGGCGCCCCGGCCGGCACCTGTGCCACCATCACGAACTGCTGCGGCGCGCGCCGCAGCGCCTCCGGGGGGAACACGGCGAAGAAGTTGGCCTCGAAGCGCCCCCAGTTCACGCGGCGCAGGCTGGTGAGCACGGTGCGCACCGGAACCCCCTGCACGTTCCAGGTGAGCGTGTCCCCCAGCCGCACCCCCAGGTCGCCGGCCACGTCCTGCTCCAGCGACAGCTCGTAGGGCGCGTCGCCCCCGCCGGCCGCGCGGGCCGCGGTGCGCGCCGCCGCGGGGGGGAACCACCGCCCCTCCAGCAGCGTCTCCGACGCCACCAGCGTGTCGCGGTAGGTGGAGCGGTACTCGCGGCGCAGCGCCCACCGGGCATGGGCGACCGCGGTGTCGCGCCGCAGGGCGTCATGGTCGCGCCCGTTGATGGTGGCCAGCCGCATGGTCACGATGGGCGTGCGCTGCACCACCGGGTGCCCCTGCGCGCGGAGGAGGGAGTCCAGCGGCGCGGCCTGGTCCTCCTGCACGTCGAAGAAGAGCAGGTTTCCCGCGGAGGCGGCGCCGGTGGCCTGGATGCGCCCCAGCAGGTTGGCCTGCACCAGGTACACGGTGCTCAGCAGGAACGCGCCGAACCCCAGCGCCAGCGTGACGGCGCGCGTCTGGTTGGCGGGGCGGTGCAGGTTGGCCACCCCCTGCCGCAGGGCAAAGGGCCAGGAGGGGCGAGGGGCGCGTCGCGCGCCGGCAATCAGCAGCGTGGCGGAGGCGTACAGCACCCCCACGGCCACGGCGATGCCGACCGCCATCCCGGCGCCCACCTGCCACTGCGACACGCGCGCAAAGACGATGGCCAGCAGGCTGGCCACCAGCAACGCGTCCACCAGCAGCCGCGCCGGGTCGCGCCACGGGGCGGGGAGCGCGGCCGCGTCGGCATCGCGCCGGATGGCCTGCAACGGCGAGACGCGACGCAGCGCCAGCAGCGGGCGCAGCGCGAACACCAGCGCCACCCACACGCCGGTCGCCAGCCCCAGCAGCACGGGGATGGGCTCCAGCGTCACGGCCACGTCCAGCGGCAGGAAGTCGCCCAGCACCATGGGGAAGAGGAACTGCACCGCCACCCCCAGCGCCGTGCCGGCGGCGGCGCCCACCAGCCCCATGGCGGCGGCCTGCACCACGTACAGCGCCAGCACCTGCCCGCTGGTGGCGCCCAGGCAGCGCAGCACGGCCACGGTGTCGATCTTGGCGGTGACGAAGGCGTTCACGCCGCTGGCCACGCCGATGCCCCCCAGCAGCAGGGCAATGAGTCCGATGAGGCTGAGGAAATCGGCCAGCAGGGCGACCGCCTCGGTGAAGTCCTCCTCGGTGTCCTGCACGGTGCGCACGCGCACACGGGTGGGGGGCACCGCCATCGAGTCGGGGCGTGCGGCGGCCGCGGTCGGGCTCCTGCCGCCGGTGCCGCCCGTCGTGCCGCCCGTCGTGCCGCCCGTCGTGCCGCTGTCGCCGCCGCTCGCGGCGCGCGCGGCCAGCCCGCCCAGCACGCGCGCCACGGCGCTGTCGGGCGGCACCCCGGCGCCTGGCCCTCCGGCGGCCCCCACCTGCTGCCGCACCGTCGTGGGGCCGTCGCGCCCTTCCTCCTCCGGGGCCGGACCGCGGCGGCTGCGCTGGCGCGCCTCCTCGGCGGCCATGACGGAGTCGGCGGCGGCCGGGCCGCGCGGGTCCGTGCGGCGGCGCAGCGCGCGCGCCACCTCGCGCGTGGCGCGGTTCCCCTGCAGCGCGCCGGGGAGGCGCAGCACCGCGTCGTACTCGGCGCGGCTGCCAAAGCGCAGCAGCCCCGTCTGCGGCAGCCATCGCGCCGACAGGTACACGCGCGGCCCCACCACGGCGGTGATCCCGGCGTCGCCGGGGACATTCCCCAGCGTGCCGGCAATGCGGAAGGTGGCCAGCCCCAGCCGCAGCGTGTCGCCCACCCGCGCGTCCAGCCCCACCAGCAGCGACGGGTCCACGAACACCACCGCCGAGTCGTGCACCTGCGTCCAGCCGGCGGCGGGGACGGTCTCGATGGCGCCGTAGAACGGGTACCCCGGGGTGACGGCGCGCAGCTGCACCAGCCGCGTCCCGCCGCTGGGCTCGGCCAGCGCCATGGAGGCCAGGGTGGTCACGCGCGCCGAGGGGATCCCCTGGGCGGCGAGGGAGTCAAGGAGCGTGTCGACCACGGCGGGGAAGGTCCCGCGGGCCTGCAGCGCCAGGTCGCCCCCCAGCAGCGTGCGCGACTGCGCGCGCACCGAGCGGGTGACGTTGGAGGCGAAGGAGTCGATGGCCACCAGCGCCGCCACGCCGAAGGCGATGGACGACATGTCCAGCGCCAGCCGGCGCCGCGCGGTGCGGCTTTCGCGCCAGGCCAGCCGGAGGAGGGCGCGGGGGGTGAGCCCCGGGCGGGGGGGGGCGCCGGAACCGGTCACGCGTCCGCTCACGCGTCCGCCGGGTGGTGGCGCACGTCCTCCACCACGACGCCGTCGCGCAGCCGGATGGTGCGCTGCGTGCGGGCGGCCAGCGCGGGGTCGTGGGTCACCAGCACGATGGTGCAGCCGCGCTCGCGGTTGAGCTCCTGCAGCAGGGCGACGATGCGTTCGCCGGTGGTGCCGTCCAGGTTGCCGGTGGGCTCGTCGGCGAAGAGCACGCGGGGCGCGTTGACGAAGGCGCGGGCCAGCGCCACGCGCTGCTGCTCGCCGCCGGAGAGCTGCTGGGGGAAGTGGTGGCGCCGGTCGCCCAGCCCCACGCGCTCCAGCAGCCCCTGCGCGCGCTCGGCGGCCTCGCGGGGGGTGGCGCTCCCGGCCAGCTCCAGCGGCACCTGCACGTTTTCCTGCGCCGTCAGGGTGGGGATCAATTGAAAGCTCTGGAACACGAACCCAACTTTCTCCCCGCGCAGGCGCGCCCGCGCATCTTCGTCCAGCGCCCCCAGCTCGGCGCCGTCCAGGTGGACGGTGCCGCGGGAGGGGGTGTCGAGTCCGGCCAGCAACCCCAGGAGGGTGGTCTTGCCGCTCCCCGAGGGGCCGACGATGGAGACGAACGCGCCGGCCTCGATCTCGAAGGACACGTCGCGCAGCACGATGAGGGGGTGCGCGCCGCTCTGGTATTCCTTGGTCAACCCGCGGACAACGAGCATGCGAACGATGGGCAAGAGAACGTGGGGGCGCCCGGCGCTGGTGATGGCCGTGGGCGTGCTGGGGGTGCTGGGGGGGGCGGGGTGCCGTGAGAACGG
>JBILED010000142.1:0-7074 GCA_044352305.1 Gemmatimonas sp.
CGCCCCCGCGCGCCCGGCGGCCGCCCAGCCGGTGGCCCCGGAGCGCGGCGCCGCCGCCCTCGGCTCGGCGCTGGCCGCCCTCGGCACCACCGGGCGCGTGCTCACCATCGCCGCGCACCCCGACGACGAGGACACCCCCGTCCTCGCGTGGCTGGCCCGCGGCCGCCACGTGGAGACCGCCTACCTGTCGCTCACCCGCGGCGACGGCGGGCAGAACCTCATCGGGCAGGAGCTGGGGGAGGCGTTGGGCGCCATCCGCACGCAGGAGCTGCTGGCCGCGCGCCGCATCGACGGCGCCCGCCAGTACTTCACGCGCGCCTACGACTTCGGCTTCAGCAAGGACGCCAACGAGACGCTGCGCCACTGGCCGCGCGACACCGTGCTGGGGGACGTGGTGCGCGTGGTGCGCGCCGTCCGCCCGCAGGTGGTGGTGGCGTTCTTCAGCGGCACCCCGCGCGACGGCCACGGCCACCACCAGCTGGCGGGGATGCTGGCGCGCGAGGCCTTTGACGCGGCCGCCGACACGGTGCGCTTCCCCGTGGCCGCCTACGGGCTGCCGTGGACGCCGGCCAAGTTCTACCGCAGCGCGCGGCAGCAGCCGGACAGCGCCACGCTGGCGGTGAACACCGGCGCCTACGACCCGCTCCTGGGGCGCAGCTGGTACGAGATCAGCGCCGAGAGCCGCTCGCAGCACAAGTCGCAGGGGTTCGGCATGCTGCAGCGGAAGGGAGTGGTATTCGCGTACCTGCGGCGCGAGGCCGCGCGCGCGGGACCGGTGGACCCGCGCGCGGAGCGGTCGGTGTTTGACGGCGTGGACACCAGCTGGACGCCGCATCGCGCCGCGCTGCCGGCGGCGGCCCGCCCCGCGCTGGACAGCGCGGTGGCGCGGCTGGCCGACGCGCGCCGCGCCTGGCGCGCCGAGGCGCCCGATCCCGTGGTGGCGCCGTTGGCGCAGGCGGTGGCGCTGCTGCGGCAGGCGCGCGCGGCGCTGGAGGGGGCGCACGGCGGCCAGCCCCCCGCGCGGTTGCGGCACGCCAACAGCGGCACCCCTGGGCGCCTGGAGGGCGCGCGGGTGGAACAGACGGCGGCCGCCGCGCACGACGCGCTGGCGCTCACCGAGGCGCGCGCCGAGCGGGCGCTGCTGCTGGCGGCCGGCGTGACGGTGGAGGCCATCGCGCCGCGGCTGCTGTTTCCGGTGCGCGACCCTGCCAGGTCGGGGGTGAACGACTCGCTCCCGGTGGAGGTGACGGTGTTCAACCGCGGAGGCGCATCGGTGCGGGTGCTGGCGGCGCGCGCGGCCGGGCGTGGCCCGGCCGGGCGTGGCCCGGCCGGGCGTGGCCCGGACGGGCGTGGCGCACGGACCGCGGCCGACGCGCCCCGGTGGCTGGCCCCCGACAGCAGCGGCCGCTGGGGGGTGTGGGTAGTGGAGCGCGCCAGCACCACCCCGTGGTGGCGCGCCGAGGGGCGCGCGGGCGACTGGTTCATGGCGCCGGTGGACGCGCGGGACGAGATGACGCGCGAAGCGGAGCTGGCGCCGGCGGCGCAGGTGGCGGTGGAGGTGGGTGGCGTCCCCGTGACGGTGGACGCCCCGGTGGTGTACCGCACCGCGGATCCGGTGAAGGGGGACCTGCAGCTGCCGGTGGCGGCGGTGCCCGGGATCACCGTGGGGATGGACGGGCCGGTGGCCTACCTGCGCGCGGGGGTGCCGGTGCGCCGCGCGGTGCGCGTGCGCGTGCAGAGCGCCTACCCCGACTCGGCGCGCGTGCTGGTGAAGCTGCTGCTGCCGCGCGGGCTCGTGGCCGACTCGGTGGAGCGGTGGCGCACGCTGCGCGCGGGAGGCGGCGCCGAGCTCACCTTTCTGGTGCGCGGCGCGCTCCCCGCGGGGGCGCACTCGGTGGCGGCGGTGGCGTACCACGAGGGGACGGCCAGCGTGGTGGGGTACGGCACGGTGGCCTACGACCACATCACCCCGCAGCGGCTGTACGGGCGCGCGATGGTGACGCTGTCGGCGGTGGCGGTGGTGCGGCCGGCGGGGGCGCAGGTGGGGTATGTGCTGGGGACCGCCGACGGCGGGGCGGAGGCGCTGCGCCAGCTGGACATCCCGGTGACGCAGCTGGACCCGGACGCGCTGGCGACGACGGAGCTCTCGCGCTACACCACCCTGGTGCTGGGGCCGCGCGCACTGGAGTCGCACCCCGCGGTGGCGGCGGCGATGCCGCGGCTGCTGGCGTGGGCCGCGCGGGGCGGGTCGCTGGTGCTGCAGTACGGCGCGCAGGACATGGGGCGCTTGGCGTCGGCGCTGCCCTTTCCGCTGCAGTGGACGCGCCCTGCGGCGCGCGTCACGCGCGAGGAGGCGCCGGTGACGGCGCTGGCCCCGCGGCACCCGCTGCTGGCCGCGCCCAACCGGATCGGGGCGGCAGACTGGGACGGCTGGGTGCAGGAGCGCGCCACCTACATGCCCAGCGTGATCGACCCGCGCTACACGGCGCTGCTGGCCATGCAGGACCCCGGGGAGGCGCCGCAGCGGGGCGCGCTGCTGACCGTGCCGGTGGGGCGCGGGCGCTTCACGTACGTCACGCTGGCGTTGTTCCGGCAGCTTCCCGCCGGCGTGCCGGGGGCGGCGCGGCTGCTGGCCAACCTGGTGGCGCCGGCGCGGTAGCGGGCGACGGGGGGCGCACCGCGCCCTCCGCTCACCCCCGCGCGCCGCGCAGCCGCGTCTCGGCCGCCCCGACCACCACCACCACCACCGCGCCGATGACGTTGTGCCACAGGAAGCTCACCTGCGGCGCGCCGAACGACACCGCCGCCACGGTCGCCATCCCCGCCAGCAGCCCGGCAAAGGCACCGCGCGCCCGCGCGCCGGGGACCATGGCCAGCAGGAACACCCCCAAAATGGAGCCGTAGAAGAACGAGCCGAAGCGGTTCACCACCTCGATGAGCGAGCCGAGCGTGGCCGCGAAGGTGGCCACCACGCACGCCACCACGCCCCACGCCGCCGTGGCCCCCTTGGAGACGGCCAGCAGGTGCGAGTCGGCGGCTTCGGGGCGCACCCACCGCTGATAGAAGTCCACCACCGTGGCGGTGGCCAGCGCGTTCAGCTCGGCGGCGATGCTGGACATCGCCGCGGCCAGCACGGCCGCGAGGAACAGCCCCGCGAGCCCCAGCGGCAGGTGGTCCAGCACCACGCGGGGCATGACGTAGTTCACGTCGCGGGTGGGCTCGCCGGTGACCCGCCCGGCGGCAGCCAGCGCCTCGGCGCGCACCGCGTCCACCACCTGCTGGTCCCCTGCCACCGCCTGCTGCCACGCACGCCGGTCGGCAGGGGCCTCGGCCCGCCCCAGCGCCAACGCGGCGCCGGCGCGCTGCGTGAGGGCCGCGTCATGGCGCGCCTCGAGCGCCGCGTACTCCGCCGGCGCGCGCTCGCGCAGCAGCGCCTCGTGCCGCGGGTTGTACAGCATGGGCGCGGGGGTGAACACGTAGAAGAGGTACACCAGCACCCCCGTCAGCAGGATCAGCGCCTGCAGCGGGATCTTCCAGTACGCGCTCATCAGCAGGGAGGTGCGCGCCTCGTCCACCGACCGCGCCGCGAGGTAGCGCTGCACCTGGCTCTGGTCGGTGCCGAAGTACGACAGCATCAGGAAGGTGCCGCCGATGAGCCCCGACCAGAGCGTGTACGTCTCGGTGAGCGTGACGCGCGTGTCGAAGGCGGCCAGCCGCCCGGTGCTGCCGGCCACGCGCAGCGCGTCGTCCAGCGGCACGGGGAGCTTCCACCAGAGCACCCCCACGATGAGCGCGAGGGTGACCGTGATGACCGCCATCTGCTTCACGTCGGCCCAGGTGACCGCCTGCACGCCCCCCAGCACGGTGTAGGCGATGGTGGGGACGCCGATGAGCGCGACGCACCAGGCCATGGGCCAGCCGAAGAACGCCGACAGCACCACCGCGGGCGCGGCCAGGATGGTGCCGCAGGAGAGCCCGCGCGAGAGGAGGAACAGCAGGCTGGTGAGGGC
Organism: Gemmatimonas sp.; assembly: GCA_044352305.1. GTDB lineage: Bacteria > Gemmatimonadota > Gemmatimonadetes > Gemmatimonadales > Gemmatimonadaceae > Gemmatimonas. The sequence continues at coordinate 4,011 of JBILED010000142.1, forward strand.
GCGGGTGCGCGCGTCGAAGCGGCGCTCCAGGTACTCGTAGGCGGTGTAGACGCGCGCGCCGTGCAGGAAGGGGACGAGCGTGACCCCCAGCAGCACCATCGCCAGCGGCAGCCCCAGGTAGAACTGGATGAAGCGGAGCCCGTCGGTGGCGCCCTGTCCGGTGGTGCCGATGAGGGTGATGGCGGAGAGCTGCGTGGCCATCACCGACAGCCCCACCGCCCACCAGGGGAGCGAGCGGTTGGCCAGCAGGTAGCCGTCGAGCGTGGCGGTGCCGCGGGTGCGGCGGAGGCCGTCGCCCACCACCACGGCGAGGTAGACGGCCACGATGACCCAGTTGATCCAGTGGAGCGTCATGGGCGCCTGGGAAGCGGCGTTACGGGGCGGCGGGGGGCGCGTAGCGCAGCTGCAGGGCCCACAGCAGCAGCACGGCCACCGCCTGGACCAGCAGGACGCGCGCGAGGGTGCCGCGGACGGAGGGGGAGGGCATGGCGCCAACCTACCCCGGCCCCGCTGGTTTGACCATGCCCTGTCGCAGGGCTAGCTTGCGGGTGTGCCCTGGGGGCACGCGCTTGGACGCGACCGACGACCCGTCGGTGTCCGTCCGCCAGCGGCGACGTCGTCGGCTGGGCCTTGGCCCCCGCGTCCTGCTGCCGCCGCCATGTCCGTCCTGACAGCCCCCCCGGTGGACGCGCTGGGACCCCTCCTGGAGGGGCTCCCGTGTGCCGCCGTGCTGTTTGAGGGGGACGGGCAGCTGGTGGCCGCCAACGCCCGCGCGCACGGCTGGCTGGCGGTCGACGCGCGCGCGCCGCTGGCCACGCAGTCCTGGCACGTGGTCCTCCTTCCCTTGGGGGAGACGGCGCCCGCGGCGGCGGCGCGCGTGGCCGTGCGGGGGCAGCCGGAGACACTGCAACTGCCCCTGGGGGAGACGAGGCAGCTGGTGGAGCTGCGGCTGGTCCCGCTCCCCGAGGGGCGCGTGCTGGCGTGCGCCACCGACGTGACCGACCTGGTGGCGCACACGCGCGCCACCGAGGCGGCGGCGCGCGAGCGGGACGCCCTGCTGGCGGGGCTCCCGGTGCCGGTGTGGGTGGCCGATGCCGCGGGCGCGGTGCTCCATCGCAATCCGGCGGCCGAGGCGGCGGTGGCGGGGCGCGCGGTGCCCACGGTGCGCGCCCTGTGGGAGCTGCAGGCGCCGCACGACCTGCGGCACGCGCGGCCGCTGTCGTTCCTCGACGCGCCGGCCATGCGGGCGCTGGCCGGCCAGGCGGTGGCGGGGGAGCCGCTGGAGCTGCGCCGCGGCGGCGCGGTGGTGCGGGTGGTGGTGCATGCGCAGCCCATGCGCGACGTCACCGGCGCGGTGCGCGGGGTGGTGGTGGTGGAGCTGCCGGCCGCTCCCGACGCGGCAGTGGAGCCTGCCGAGGGGGAGGCCCGCCTGGCGCGATTGGTGGAAGAGCGGTCGCAGGCGCTGCTGGCCTCGCAGGAAGGGCAGCTGCGCGACCGGCGTCTGGCGGCGGTGGGCCAGCTGGCGGCCGGGGTGATGCACGACGTGAACAACGTGCTCAACCCCATCATGGCGGCCGCGTACCTGCTGCGGCACCATGCCGAGTCGCCGGCGGCGGTGCGGGACTACGCCGACCGGATCCGCAAGGCGGCGGAGACCGGCGCGGCCATCGCCTCGCGCGTGGGGCGCTTCATCCGACAGGAGCCGCTGCATGGTGGCGACCAGCCGGCCGACCTGTCGGCCATTGCGGCCGAGGTGCTGGCGTTCACCGAGCCCGCGTGGCAGGCGAGGCCCGGGGGGGCGGCGGTGCGCGTGGTGCGCGACCTGCCCCCCGGGGTGTGGGTGCGCGGCATCCCCGGCGAGCTGCGGGAGGCGCTGGTGAACCTGGTGCAGAACGGCGTGGACGCCATGCCTGCGGGGGGGACGCTGACGGTGCGCGCCTTCCGCGAGGGGGGCGACGCCTGCGTGGCAGTCCAGGACAGCGGGGCGGGGATGAGCGCGGAGGTGCGCGAGCGCGCCTTCGAACCGTTCTTCACCACCAAGGGCGTGCGCGGATCGGGGCTGGGGCTGGCCGAGGTGTACGGGATTGCCCGTCGCCACCGCGGCACGGCGTCGATCGCCTCGGTCCCCGGGCGCGGCACCGAGGTGGTGCTGCGGTTGCCGGCCGAGGCGGCGCCTGCGGAGGCGGAGGGGCCGCCGGCCTCACCGGTGGAAGTGGAGGCGGGGGGCGGCGCCACCGCGGTCGCGGCGCCCACGGCGCTGCGCATCCTGGTGGTGGAGGACCAGGAGGACAGCCGCGAGTTCCTCGTCCGGATCCTGCGAGCGGACGGGCACGCGGTGGAGGCGGTGGGGGACTGTGCGGGGGCGCGGGCGCGGCTCGCCACCGCCCCGGGCGGGACCGCCGCCGCCTCCTCCGCCCCGTTCGACCTGCTGCTCGTCGATGCCGGGCTTCCCGACGGCGACGGCTGGGCGCTGGTGCGCGAGGTGCAACAGGGGTGGCCCACCCTGCGGGCGGGGGTGGTGACCGGGTGGGATGCCGGGCCGGAGCGCGAGGGGGCCTCCGGGGTGGCGTTCGTGCTGCGCAAGCCGTGGCCGATCGCCGAATTGCAGGCTCATGTCGCGGGGCGTCACCGCCTCGTGCCGGACTGTGGGTGACGCGATGACCGAGACGACCATGCTCCGCGTGCTGGTGGCGGAGGACAATGCGCTGGAGCGCTCCACGCTGGTGGACCTGCTGGGGGTCCTGGGGCACCTGGTGGTGGCCGAGGTGTCCACGGGACCCGAGGCGGTGGCGCAGGCGCGGCAGCTGGCGCCCGACGCGGTGCTGCTGGATCAGCACCTGCCGGGGGCCAGCGGCGCGGAGGCCGCGGCGGCCATCGCGCGGGAGCTGCCGGGGACGGCGGTGGTGCTGATCACCGGCGACCTGTCGCTGCAGCTGAGCCCGGCCGAGATGGAGGAGAGCGCCGCGGTGGCGCTGCTGGCCAAGCCGGCGCCGCCGGTGACGCTGGACGCCACGCTGCGCATGGCGGCTGCGCGTTCGCGGGCGCTGGCGGAGGCGCGGCGCGA